>DBUV01000079.1 GCA_002308095.1 Acidimicrobiia bacterium UBA1281
GCATCTACTGCACCATCGTCTATTATAATTTTTCCAGTTACCTGTAAACCATACGCAATCCAAAGCTTTTTTAGTTTTACCTTTTTAATTGAAGGTTTTATAAATGTCCCTATTTTTTTTTCATTTAAGACCTCAACCAAAACATCATTATTCCAAGAAATGATTTGTGTTGGGATACCCGAAAACCCAGCCATTTGTGCTGCCATAATTTTCGTTGAGAAGCCACCCATTCCACCACCTGAAGAAGATTTATCAATTAGATTAGTAAGTTCTTCGGAATCGTATTCAATGTAGTCTATCTTTCTAGCCTCATTACTAAATGCTGGATCAGAATTAAATAATCCCTCTTGGTCGGTTACGATTATTAATCTATCTGCTTTAGTAATAATTGCAACTATTGCAGAAAGTCGATCGTTGTCCCCAAATTTCAATTCTTCGGTAGCAACTATATCGTTTTCATTAATTACTGGAATAATATCTTGATTTATTAATTCATTAAGTGCTTCTGTAGTGTTTACAAACTGTGATCGATCTTCCAATACATTTTTTGACATAAGCACCTGACCAACTTTTAGGCCATGTTTATTAAAAATATTTTTATATGAGTTTATCAACTCTATTTGACCTAATGATGAAGCAACCTGCAATGACTTTAAATTAGTAGGTCTTGTTTTTAAATTAAGTTCATTAGCTCCAAGTTGTACAGCTCCAGATGTAACAATTAGAGTATTGATTCCCAAACTTTTTAAAGTTTTGATATTTATTGCTAGCGAGTCAATAAAATCCACATTAAGAATATCATTCTCAATAATCGAAGTTGTTCCTAATTTAATGACTATATTTTTTTTGTTATTCATAAATAAATTCAAATTTTCCTAGCTTGATGGTACTGCCATTATTAACACCTAACAATTTTAATTCTGCTGAAATGTCTGAATTTTCGAATCTATATGAAATTTCATTAAATACATCTATTTCATTGCCTATTAAATTTGTTATCCGGTCAACTTCATGACCGAAAACCTCCCAATAATTTTGAGTAGTATTTTCTATTGTGAATTCATTTTTGTTTAAATCTGTTCTTAAATAGCTTTTATTTAAAGCTTTTAAACTACTGATATTTAGTTCATCTATTTTTTCTAACAGTTTATCTATACCAAGTCCTTCGAGTGCAGAAATATTAATCATCCCATTAGGGTTGTTCGAAAGATCAGACTTATTTATAACTTTTAAAACAGGTAACTGTCTAAGTTTTTTTTCATATGTAAAAATTTCATCCTCAAGTAGTTTAATTTGCTCATCTATGTTTAATTCAGTGTTTGATGGATCTAACAAAAATATTAAAACTTTTGTATTCATTAAATGCTTTAGAATAGATTTACCAAGTCCAACTCCTGTGGCTGCTCCTTTAATTAAACCTGGCAAATCACAAATAGTATATTTAGAATTTAAACTTTCTAGTACACCAAGGTTTGGTGAAATTGTTGTAAAAGGATATGAATCTGTTTTTGCATTTGAATTTGTTATTTTTTTAATTAAAGTGCTTTTTCCTGAATTAGGCAGACCCAAAATAGCAATATCAGTGATCAAGCTCAAATCGAGTCTGACTTCTTTTTTAAACCTTCTTTGTCCCTGTTCTGCGATACCTGGATTCGGATTTCTTTTAGATTTTAGATCTTTATTACCAGCTCCACCTTTACCTCCTTCAAGAAGAAGTAATTCCTCGTTTTCATGAAGCAAAACAGAGATTAATCCCTCATCATCAAAAATGCTTGTACCAAGTGGAACTTCAATTACTAAATCACCTGCATTTTTTCCTGACTGCAGGTTTTTTGAAGCATCTCCCCCATTCTCTGCTTTAAAAATACTTTTTGAATATATGTGACTGAAGTCAAATAAGTCTTTTCTGGTTTTTAGTATTATTGAACCACCATTACCGCCACTAGCACCATTTGGAGAAGTTTTTGAACTTTTGGAACTAAAGCTTATGGATCCTGAGCCTCCAGAACCTGAAAGTAAAGTTAGATTAATCTTGTCGACGAACATTGCTTCATTTTGGAATGATATTAACT
Source organism: Acidimicrobiia bacterium UBA1281 (assembly GCA_002308095.1). GTDB lineage: Bacteria > Actinomycetota > Acidimicrobiia > Actinomarinales > Actinomarinaceae > Actinomarina. The sequence continues at coordinate 2,073 of DBUV01000079.1, forward strand.
AGTTTTCTACCATTCCTTGAAGAATATTTGACTACTCCATCTATTTTTGCAAAAAGTGTATCGTCTCCACCTTTAGAAACATTTTCTCCTGGATGAATTTTTGTTCCACGTTGTCTTATTACAATCGATCCTGCAGAAATATTCTGACCATCAAACACTTTTGTACCTAAGCGTTTGGATTCTGAATCTCTACCATTTCTTGTTGAACCACCAGCTTTTGTTTTTGACATGCTTACTCCTCTTCTTCGAATTCAGAGTTAGTAATAGAAGTTATTTTGATAATTTTTTTATCTTCTCTGTAACCCATTCTTCTTCTGTTGCCAGTTTTATTCTTATATTGAAAAATGTTAATTTTTTTGGATTTAGTATTTCCCATAGTTTCGAACTCTACTAATGAATCTTTTAGAGATTCTTTGTCAGCTTTTATACCGCCTGTACTAGATCCCATAAAAATTGGCTCAATAGCTTCCTCAGGGAAGTTGTGAGGAACCTCTACAGTGTCCCCTACTGATACTCTTTGTTGGACTGCGCCAACTTTAATTACTGCATATATACTCATAACTAAATCACTCTACTACGGCTTCGGATTCAAGTATATTATTTTCTTGTGAATTATTTGAAAAAATATCATTTATAATTAGACCTCTTCCGTTACATTCTTCACACTCCTCAGAGAATGTATCAATTAAACCAGCCGCAACATTTTTTCTAGTCATCTCAACAAGACCCAGACGAGAAATCTCAAATACTTGTGTTCTTGTCTTGTCCTTAGCTAATTCCTGCTTTAACTTAGTTAGAAGACTTTGTTGTTTTTTTATAGACTCCATATCAATAAAATCTATGACGATGATTCCTCCTATGTCTCTTAATCTGAGCTGCCTTGCTATTTCTTCAGCTGCTTCTAGATTATTTTCATAAACTGTTTCTTCAAGGCTATCCTTACCTACAAACTTACCAGTATTAACATCTATTACAGTCAGTGCCTCAGTCGGATCAATAATTAAATGTCCTCCGGATGGGAGCCAAACTTTTCTATCTAATGCTTTTCTTATTTGGTCCTCTATATGATATCTCTCAAAAAGATCCATCTTATCTTCATAACTTTCAATAATTTCAGTCAACTCTGGTGAAGTTTCTTCAACGTACTTTTTGACACCATCAAAGTTTTTATTTTTTTCTATGAGTAATTTTTTAAAATCTGAGTTCAAATGTTCCCTTATAACTTTTATAGATACGTCAGGTTCTTCGTGAATTAAAACAGGTGCACTACCATTATTGCTTGAAGAGACTGCTGACCATTCTTCTACTAATTTATCAATATCGTTTTTCAAAGAATTTTCAGAAACACCCTCTGCAGCTGTTCTAACAATTACGCCAAAGCCCTCAGGTTTAATTTTTCTTATTATCCTATCGAGTCGTGACCTTTCTTGCTCTGGAAGTCGCCTTGAGATACCTTTTGTATTAGAATTTGGAATTAATACAAGATACCTTCCAGGGAATGAAATTTGGCC
>DBUV01000050.1:0-2813 GCA_002308095.1 Acidimicrobiia bacterium UBA1281
ATGCCTGGCATGTGAGGCCGGAGCTGGATCAAGTTTGATGGTTAAAAATGGTCTAATTAAAAAAGCAAAAAAAGCTGGATTAGACGTGGAAATCGTTCACGCACCAGCGACACAAATTCCCGCAGATTCTGACATAGTTGTTTGCCATACGGGTCTTTCTGGTGCAGCCAAAGCTGCAGCACCTGATAATGCGGTAATTATTCAATTTACTATGTTCATGAATGATCCATCTTTAAAAAAACTAATTTCAGATTTAGCAGAAGGTAATGAAATTACCTCTTCATGAATCAAATTGAGGTTTTAGTAAAAGAATCTATTCTGACTGGTCAAAACTTTTCTTCGAAGGAAGAAGCCACAATAGCTGCAGGAGAAATTCTGCTTCAGAATGGCTACATTGAAAAAGACTATATCCAATCAATGCTAGAGAAGCTTGATACCCAATCCTTCGCTACATACATAGGGAATGGAGTAGCAATACCTCATGGTATGTCAGAGGGTTCTAAGCATGTAAAGCACACAGGAATTAGTGTTATTCAGGTCCCTGATGGTGTTCTTTGGAATGAAGAAATGGCATATGTAATAGTTGGTATTGCAGCTAATTCTGATGATCACATGGGTGTACTGTCTGCTTTAGCTGACGCGATAGAAGAAGAAGAGGATGCAAAAAAACTTTGGCAAGAATCATCTGTTGATAATATATTTAATCTTTTATCTATGAGTTTATGAAACAGGCCGTTCATTTTGGTGCAGGGAATATTGGTAGAGGATTTATTGCTCCAACACTTCAAGCTAATAGCTTTAATGTTACTTTTGTAGATGTTAACGAAAACCTAATAGACCAAGTAAACGAGAAAAATCAATACAAGATATCCTCTCTTGATATAAACGGAACACGAGAAGAGCATATACAAAATGTTAGAGCGGTTAGTTTAAATGACAAAAAAAAACTTAAAGAGATACTCCTGAATGCTGATCTAATTTCAACTTCTGTCGGACCCAAGTTTGTAGAGAGTATTTTTCAAGAAGTAGCTTTACTTGATCATGAAAAAGAACAGGTATTTATAGCGTTTGAAAATATGTACAGAGCTTCAAGCAGTACTAGTAAAAAATTCAAATCCTTAAACCCTAACTTAAATATCATTGATGCAGTCGTTGATAAAATTGTTCCACCTCAGCCAATGAGATCTCTTGATGTCATTGTCGAAACCTATGGTTCAATTATCTTGGATGACTCAACTTTATTACGACCACTTGAGTCATCAGAAATAGTTTCATATAAAGATTACGAAAATGAATTTTATAAAAAATTATGGCTTTTAAATGGGCTTCACCTACAACTTGCTTACTTTGGACTATCTAATGAAAATTTATATATTCATGAGGTAATTGCAAGTACAAAGGGTAAAGAATTTGCAGAAAAAGCTGTAAAGAATTTATCAGAGGCCTATTCTATTTTTTCAAAAACAGATGAAGTTCTAGATGAGTTTTGTAGAACGATTATTAATAGATTTGCACTTCCAGATATAAATGACGAGGTTGTCAGAATTGCTAGAAACCCTGAAATTAAATTTGCTAAAAATGAAAGGTTTGAATATCCCTTGAGGTTATTGATTAGCAATAGTAGTGAGATTGACACATTCAGAACAGTATTTGACATTATTATTAATGAGGACTTCCAGCAAGTTGATGGTTTTACTAGCTTTAAGCGGGCAGTATTAACAAAGGGAAAAACATATATATATAATGAGTTTTGGGAAATACAAAATAATAGTAACAATTACATTGAAAGGCTAGGTTCATAAATGTTAGAAAAAGAATTAGTTGTTAAGGATGAAGTCGGCTTACACGCAAGACCTGCAAGCCTTTTTGTTAAAATTGCTCAAGAATTCAACGGTACAGTAACAGTAAAATTTAATAAGAAAAATCCACAAACTGGAGAAGAAGAACTAGTTGAAAAAGACGGAAAAAGCATGATTGGAATTTTGAGTTTAGGGATTGCAAAAGATAGACCCTTCGTATTGACTTTAGACGGAGAAGAAGAAGAACTTTACTTAGCAAAATTTGAGGAGTTGCTAGACAATGAGTAATTCATTATTAGACACATTGCTACTCTCGTCTAAAATTCAGCCTTCTGAAGACTATGATGCCGTGTATGAAAATCTTCCAGTGGTTATTGCAGAATCAACAAAAGAACTTGATGCGGCATTCGCGAAACTAGATGAAGCAGGTGGATACGGATATATTGCTACTTGGAGAAAAAATTTATTTGCATTTAATACAAAACTACTATCTAAGAGATGTGGCTTGATTGATGAGAATGGAAGTCTCCTAAAAGCAGCTAGAGTGCCAAAAAATTAGGTTTTATTTTTAAAGTTATAAACTTGCAACCTGATTATCTGGATTGTATACATTGCTACAATTGTGACTCCGATTTTTAACAATTCACGCATCCACCATAAGTTCTGAGGAATATCCATACCCTCACCTATAGAGCCTCCAATGAGTCCCCCAATAAGACCCGATGATATAAGAAGTAAATAATCCCTACTGCTTGCTCTTTTTAAAAATAGAGACGCGATGAGTCCATAGACAAGCCATCCTCCAAGAAGTGGAATTAAAGCGTATAAGACTTGCATACTTTTATTTTACTTGATTCGAACCAATTATTTCTTTGCAATTTTTTTAACTACAACGGACTCTATTCTTCTGCTATCAAGTTCAACAACAGTTATTTCTAAGCCATTGATAGTTATTTTCTCACCTTCTGAAGGGAGTTGTTCACTATGACTAAGATAAAGACCTCCAACTGTAGC
>DBUV01000050.1:3202-4404 GCA_002308095.1 Acidimicrobiia bacterium UBA1281
GGACCCAGTCTCCTTATGCCTGAGAATCTCTGATCATGTTCATCTGGTAGGTCTCCAACAAACTCTGAAAGGACGTCCTTAATAGTGACAACACCTTCAATACCTCCATTTTCATCAATAACACATGCGAAACTTGCTTTATTTTCTCTAAGAATGTTTAAAGCAGAAAGAACAGTGGTGTACTCAGGAAGATAAATAGCATCTTTAATCAAACTCTCAATTTCTACACTCTCAGTTGGATTATTTAAATTGATTAAGTCTTTTACATACACAACTCCAAAAGTATCATCTAAAGATTCAGTTTTAGAAACAGGTACTCGCGAAATTCTTTTATCATTAACCACTTTTTTAACATCATCAATACTTACTGGCAGTGACAAAAACAAAACATCCACTCTTGGTGTCATGATTTCTTTTATAGGCCTATCTGAAAAATCTAATAATGAGTCAATGATTTCTCTCTCTGCTGGCAATATCTGACCCTCAATCTCACCTAATGCTGTAAGTGCTTGAATATCAGCTTCAGTAACTTCCGCATCATCTTCATCAGCATTTTTAACAAATTTCATAATCACATTTGTAATACTATTTGTAAATGGTGCAAATAATTTTGAGAGTAATTCAACTAAAAAAGTCGTTCTAGATAAAAAAGCTATTGGAAGTTTAGTAGCTAAAGTTTTAGGTGTAATGTCGCCAAATATCAAAACAATTATAGTTGTAAACACAGTTGCTATTGCACTACCAGCACTCTCTCCAAATCGTCTTACAAAAATTAGAGTAGCCACCGAAGCCATTAATATATTAACAAAGTTGTTTCCTACTAAAATTCCACCAATAGTTTTTTCAATATTATCTTTTGCTTTTTTAATTCTATTATTTTTTCTCGAATCTTCTAATTGATGAACTTTTTGTATTGGAATAGAAGTTATAGCTGTTTCTGATCCAGAAAGCATACCAGAAAGTATTAAGCTAAAGAAAAAAACTATATATAAAACGATGTCAAAGTTAATACTCAATTTATACATTGATTTTAAAGCATATTTCGGTAAATAGGGAGTTTTTTCTTAATTTTCGCTGTGAATTTGTGTTTAACTAAATTCAAACTAACCTAGACATATATTCTTATGGTTGATGAAAGAGTTGTAAGAGCTCAACAAAAATATGATGAAGTTCATAAAGAACTCCTGGAAGCAGGCGTAAAG
>DBUV01000050.1:4740-4898 GCA_002308095.1 Acidimicrobiia bacterium UBA1281
ACAAAGCCCATATCGAGTTTATCTCTTAATTCCTTAGCAGAATACACAAATGTTTCTAAAACGAGTATTTATAACCATTTTAATAGCAGTCCAGAGCACTTTTATTACGATATTTTGGTTTTCTGTAGAAATTACGTTCTAAAAGAATTTAATGAAAA
>DBUV01000024.1 GCA_002308095.1 Acidimicrobiia bacterium UBA1281
TGAAAAAATAAAAATAGAAAAATTAATTTTCTTCTCATATTTTTAATCTAATCTTTTTTTTCCAAGAGGAATAGCTTCTTGGGTAAAAATCTATAGGTTCTGCCAATCTTTCAGCTGGGAACTCTGCTACGGGTTGATTTTCTTTAGTAATTGTTTTGTATTTAGGAACACATGCGTAAGTTGTTGCATACTTAATATTCTTTAAGATAGTTTTAGGATTCCCAACATGAACTATCACTCTCTTTTTATTTGAAAGTTCTTTTAGGGTATCTATTAAAAAATTAATTCTTTTAGTCGATATTTGTATGTGTTTTAGTAGAACAGAGTCAAATATAAAAAGTACAGGCAGATTAGGATTTGACTTCATTGCAGCATCATCATCACCGAGAGATTCTCCTGTTAACCAAACTACTTCAGGATTTATTCCAGTCGAAATTATATCCTGTGGACCAAATTTAGTTTTAATTTCAAAATCTATGACTTGTTCAACTACCTCAAATTTATTTTCATCAGGCCATGTTGTTATTGGACATTTATATTGAAGTGAGCACTCTTCACAAAGAGTTTTAGCTCTGTTTTTAACTTGTGATTGAGCAAATCCGTATAACTTACCAGTTTGGTTGCCCATGACCCATTGCCATCCAAGTCTATTTGCAAATCTTGAACCATCCACTAAATGTTTGAACATAAAATCTTCATAATGATTCCATTCTTTTTCTGATCTAAAAGCTTTATGTGATGAATACCACATTCGTGTCTGGTTAACCATATAGCCTGTGGTAGTAAGTTCATTTTCAATTGTGTTTATGCAGTTCATTTCATCAGTCTTGATTATTTTGTTGGTATTTTTCATTTTAAAATTCAAACTTTTTGATGTTTTTTTACCCATAATTGCGTAAACGTGTCTTGAATATTCTTGCCATAAGAGCTCATCTCTAAATTTTGTCTTATCTTCATATGGGAACTTTTCAACAGCATGCCAGACATCTTTTAAAGTTAGTAAACCATGTCTTATGTAAGGGGATAAATAAGATGAACCTCTTTTACCAGTAGGGTATACATTATTTCTCTTTTTTGCGTATCCGGTTATGTCAATATTATTTAATTTTTCATCAGCTGTGGATTGTCCGCCACTAAAAATTGAGATTGAAAATTCATCACACACCAGACCTTGGAAATATTTATGAATGATGGTTTCGTTAGATTCGTTTAGATTAATTTCAGACATTAACTTTAGTTAGTATCCGCCTTGTCCTATTTTGACTTCTGATATGGTTTGCATGCCATCCAATTCAGAAATAGTAAAATTAATTCTCTGTCCTTGTCTAAGAGTTCTAAAAATTGAACCCTTGAGTGATCCTGGTTGAATATATACTTCAGTCTTATCTGTATCTAAAACAACAATACCATTACCTGAATTTGGATCGTAAGATTTTACTACACCTTGAGCCATTTAAACTTTTGTAACTTTTCCAGCCTTCAAGCAAGATGTACAAACCTTTACTTTTTTTGTATTCGTACTGTCAGCCACTTTTACAGTCTGTATGTTTGCAGACCATTTCTTACTAGATCTTTTATGAGAGAAAGTAACCTGTTTTCCAAACCAAGGCCCTTTTCCACAAATTTCACATTTCTTTGCCATTATTATCCTCTGAATTTACATTATAACTATAACTAATCTATTGATTATTAGGTACTTTGAATTAAAAAGTTTTTGACTATTGTTTGAATGTGATGAAAAGAGAACTAAGTTATCTTAACAATATAAATGTATCGGAAATTAAAGGTTTTGGTGAAAAACGTTTAACTTCACTTAAAAAAGCTGGGATTAATAGCATAGTTGATTTGATTAGATTTTACCCCAGAAAACACATTGATAGATCAAGTATCCTTTCAATAGAAGATGTAAGAAATTTATTTGAAATAAAAGAAATTACTGTATTGGTTGAAGTAATCAAAGTATCAGTTTTTACAACTAGAAGTCGTTTAAGGATCGCAACTTTATCATTAAAAGATGAGACAGGTATAGCTACTGCAAAATGGTTCGGTCCTCAATACATAGAAACAAGATTTAAAGAAGGAGATACTGTAGCTATTTCTGGAAGTCCTGAAGTAAAAAAAACAGGTACAGTTGAATTCAAAAATGCAACAATTGAAAAATATTTAGATCCTGATGAACTCAATGAAACTGGTGCATTAATACCTATCTATAAGAAAATTGAGGGGCTTTCCAGCTCTTTGATTAGAAAAGGTATTAAAAGTGCCTTGAAGAGAACTCCACATATAGAAGATTATCTTGATTCAAATCATCTAAAAAAATATGAATTAGTTGATAGAACGAAAAGTTTTAATTATATTCATTTTCCAGAAAATTTAAATGAATATTTTAAAGCAAAAAAGAGGTTAGCTTTTGATGAATTCTTATACCTGCAAACAATATTTAATAGGAAAAAAATTGATCATAAAAAAATTCTGGGAAGTGAAAAAGTTTATACCGATATAAAAACTATAAATAAATTTACAGAAAATCTTGATTTCAAATTAACCAACGCACAAAAAAGAACTATTGAAGAAATTCTTGATGATATGAATAAAAATTCACCTATGAAGAGACTTCTACAGGGAGATGTTGGTTCAGGCAAGACAATAGTCGCTGCTTGTGCTGTTTACTCTACAAGTAATGCAGGCTACAAATCAGCTTTAATGGCTCCTACCGAAGTTTTAGCTGAACAGCATTACAATTCACTTAATCCTATTTTGGAAAAATATGATATTAAATCATATCTACTCACATCATCAGTTAAGGAAAGAGATGAAATAATTAATCAAATGTCTTCACCAGATCCTGTTTTTTTTATTGGAACACATGCATTAATTCAAGACAGTATTGAATTCAACAACTTAGGTCTTGCAATTATTGATGAACAACAAAGATTTGGAGTTGATCAAAGGAAAAAATTAATTGACTCTAGCAATATTACACCGCATCAAATTGTAATGACTGCTACTCCAATACCAAGAACAACTGCCCTTGCGGTATACGGAGACTTAGACATATCGATAATAGATGAATTACCCCCCGGACGGCAAGAGATTGAAAACATATTACTTTCAGGTCTTGATGACGACAACAATAAAGTCGCAGAATACTGCAACAATCATTTAAAAAATAATTCACAAATCTTTGTAGTGTGTCCCTACATAGATGAAAGTGAAAATAAAGATATTAAAGCTGCTGAAAGAGTATTTGAACAATATGAATCACTATTCCCTTCAAAAACTGTTGCACTTTTACACGGAAGAATGAAATCTGAAGAGAAAGAATTAATCATGCAAAAGATGAATAACGCTGAAATTGATGTCCTGGTATCAACAGTTGTAATTGAGGTAGGTATTGATATTCCGAATGCAACATTAATGATTATTGAAAGTGCAGAACGTTTTGGTTTGAATCAATTACACCAATTAAGAGGAAGAGTTGGAAGGGGAAATAAAAAATCACAGTGTGTTTTTCATATTAGTAATAAGTTAGATATGGACTCTATTACTGATGTTGGCAAGAAGAGACTGTCAGCAATAATTTCAACAAATGACGGATTTAAACTATCCGAGCTAGATTTACAAATCAGGGGAGAGGGTAAAGTAACTGGAACAGATCAGTCAGGACTATCTGATTTAAAAATTGCAGATTTACGTTACGATTATGAAATTTTAAGCTCATCAAAAATTTTTTTTGAAACAGAGTTATCAAAAGAATTAGAAGAAAAAATATATTCTGAGGCTGTAATGTTGTTCCCACATTTTACAAAAGTTGATGACACAACATGAAAATAATATCTGGAAATTATAAAGGGCAAAATATACTCACTATAAATGATCCTAAAACTCGCCCAATGATGAGTATTGCGCGGGAAGGTATTTTCAGTTCTTTACAATTTAACATTAAAGATGCCATGATCTTAGATCTATATGCTGGTTCTGGAAGCATGGGACTTGAAGCTTTAAGTAGGGAAGCCAAATATGTAACTTTCGTTGAAACCTCTGATAAATGTATAAGTATACTGAATAAAAATTTACTCAAGTTTGATACAAACTACAACATTCAAAAAATGTCTGTCGATAATTACATTTCTAATGCTTTCGATAAATTTAATATTGTATTCTACGATCCACCATTTGATTTTGAAGATTCTAAAGTAGCACAAGAGATTCTTACTCTTGAATCACTTTTAGAAAAAAATGGCTACATTGTGTGTCATAGACACATTAAGTCTGTTACTGAGATTTTATCGAAAAACCTAGAAATAAATAAAGAAAAAAACTACGGACAAAGTAGAATTTTATTAATAAAGAAAATATGAAAGTACTTATACCAGGTTCATTTGACCCACCAACTAATGGTCATATTGATGTAATAAATAGATGTTCTCAAGTTTTTGATGAAGTTTTAGTGGGAGTAGTAGTAAATCCTTCTAAAAAATCATTATTCACGACAGATATTAGAGAGCTAATGTTAAACGAAATTCTTTCTGAGTCTAGTAACGTGTACATAAAAACTTTTGAAGGATTATTAGTTGATTTTGCAAAAGCTAATGAAGTTCAAGCAATTGTAAAAGGGCTTCGTGCGATGACAGATTTTGATTATGAATTTCAGATGGCTCAGATGAATTCAAACTTAGCAGATTTTGAAACAATATTTATACCAGCTTCACCAGAATATGGCTATGTTTCCAGCTCCATGGTTAAAGAAATAGATTCCTACGGAGGAGATGTAACTAAGTTGGTACCTCCTAATGTTCTTAAGAGGATGAAAAATGCCTGAAAATGATGAAATAAACTTTAAAGAAGTAATAAGCGGGCAACAAAAAGTTGAATATGTTGACCAGCTTGAAGTTCTAAGGGAAAAACTAAATTCTGGGAGTTTTCTGAAAAGTCGATCTAGTAAAAAAGAGCTTATTGAAATTGTTGAAAACCTAATAGACATACTTCCTGTTGAGATGAGAACTGCCCGTTGGCTTGTCAGAGAACAAGATACTTTCTTAAATGAAGCTAAGGAAGAGTCTCAGAACATAATCAACAATGCAAAGAGAGAATCTGAAAGTCTAATATCCAACTCTTACGTATTGCAAGAAGCTGTAGTAGAAGCAAATACTTTAATAAAACAGGCTGAAAAAGAAGCCCAAGCATACAGGATGAAAATTGAAGATGAGATGGACTCCTTGTTTACCGACCTACAATCAAAACTTGAACAACTCAATGCATATGTTGCTAATGAAAAATCTTTACTTAGGAAACCCAGAGAAATTATAGACCCCGAATAATCATGTCTAAATTAAATACTGTTTTTAACTTGGATAAAGTAATAAATACTAATTCAGACTTAACTATTAATGAAGAAGGATTACTTAACATTAAGTACTCTGGAACAACTGCTTCTGATGAATCTAATTCACAATTAAAAGGTTTAATTACTAGAGATGGTGATTATTTACACATTAAATTAGAAGTTAAATTTTCATTGAACAATGAATGTTCAAGGTGTTTAAAAATTACTAAAAGTGAAGAATCAATCGAGGTTATTGAAAAACTTTATCTTAAAAATCAAAATGAATATGACTTAGATTTCAATAATGACTTAATTGATATATATCCAATACTTTCGGAAAAAGTTATAGATAGTATTTCTCTAGTAACTCTTTGTAGTAGTGAATGTTTAGGATTATGTTCAATTTGCGGAAAAGACCAAAATTTAAATAAATGTTCTCATGAAGAAAAAAACTTAAAAGAAAGTCCATTTTCTTCTCTAAGTGAGCTAGATTTGTAAGTTGAAAGGAAATTAAATGGCCGTACCAAAGAAGAAAATGTCTAAGTCCAGAACTAGAAGAAGGAAAGCTACTCATAAAGTCAGCAAACCTCATTTTATGATAGATCCAGAAACAGGTGTTGCTAAGCAATCCCACAGAGTTAATCCTGTAGATGGAACATACAACGGACGTCAAGTAAAAGAACCTGAAACTAGTTAATATATAACTTATGAATACTATTGCTGTCGATGCAATGGGCGGTGATTCTGCTCCCGAAGAAATAGTTAAGGGTGCAATAAAAGCGAAAAATCTTGGAATAGATATTATTCTATGTGGAGATAAAAATCTTATCGAACCATTTTTAAAAGATTCAGAAATTCCAGTAGTCCACTTTCCAGAAGTAATTTCAATGGATGAAGATCCAGCGCGTGCAATTAGATCTAAAAAAAACTCATCAATTGTCGGGGCTATGCAGTTAGTAAAAGAGAACAAAGCTGCAGCAGTATTTTCTGCTGGTTCGACAGGAGCTAGTTTAGTTGCAGCTATATCTGTATTGGGAAAAATAAAAGGTGTTATCCGCCCTGCTATTGCCTCAGTTCTTCCTTCAGTAGAGGGAGAGATAGTTCTGTTAGATTCTGGAGCAAGTTTAGAGGTTAAACCTAAAGTTCTTCTTCAGTTTGCAGCAATGGGTTCAAAATTCGCAGAAGTTTTGTTTAATATTAACTCTCCTAAAGTTGGTTTACTAAATAACGGTGAAGAATCATCAAAAGGAAGAGATCTAGAACAAAGCACCTACAAACTCTTAAAAGCTTCAAATTTAAACTTTATTGGAAATATAGAGGGAAGAGATTTTGCTACAAATGCTGCAGATGTCTTCGTTACCGATGGATTTACAGGAAATATTGTTTTAAAAACGATGGAAGGAACAGCTAGACTTCAGCAAAAAATGATAAAAAAATCTTTTATGGAAAACTTGTTTAAACCATTACTACTCCCTGTAAATAAAGCGCTGAAACCAGTTAAAGATAGACTTGATCCTGATAAAACTAATGGAGCCTACCTTCTAGGTGTAAATGGCATTGTAACCATAGCTCACGGTTCATCTACTTCTGAAGCTGTTATGAATTCAATTATTTTTTCGCACAAAACGGTTGAAACTGGATTTATAACTAAATTCGCAGAGACAATCTCTGAACTATGAGTGAAAATTCATTAGCAAGCTTCGAAGAGGTAATTGGATATACATTTAAGAATAAAAAATTTCTTAAAATTGCTCTTACTCATAAATCATACATAGATGAACATCCAACTTATGAATCAAACCAGCGATATGAATTTCTTGGTGATGCAATTTTAGATTTTGATCTAACCAATTACCTATTTAACAAATATCCAGATTTAGAGGAAGGAAGTCTTACAAAGATTCGCTCTAGCGCTGTTAATCAAGCAGCACTTGTCTCACTTGGACATAAGATTTCAATTGGAACCTATTTATATTTAAGCAAACCAGAAGAGTCTACAGGTGGAAGAATGAAGGACTCTATAGTAGAAGATGCTGTTGAAGCTCTTATTGCGGCTTTATTTTTTGATGGTGGTTTAGATACCGTAAATGATTTTGTTTCAAAATATATTTATCCAAATATCAAGGAATTGTCAGAAGACCCAGGGTCAAAAGATTATAAAACTAGATTGCAAGAATATTACGCAAAACAAGGGAAAAAAGTTACATATGTTGATAACTCGGCCGGACCTGATCACAATAAACAGTTTGTATCAGATGTAATTTTAGAAAATAATGTAATTGGTACAGGTAAAGGTAAATCAAAAAAAAGCGCACAACAACACGCTGCCAAGCAAGCGCTCGATAAGGTTAGCTAAGAAAAACATAACTTGTTATAATTTGGTCCTATGGATGGCTATAAAGTAGTTTTAACTCGTAATGGTGTTGAGGAATCTTTTCACGATATAAATATAGTACATTCTAAATCTCCCGAAAGTTTTGGATATTTTCCACGGTCTGCAATAAAACCTTTCCAGTTAATCCCTCTTGTACATGAATTACTCAAAAAGAAGATTGAAATAGATTTAAGTGAAATAGCTATATTTTGTGCATCTCACTCCGGTGAACTTCACCACACTGAGAAAGTTAAAGCTACTGCCGAAAAATACTCCTTAAACTATGAAGATATATATTGTGAAAAACAGATACCTTTTCATGGGGAAACATACAAACTGTTAATGCAAAATAATAAAAATTACACAAAACTTCATAACAATTGTTCAGGTAAACATGTTGGAATGTTACTATTTTGTCAATTATTAGGTTTAAATTCAGAAGATTATCAAAACTTAAGACATCCCTTACAACAAAAAATAGATTTATTTTATAGAGATCTCTTTGAGGTGGAAGATTTATTTTATGGAATAGACGGTTGCGGCCTTCCTGCTCCATATATAAATAGCAATACTTTCTTGTCTGCTGTAGATAAGTTGAACACATCAAAGCGATATAAAGAATCGTGGATGATTGTATTTAATTCATTCATTTCTCATCCTGAATACACAGCTGGTACGGATAGAGTTGACACAATTCTCATGAAGGAAAGCAAAGATGATGTTTTAATTAAAGCTGGTGCTGAAGGTTCAATGTTTTTTACCGATCTTGAGAATAGTACAATTATTAAATGTAAGGATGGTTCTAAAAGGGGAATTGATATTGCATCTATGTACTATGGTAAAAAATTAGGGTACATTGATAATAAGACGTACAGTAATTTCATCAGGACATTTACTCACAACAATCAGAACACTAAGGTTGCAGAGATCGAAATAATAGAAATATAAACTAAATACTCATAATTTACTGATTTTTTAGTATAATTATTGCAACAACAGGGTAACAATGTATTTAAAATCGATAGTCGTAAATGGCTTTAAGTCATTTGCTGAAAGAGTTAATATTGATCTTTCTAACAAGGTCAATGTAGTCGTAGGGCCAAATGGTTCTGGTAAATCTAACGTAGTTGATGCTATTTCTTGGGTATTAGGGACACAAAGTCCTGGAGCACTGCGTACTAACAAAATGGAAGATGTCATTTTTGCAGGTACAGAGAAACTTTCAGAAAAAGGGTTTGCGGAAGTTTATTTAAATTTTGTTGTCGATGCAGATAAATTTAATGGTTCTGAAGAGATTTCTATTGGTAGAAAACTTTATCGAGATGGTGCATCCGAATACTTCATGAATGGACTTAACTGTCGGTTATTAGATATACAAGAATTTCTGAGTGACTTAGGTATTGGAAAACAGCAACACACCATAATTTCTCAAGGCCAAATTGCAGAAATATTAAATTCAAAACCCGAAGATCACCGAATTACAATAGAAGAAGCGGCAGGTATTCTTCCTTTTAAACTTAAAAAAGATAAAGCATTGAGACGAATTGAATCTGGCGATAAAGAGATTAAAAGAGCTAAAGATGTTCTTAGAGAAATTAATAAGCAATTAAAACCTTTAAAAATTCAAGCTGAACAGGCACAAGCACACGAAAGTCTTAATGTTTCCCTTCTAGAACATAAAACAAATTTAAATATGCTTAAATATACTATTTTTGACAACAAAGAAAAAGATATATCTATCCAGCTGGATGAAATCACCAATAAATTAAAAAATGTAGTTTCAGCAACTGAAGCTGCAAAAAAACTTAAATCAAACTTAACATCCGAACTTGGTCAAGGTGTATCTATAAGTTCCCTTTTTAAAGACTATTCCAACAAGCTTTCCACTAAGTCCGAACAAGTTAAATCTGTAGCCCAAATTGCTACTGAAAGACTAGATAATTTAGAAAGAGAAAGCATCAGAGAAGAACAACGTCTCTCTGATCTTCAGAATAAAGTACTTGCAAATACATTAACAATTAATGATCTTTCTAATAAGTTGATAACTAGAAAAGATACACTCACTGACCTTAATCAGAATTTAGAATCTCTAAATAAACAGATTAATGAAAATAACAAAAATCAATCTGCATCCCTAGAAGTGAACGAAGCAATCCTAGAAAAAGATTTAGATTATCTCAAAGATATAGTTTCTAAACTCGAGGTCAACCTTTCTGCTTCTGAAGAAACTTTTAATAAGTGGCAACAGGATAAAGAGTCAACCAAATCTCTGCTTGAAAAACATAACTCCTTAATATCTAATAAATTTACACTTAAGAGTTCTTTTTCGAAAGTACGCAAAAACATAAACAGTATTATTGATAGGGAAGTAGACACTACAAAGATAAATCTCGATGTATTAAAACTAGAATACAACAAGAAACTAGATATATTAAATTCAAAAATAGATCAACAAAATATTATTTCCAACAACACATCCTATAAAGAGGAACTTAAAAACCAAGAAGTTTCTCTACGCGCTAAGCTAAAGTCGCTTGAAGATGATATAACCTCAAGATCAAATCAATTAGTTTCTGCAGCAGAACAAATAAAGTTTTTAACTAATGAAAACTCTGACTTACAACTCACTATCGATGAAATTCACTACGCTCCTGATACAGATTATAAAAATGAACTAGAAAACATTATTGCTGAATCAACAAAGTTAATTCAAATTCTAAATACTTCATCAGAATCAATGCTTTCTCAAGCAGATTTGTATGAACAAAAACATGGAAACAAAAATTCTAAAATTTCAGAACTTGATGATGAGATAGAATCGTTAAATAAAACTTACATTTCATTAAATGATGAAAAAAGTAACCTTTCTATTCAAAAGGCAGAATATTCATCAGAAAAAGCCCATCATTATTCGACGCTTGTGAATATGTACGGAATAGAAATGAGACAAATTCAAGGTTTCGATCCAGAACTTCACAATCAAAATGAAATGGAAAATGACATAAGAAGTATAGAAGAACAAATTGAAAAAATAGGTGTTGTTAATTATCTAGCTAAAACAGATTACGAACAACTAGATGCACGTCACCAAGAAATATCTGCTTCGATTGAAGACTTAACTTCATCTAAAAAAGAACTTTTATTGCATATTAAAGAAATAGAAGATGAAATCGAATTTAGAATTGATTCATCATTTAATTCTATATCAGTTCATTTTGCAGAAATCTTTGAACAGTTATTTCCAGGAGGAAAAGGTTCCCTAGAGTTAACGAATAAAGAAAATCTATTGGAAACTGGAATTGAAATTAATGTTCAGCCTAAAGGTAAAAAAGTTAAAAAACTTAGTTTATTGTCAGGTGGAGAAAGATCTTTAGCCGCTATTGCTTTCCTTTTTGCTATCTTCAAATCATTTCCTTCACCTTTCTACATACTAGATGAAGTCGAAGCAGCATTAGATGATGCAAACCTTCACAGAATGATTAATTTATTAAATTATGTCAAAGATGATGCTCAATTTATAATTGTTACCCACCAACAACAAACGATGCATGCTGGAGATATATTATACGGAGTTACAATGGAGCCTGGTTCAGGGTCAAGAATATTTATAAAAACAAAATCTGAATTTGAAAATCTAATTGCAAATGAAAGTAATATCGATGAATGATTCTGATAATAATCTTGCTAAATTAGCTGAAGATATTGCAAAGACTGCATATGCGCCTTATTCTAAATTTCGTGTAGGTGCTGCACTAATTACAAGTAGTGGGAATATCTATACCGGTTGCAATATAGAAAATGCTTCTTATCCAGCAACAGTTTGTGCAGAAGATGTTGCCGTATTTAAAGCCATCTCTGAAGGAGAAACAAAAATAGAAACCTTAGCTGTTGCTTGCATAGATGCAGACGAACATCCAATATTTCCTTGCGGAGTTTCAAGACAACGTATGTCTGAGTTTGGTACTGAAAATGTTATTGTCGTTCATAAGGGTGAATCTAAAAAATATACATTTGAGGAAGTGCTTCCCTTTGACAATAAAATTAAATTTACTGATTAAAGATTTTCTATTAATTTTGGAATAATACTTAAAGTATCCCCAACAATACCCAAATCAGCAATTTGAAATATAGGTGCCTCTTCGTCCTTATTAATAGCAATTATAAACTTAGAATCTTTCATTCCTACCTGATGCTGAGTTGCTCCTGAAATTCCACAAGCTATGTATACATCAGGTTTTACTGTTTTACCAGTTTGCCCAACTTGTTGCGAGTAGGGCATCCAGCCAGCATCAACAATAGCTCTTGTTCCACCAATAGCTGCATTTAATTTTGATGCCAGTTCATTTATATATTTTAGATTATCAACATCAACCATTCCTCTACCTGCAGAAATTACAATTTTTGAATCCTCTAGTTGTGGGCCAGATTTTTCTTCTACAAAAATATCATGTACGTCAACAGTAAGATCATTATTTTCAATTGTTAAAGTTGTGAAGTTATTGTTTAATGCAACATCTACAGGTTCAAAAGATTTTGGTCTTACTATAAGTATTTTTACTTTGGAGGTCACATTTGTATAGTATTCACTTTCACCACCATCTATAGAATTAGTAGTTGTGATTATAGAGTCATTAACTTCGAAATTTATAACATTAGATACTGGACTTGAATTTAGATCAACTGAGAGGAAGCCCGATATGTCTCTTCCTACGTATGTAGATGAAGCTAGAACAAGCTCTATCCCATCAGAATTTATTTTTTCAGATATTTTGTCCGCCACACCTGAAAGTGACAATGCATCAGGATTTACTTTAATGTATGTTACGTCAAACGAATCTGATCCAATTGATGGCCCTTCTTCAGAGCCAATAACTACTAAGTTAAACTCTAAACTGTTTTCTTGGAGTTTAGAGATGATTTCAAGAGTGCCTGCTGAGAGGCTTCCATTGCTAACTTCTCCAATTAATAAGGATTTCATATTGCTTTTATTTCTTTCAATTTTTCAATAATTAGAGTGAAGCCATCACCTTCATCAACATGTTTTTCACCACTTTTTTCAGAAGATATTGATTTAATTTCAACGAATTCTTGATTTTGTTCTGCTGTAAACTCTAAAGCTGATAATTCTACAACTTCAACTTCTTTTGATTTTGCTGCCATAATATCTTTAAAGTTTGGATATCTTGGTTCTACACCGCTAGCTGTGACAGAAATAACACACTTGTCTGGCATTACTACTTTTTCAGAACCTGTAATAGTTTGTCTAGTTAAAACAATTTGTTCACCTATGTCTATTCCCTTTACATATGAAACGCATGGTAGATTAAGGTATCTAGAAACTTGTTGAGGTACAACTCCTGAATAACCATCTGAAGATTCAGTCCCAAAAATAACTACATCTGCTTCAGCAATTTTAGCTATTCCACTTAAAATATTTGATGTCATGAGTGAGTTTGAATTTTCAAGGGCAGGATCTTCAATAACAAGTGCTTTGTCCGCGCCCATCTGGAGAGCTTGTTGAATACCTTTTTGTGTTCCTAGTTTCCCCATACTGATGACTGTTACTTCTGCATCAAATTTTTCTTTAAGTTGTAATGCAACTTCTATTCCATACCTATCTGTATCATCTAAAACTTGTTCGTCTGGTCTTGCAATATTTCCGCCGTCATAAGTTACAGTTATTGCGGGGTCAGGTATTTGTTTGGCACATACTGCAATTTTCATATTTTCATATTCTAATAAATGTTTCAATAATAGATAAACAGATTTTTGTTTATTTATTGACTACAGTTTTAAAAAATGAAGTACCATCATCAAAAATATCAGGAATATCAAAAAAGTCACATATAGTTGAAGCGATATCAGCAAATGAAGATCTTTCACCTATATTTATTCCTTCAAGAGTAGTTGTATAGGCCACTAGTGGCACAAATTCTCTTGAATGGTCGGTTTTACCATCTGTAGGATCTGTTCCATGGTCACCAGTAATTATTAGTAAGTCTTCGTCTTGTAAATTATTAAGTAATTTATCTAACCCTGAATCAATAATCTTTAATCCTTCATAATAACCCTTAGGATCTTCTCTGTGTCCGTAAACCATATCAAGGTCCACTAGGTTTATAAAGTAAAAATCATATTTTGGTTCTTTTAATAGATTATTTAATTTGTCCAAACCGTCCAAATCACCTTCTGTATGGATTGATTCATTAAGAAATTCGTGGCCAAATAAATCACTAATTTTACCAACACCAAAGTTTTTATACCCATGGCTACTTAAATGACTTAAAATAGTATTACCAGGGGGAGTAATTCCAAAATCTTTTCTATCGTATGTTCTTACAAAGTTATTAACTTCACCTTTAAAAGGTCTTGCGATAACTCTTCCAATATTGAATTTATTACAGACTTTTCTTGCAATCATTGAAACTTCATATAATTCTTTAAGACTCAACACATCTTCATGTGCTGCAATTTGAAAGACTGAATCACCTGATGTATATAGTATTAATGCCCCTGTCTCAAGATGTTCTTGTCCAAGTCTATTAATGATTTCTGTACCTGATGCGTGACAATTTCCAATAAATTTATACCCTGTCAACTTTTCTACTTCTGAAACAATTTCTAAAGGGAATCCCTCCGGGAATACGTTAAATGCTTCATTTGTAACTAGCCCTGCAATTTCCCAGTGTCCAGTCGTAGAGTCGTTACCTAATGATTTTTCTGCAAGTCTTCCAACAACTCCACTAAAGTTTTCTGACTTTACTCCAGAAATATCTGTCATTTGTCCAAAACCTAATCTATCAAATGTTGGTAAATTTAAAGGACCTACAGCTTTAGAAACATTACCAAAAGTGTTTGCACCTTCATCACCATATTCTTTCGCATCAGGTGCTTCACCTACACCAAGTGAATCAATAACTAGAAGTACACATTTTTTAGTCATTTTGTTTTAAACTGTTCCAAACAGTCGATCACCCATATCTCCAAGACCTGGAACTATGTAAAAATTTTCATTTAACTTTTCATCAATAGATGCAGTTAACAATGTAATGTCAGGATGTTTTTCTGAAATGAACTTTATACCCTCTGGAGATGAAATAACAGTTAATGCGTATATTTTTCTTGGGCTATATTTTTTAACTGTGTCTATAGCAAAAGATAAGGATCCACCTGTTGCTAACATTGGCTCAAGTATAAATATATCTTTATCTTTGACTTCTGGCAGATTTTCATAATAATTTTCTGGTTCAGCAGTTTCTTCATTACGCTGTACTCCAATGTAGCCAAATGTCATGTTAGGTATTAAATCTTTGGGACCATCTATTAATCCCAGGCCTGCTCTTAATACTGAAATAGCAACTGTGTTTGAAGTTAATTCTTTCCCTTTTGTCTCCACTAGAGGTGTATTAATTTGTTTATCTTTTAGGTCTAATTCTTTAGTAGCTTCAATAATTAACAAATACGACAACTTAGATGCAGCTAGTCTGAATGTCTCAAAGGTGGTATTTTTGTCTCTTAAAATAGTCAAATAATGTTGTGAAAGTGGGTGTTCTAGTTCAATAATTTCCATTAAAGATAGAGTAGTTAATTTTTAAAATGATTTCTACCTTTATTATTTTAAAGATATATTATTAAATCTGACTGTTTAAGATGCAGTTAAAGTAATATAGAATTTCGTAATTAATAAGGAAATACAATATGGCAGTAAAAATTAGGCTCGCTCAAAGAGGTAAGAAAAAAACTCGTACTTACAGAGTCGTAGTAGCCGATGCTCGCTCACCTCGAGATGGTAAATTTATTGAAGATTTAGGATTTTATAATCCACATGACAATCCATCTACAGTAGAAATAGACGTAGAAAAAGCAGTTTCATGGCTAGATAAGGGTGCTCAACCATCAGAACGTGCACAAAAATTACTTGAAATATCTGGAGCGTGGGCACAGTGGAGATCTACTAAAGGTGAAGTTGTATCTATACCTACTCCGCCCGAAACAAAAATTAAAAGTAGTTCTAAAGCCAATAATAAAAAAAATGAAGCTGAGGCTGAGGTTGAAGCCGAATCAGCTGACACCAACGAGGGAAGTGAAGAAGAATAATGTCTGAATCAGGAAATATAGTTAAAAATGTAGTTGAGTACATTGTTACCCAAATTGTTGAAAATGAAGATGAGGTTAAAGTCGAAGTTGCTTCGTCAACAGATGATAAAGTCGCCATTGAAGTTAGAACTTCATCTAACGATATGGGTCGTGTGATTGGTAAAAGAGGCCGTGTAGCAAGAGCTATTAGAACTGTTGCACAAGCTGCTGCTGATGAAGAAGGTTTAGATTCATCAGTCGAATTTATTGACTAAAAACACAGAATTCACCCTAGGCAAACTAGGAAAACCACATGGTTTAAAAGGTTACATGTATTTAAACCACGATCCATTCTTTAGAAAACATGATTTAACAGGTTTAACAGTATTTGTTGAAGAAGAAAAATATGTAATCCATGATTTCAAAAGACACCTCAAAGACAGATATCTTATACAATTTAAGGATTTTGAATCTATAAACGATATTGAAACATTCAGAGATAAGGATATTTCTATATCATCAAGCCAAATTACTAAATTTATGAACGATAAGTTGCCGTGGCCAGGTTTTTTTCTACACGAAACAATCAATTCAATATATCGTATAAAAAATTATTTTTATGCAAATGAATTAATTTATCTAACCATAAATAATGTTGAAGATGTTGTTGTGCCTTATAATAGTGAATTTTTTAAATATGAAGATGGAGAACTGGAGTTAGTAAACTTCGATTTAACTTAAAAGCCATTTCATTAAATCATTAGTAATTTCATCATCAAGTAAGTTTTCTGGATGCCACTGTATGCCTATTGCTTCCCATTCACTTGTACTTTCAATACCCTCAATTAAGTTATCTTCAGATACTGCAGACACTTTCAGGTTTTCTCCTAATTTATTAATAACTTGGTGGTGAATGCTATTAACTCCTACAGTTCTGTTACTAGTGACAGAACTTAATAAAGTATCTTCCAATATATTAATATCATGTATATGTCTTGACGCCGCTTCGTTAATCTGCAGATGTTCAATTTCAGTATCAAAAGTGTCATTAATGTCTTGGTGCAGGGTTCCTCCTTTATAGACATTGAGGAGTTGGTGACCTCTACAAATAGCCAGAGTTTTAATTGAATTTTCTTCGGCAATTTTTAAAAGATTAAGCTCAGTGTGATCTCTTTCATCAGAGACCCTAGAAGTCTTATCATGTAAATCTTCACCATAAACTTTTGGGTTTATATCTCCACCACCAGTAATGATAAGTCTGTCAAAATTGGATTTTGTAAACTCAATTGAAAGGTTTTGTGGGGGCACAATAATTGCTTCGGCATCGTACTTGTTGCACAAATGTATAAAATTCATGTTCAGTACTGAACATTTTATTTCACCAGGTGACATTGTTACATCTTCAACACCTGTTGAAATTGCTATCAACTTAGTCATTTATCATAAAGATAGATTGTACTTCAACACTTACATTTAAAGGTAAACTGGCAACTCCGACTGCTGATCTAGTTGCTTTCTCATTAAATGTTTCAGCTAATTTGTCAGTAAAACCATTAAGTACACTGGCGTGATCAGTAAATGATGGATCTGAGTTTACAAACCCAACTACATTAATAGGTGTTAAAGTTTCCAATTTATATTCTGAACTTAATGTAGCTAATGTTAAGTCGGCACATAGTGTTGCTGCCTTGTAAGCTTCTTCAACGCTAATTTCACTTGGAACTTTACCAGTAAATTTAGTTTTCTTATCAATAGGTATATGACCAGCAGTGTATATAAGATTTCCTGCTCTTTTAACTGTTACATAATTTCCAACTGCTTTTGGAGCTTCAGGTAAAGTCATTTCAGCTATTGCTTACTAATGTATTAACTAGGTCAACTATTCTATTTGAATAACCCCACTCATTGTCATACCAACACACGACCTTGATATGGTTTCCATCTAAAAGTTGTGTAGAGGATGCATCATAGATACTTGAATGAGGATTTTGTAAAATATCGGTTGAAACTAAAGGTACGGATGAATACTCAAGAATTCCTTTTAGCTCATTTTCTGCGGCGGATTTTACTGCACTATTTACCTCTTCAATAGTCACTTGTTTTTCCAGTTCTACAACTAAGTCAACAACACTTCCATCTGGAACAGGTACCCTCATTGCCATACCATCTAATTTTCCATTTAATTCCGGCAACACCATTCCTACTGCTTTAGCTGCACCAGTAGATGTTGGAATGATATTTTGGGTTGCACTTCTCCCTCTTCTAAAATCTTTATGAGTAGTTTCTGCAAGCGCTTGATCGTTTGTATATGCATGTATGGTTGTCATTAAACCTGATTTGATTCCAAAACTGTCATTTAGGACCTTAGCAATAGGCGCTAAACAGTTTGTAGTACAAGAAGCGTTAGAAATTAGCTGTGAGTCATCTTTAATATCATCATCATTTACCCCAAGTACGACTGTTGCATCAATCTCATCTTTAGGTGGTACCGTTAATACAACTTTCTTTGCACCAGCTGATATGTGTTTTTCAAGAGATTTTCTATCAGCAAATATTCCAGTAGATTCAATAACGATATCTACTTCAAGTTCTTTCCAAGGAAGCTCGGCTGGATCAGCTACTGAAACTAATTTTATTTCTCTTTCGTCGATTTTTAGCATATCTCCTTCAAGTTTTACATCATTTTCAAGTACACCCATTACAGAGTCATGTTTAAGAAGGTATGATAAGTTTTCATAGTTTCCAAGATCATTTATAGCCACTACATTCAAGTCTGAATTGTTTTCTATAATGATTCTTAAAATCGATCTGCCAATTCTTCCAAAACCGTTTATCGCGATATTACTCATGTGTACTACTTTCTGAGAGCTTGTTAATTGTATCAATAATTCTTGCACTGTAGCCCCACCCATTATCAAACCAGATAAGAACTTTGATTTTGGTATCATTTATACCCATAGTTGCTAATCCGTCAATAATGCCAGAATGTGAATTTCCAACAACATCTGAAGAAACTATGGGGTCAAAGGTTATATCAAGGACTTTATTGTAAGGTAAGTTTTTTATTGCTTCTTGTATTACTTGATTAACACGTTCTGAAGAAGCAGGTTTTTGTATATCGATTGTTAAGTCAACTGTGCTTCCGTCAGGTACCGGAACGGTCATTGAAGAGGATGCAACTTTGTCTTTCATAAATGGCAATACAGTTTCAATAACTTCTGAAGATTTGGTAATACCAGGGATAATATTTTCTCCAGCTGCTCTATTAAGTCTAAATCCCTCTCCTGCAACATCTGCTAAACGGTTTGAATTTGAATATCCATGTACTGTTGTTAAAAATGCTCTATCCACTCCGAATTCATCATTTAAAATTCTTAAAAGTGGGGCAACTGCGTTCGCTGTATTTGAACCTAAAGATATTTTGTTATTTGTAAAATCAACTTTTGCGTCATTTGCACCAGGAACATAGATTTGTATATCACTTCCAGATTTTGGAGTAGAGGCGATTAAGACCCTTTGACACCCTTTTTCAATGTGTGCGTTTACTTCGTCAACATCTTGTTGCCTTCCTGTTGATATTATTAAAATATCTGTTTCAAGTTCACTCCAAGAAGACTCTGAAGCATCTTTCCAAGTATTAAAAACTATATGTTTACCATTTACTTTAAATCCAGTGTCAGTTGTTTCGATTTCCGCGTCAAGTTTTCCATAAATCGTATCATATTTAAGTAAGTAGAGAAGATTATCCTTATCAGCTATATCAGAAATAGAAACGATATTGATTAAATCATCATTTAGAGTTTGTCTTAGAAGGTCTCTACCTATTCTTCCGAAGCCAAGAATTGAAATGTTCATTTATTCCCCATACATCCAAATCATAATCATAAATGAATGAATAGTTAAATTGTGTTAAATTTATTAAATATTTGTTAATTCTAAGGTATAAGTAATGGTGTTAAGGGAAACAATAGAAGAATATTTATTTGGAGATAGACCCACTTCAGAACTATCTTCTCAGGCATTTGATGTAAAGACATCAAATTTTGGAGAAAAAATAACATATAGCCCAAAAGTCTTTATTCCTCTTACTACTTTGTGTCAAGATTCATGTGCATACTGTACATTTGTAAAGTCTCCAAAAGAAGGAGGAACATATCTTAATTATGAAGAAGTGGATGCTATTGCTTCAGTAGGCGTATCTGCAGGGTGCTATGAGGCATTATTTACTCTTGGAGACAAACCAGAACTTAAATGGGACTTTGCTCTCGAACAATTAAATACATTTGGATTCTCATCAACTCATGAATATCTCATTGAAAATATGAAAAAAATACACAATAAACATAATATATTCCCTCACGCCAATCCTGGATTGATGTCTAGAGATGAAATTATCAACTATAAGAGATTCTCACCGTCCGGTGGTTTAATGCTTGAAAGCTATTCTCCAAAACTTTTAGAAAAAGGAAAAGCTCACTACAAGGCTAAAACAAAACAAATAGAACTGAGACTTGAAACACTGGAGAATGCACAGGAAGTAAAATATCCGATGACAACTGGGTTACTGATTGGGATTACCGAAACTAAAGATGAGTTAATAGAAGACATTTTCAGATTGATTGAAACATGTAACAAAAATTCTGCTGTCCAGGAGATAATATTGCAAAATTTTAGAGCTAAACAAAATACACTAATGAGGAATAATGCAGAAGTGATAAATGATCTGTTTTTAAGAATTATTGCAACGGTGAGAATATTTCTTCATGGACACATATCATTACAGGTTCCACCTAACTTGTTACCTGAGGTTGAAATTTATCTTACCAGTGGCATAAATGATTTAGGTGGTATATCACCTAAAACCATTGACTGGGTTAACCCCGATCATCTATGGCCAGATATTGAAAATTTAAAAAATCTAACAATCAAAAGTGGTCAATCTCTAATCAAAAGATTACCTGTATATCCAAAGTTCATAAATAATGAATGGTTAAGCCCACGGGTATTAGAAAAAGTTAGTAATGTTATTGATAAAGATGGATATCCAAAAATATGACAGATAATAATATTTCCTATTTAAGAATTCGCCCTTGTGACAGCGACAATGAGATATATTTGAGTTCAAGGCATAAAGAAGGCACTTCCGCATTTACATTAAAGAATGATACTAAAGTAGATTTTAATTCATTGCTTGTAAAAGGGTTCCAAACAATAACCTCAGATCTTTCAATAGAGGCATCCGCATGGTT
>DBUV01000084.1:0-982 GCA_002308095.1 Acidimicrobiia bacterium UBA1281
CCATTTTTGTATACTTTCTTCCAATTTTCACCTTTTTCATTAAGAGAATCTACAAGCTTTTGAAGGACTGGAATTAATTCATGAGTTACTTCTAAAACACACGCAACGTTAGTAGCTGTTGGGATTATATCATTAGAAGACTGGCTCATGTTAACGTGATCATTAGGATGGACGGACTCTCCACTTTTTTCCGCAGCTAAATTAGCAATTACTTCATTTGCATTCATATTTGTAGATGTTCCGGAACCAGTTTGAAAAATATCAAGAACGAAGTCTCCATCGTGGTTTCCATCAATGACTTCCTGTGAACTACTAACAATTGCATCAGCGATAGATTGAGGCAATAAGTTATTTTTATGATTTACTATTGCACAAGCTTTTTTTACTTCAGCGATTGATTTTATGAAAGTTCTTGAAAACTTCAGTTCTGAGATTGGAAAGTTCTCAACTGCTCTAGCTGTTGAAGCACCGTATCTGGCAGAATCAGGAACTTCAAATTCTCCCATCGAGTCTTTTTCTATTCTCATATTTTTTTTATTCAATACTATTCCTGATATTGAGTGTATCCATTCGAATCAACTTCTTCAATCAATTCTTGTCCTCCAGATTTAATGACATTACCTTGAACTACAATATGTACTCTATCAACTTCCAAATATTTTAGGATTCTGCTGTAATGTGTCACAAGAATATAGGAAGTTTCGCTATCTCTGTTTTCATTAATTAAAGAAGATACAGATTTAATAGCATCAATATCTAAACCTGAATCTATTTCATCTAGTAAAGCAACTTGTGGTTTTTTTACTGCAAGTTGAAATAGCTCTGACCTTTTCTTCTCTCCTCCGGAAAGATCGACGTTTACGTCTCTATCAAGAAATTGATCTACGTTAAACTTTTCAGAAAGTTCTTTAATTTCTTTCTCGGTTAATTCTGGATTGATTTCATCAATATATTCTTTTAAGGTAACACCGGGTAGTCCTAC
>DBUV01000084.1:1291-4094 GCA_002308095.1 Acidimicrobiia bacterium UBA1281
GGATACTGAAATGATTGGAATACACCCGCAGCAGACCTTTCATATTGTGTAAAATTTGAAATATCGGTTTGCCCGACAGTTATTTTTCCAGATTGTGAATAGTCAGGATTTCCCATCAAAGCATGGCAAAATGTGGATTTTCCAGAACCATTAGGACCCATTATTGCGTGAAGCTCTCCAGAGGGAACTTCAATATTGACTCCTCGTAAGATTTGAACCTCACCAATTGATACTTTTAGATTTTCTACCTTAAGCATTATCATCAACTTCAATATAGATTGAATTTTCATCAGTAGTTATTTGATAACAAACTACAGCTTTTGATGCTGGAGGAGTTAGAGCTTCTCCAGTTCTTAAGTCAAATTCAGCTCCATGAAGAGGGCATTCAACTTTACAATCATA
Source organism: Acidimicrobiia bacterium UBA1281 (assembly GCA_002308095.1). GTDB lineage: Bacteria > Actinomycetota > Acidimicrobiia > Actinomarinales > Actinomarinaceae > Actinomarina. Next base: position 1,694 of record DBUV01000084.1, read on the forward strand.
AACTTCACCTTCTGAAAGCGATGCTTCTGCATGTGAGCATCTATCATTTATTGCAAAATACTCACCTTCAACATTAAATACTGCAATTGAGTCTTCGTTTACATTTACTACTTTTGACTCATTATTTTGTAACTCTGATTTGTTTAAAACTTTAAACTTACCCATTGCTAGACCTTTCTAAAACATTGTCATACTTAGCAATCAATTCAGATGAGATTTCCTTATTAATAATATCCCAACTGTCTTTATTAATAACTTCATTGAAAAATCCTTTTATTAATAGTTTCTCTGCTTTTTCTTTATTTACCCCTCTAGACATTACATAGTGATATAGATTTTCATCTATTGGACCTACTGATGAACCATGCCCACATATAACGTCATCACAAAGAATTTCCATATTTGGAACAGATTGAGCGCTTGCCTTTTCACTTAGAAGAATATTTCTGTTCTCTTGATGGGACTCTGTTTTAGTTGCACCTTCAGCAATGTGAATTGTTCCTGTAAATATTGATGTACTTTCATCTCCAAGAACACCTTTTGTCTGCATATTAGAAGTAGTATTTTGCCCAAGATGGTTTACAAACACTCTATTGTCATGTGTTTGTTTGTTCTCTCCAAAATAAACTCCATCTATATTGAAATTTGATCCATTTCCAAATAAATCCACATCAATCCTAGATCTTGAAAATGCCCCACCAGTACTGACCATATGTATTGATAAACCGGCATCTTTTTCAAGTTTGGCATAGATGGAATTAATTAAGTTTATTTCATGATTTGAAGTAACTTGTATGATCATTTCAAGATTAGAGTTAGCTTCTAAGTTAATCTCTATTAAAGGATATAGATTGCTTTCAACAAGATTTCCAAAATTAATAAAAAATTTAGCTGATTTATTTTTTTCAATATTTAGCCCCATATATGGAATGGTATTTTCTTTAGATTGAAAGTTGATTTTAAAGTAATCTTCAATATCACTAGATACATCGGCTCTAAATCCACCAGTTGCTTTTGTTATTTGCTGAAACAGAAATTTATCAACTGGTCTTTTATGAGACTCTTCAATGACCGGTTTTTCGATTTCTAAAAAATCTGTAAGGGAGAGTCCCTCTTTTTGTTTATTTACAATATAACTTGAACCATTTGCATCAAGATCAAAACCTTCAGTGGTTTCTAAATTAGTGTTTTTACCTAATTCAAGATTATTAATATCAGATTGTAGAGAAACATATTTCCAGTCTTCATCTCTAGATGTCAAGTCTGTAAAGTTACTGCTGTCTTTAGAGCGTAGTTTTTTTTCAATTATTTTTTTATTCAAAATCAACCTATTCTATTGACTTAACCGACAGCGCCGGCTTCAATCATATTTATTTCAATGAGTTTGTTGAATTCCATTGCATATTCCATCGGAAGAGTTTTGGTAAACTCTTCAACAAATCCTGCAACAATCATTGAAGTTGCTTCCTCTTCAGAAAGCCCTCTACTCATTAAGTAAAATAACTGGTCTTCACCGACTTTTGATACGGTCGCTTCATGTCCAATCTCAGCAGTTGATTCCTCAATCTCCATATACGGATAAGTATCTGAGCGTGAATTATCATCAAGAATTAATGCATCACACCTAACAAAACTCTTAGCAGTCTCAGCACCATCTTCTACTCTTACAAGACCTCGATATGCTCCTCTTCCACCACCTTTTGAGATTGATTTGGATGTAATAAGAGATGTTGTATCAGGTGCTAAATGAACCATTTTTGCACCTGTATCTTGGTGTTGTTCTGAGTTTGCGAAAGCGACAGAAAGTACTTCACCATGAGCTCCTGGCTCCATCAAATACACAGATGGGTATTTCACTGTTAATGAAGAACCTATATTTGCATCAATCCATTCCATTGTCGCATTTCCATAAGCTTGAGCTCTTTTTGTAACTAAGTTGAAAACGTCGTTTGACCAGTTTTGAATAGTTGTGTATCTACATTTTCCAGATGCTTTAACTACAATTTCTACCACAGCAGAATGTAAGGCGTCAGTTGTATAAACAGGTGCAGAGCATCCTTCAATATAATGAACTGAGGCACCTTCATCAACAAGAATTAATGTCCTCTCAAACTGACCCATATTTTCAGCGTTGATTCTAAAATATGCTTGCAAAGGATCTTCGATATGTACTCCCTTTGGTACATAAATAAATGACCCGCCAGACCATACAGCAGAGTTTAATGCAGCAAACTTATTGTCAGCTGAAGGGATTACTGTGCCGAAATATTCTTTTACTAGTTCTGGATATTCTCTTACAGCTGTATCCATATCGCAAAATAGTACGCCTAATTCTTCAAGGTCTTCTCTATTTTTATGATAAACAACTTCGCTTTCATATTGCGCTGTTACACCAGCAAGG
>DBUV01000002.1:0-254 GCA_002308095.1 Acidimicrobiia bacterium UBA1281
ATGTGGATTACCTCTGTAATTTTTGGAACGATAGCATTAGTTTTTGGTATTAATGATTACCGCCGTATGAAGATAGTCGAACGTCCAGATTTTTATGACAGAACTAATCTGCATTTAAACCTTATGCTTGGTGGAACTATTGCAACCACCACAGCATTTATTGTGACTATAGAGCCTTTTGCTACAATGTGGCTTAACTGGGTTGCGCCAACTATTGTAGGAACTCCAACTATTATTTATTTCTCTAAAAGAGA
>DBUV01000002.1:560-1132 GCA_002308095.1 Acidimicrobiia bacterium UBA1281
AAGAGAGTTAGCTAAAAAGACTACTTAATTGCTTTTGCTAAGTTAAGAACGTCTCTCATTGTTTTGACAATCTCATCAGCTTTGTAATATTTTCTAAATAAGACTTTTCTCGAATTTACAAATGCATCCTCTACTCTTAATCTTCTTAGATTTTTCTTTGACGTTTCTATAAGTTCTTCATTTCGTTTTATAAATAGGTCTGTCAGATACTCATCATCTCCATCAAACTCACCTCTCCAGTTAATTTTTAAGCCCATATCAAAATTTTCTGGAAAATAAGCAAAGAAAGAGACATATGTTGTTGAGGACTTACCGTGACTTCTTGTATAGACTTCCACTTCACAGTTATATCCATCTAATTCACCAAATATTCTTTTCTTTCTGAATATGTTTTTAGAGGGTATATAAGTAAACCCTAAAGTTTCGGAAGCATCAAAAAGTGCTTTATTTATCCTTTTATTTGATGCAATGATGAGCCATATAATTCCTACTATAAACAAGCCTGGTATTGCAATTGCGATCACTTCTCCCATGATTTCATTGTATAAACATATTGCTATCAATGCGTGTTC
>DBUV01000002.1:1480-2664 GCA_002308095.1 Acidimicrobiia bacterium UBA1281
GAACAGATAGACGGTAGATCCTTAAGAGGAGAGAAGCTATATAAAGCTACGCATGATTTACTTTTAGAATCTGCAGTTGAGTTGTTAAACGACCCAAAACTAGACCCAGAGAAAGTCACACTTTCGCAGATTGCTAAAAACTGTAATCTCTCACAAGCTGTCGCTTACAAACATTTTCCAGACAGAATGATGGATGTCTACGGGTCGGTTGTTGGTAAAAGAACCGATGAAATGTTAGAGGAGATGAAGATAGCCTTACTCAAAGAGAAAGATCCTCTTAAATTACTTGAGAAAATGTTAGCAATCTTTACAGAAGCCTCAATTGATACAGGCAATGCAACAAGAATTGCCTATGCAAACAGACATATACTTCTTCGAGGGGGTAAGTGGTTTCAGCGTCAACCAGTTGATACCTTGGCAGAGATTTTAAAGAATGTTCCTGGATTAAAAGAAAAACCAAGAGAGATAGCAAGGCGTATACATTTTATGTGGAGTGGCTTGTTGTTTCTGTGGATAAGTTATCAAAAAGGTCACCATATTTATGGGGCGTACTCAGATGCCTGGTTTAGAAAAGAATCTAAGAATATTATCTCGTTAGCTTTACAGCGTTAATTTATATCTACTTTAAGACCAGATATCCACTCTTCAACGTTCATACCACTACAGTCGTAATCTGTATTGTTTGCGTTCACACCTGGTGTTATCGTTACACCCGCAGCAGCTGCCTTCTGCTCAAATAAATCTAGAGAAGCCTGCACTGTCGTGACAGACATGCTTCCTGAGTTATCAATACATAAACCAATTTTTGCGCCACTTGGTAGAACATCTGCACCGATCAAATCCCACCAATCTGAGGTGCCTGAAACATAGCTGCTAGAATTTCTTGAGACTCTAGCATGGAATGTTGTCCCAGCAGAAAGTTCATTCAAAAATGCAGTCGGTATATAAATACTAGAATTTACTCCATTGGGACTTGTGCGTGTGGGACTGTAATAACTAGCATAAGGCTCTAGCAAGTGAAAGCATCTGTCTGGATAATCATTTCTAAAAGTGGTCCACTGAGCAGTCATATTAGTTAAGTTCTGGATATCGTCTTCATCAATAACAGCGACAACCCATCGGTTAGCATTTGTAGATGAGTTTCCACAAGTTGCAAGTTTTTGTGACACAACATAGGTCCAGTT
>DBUV01000083.1 GCA_002308095.1 Acidimicrobiia bacterium UBA1281
GGTAGGATAGATTCAACTTTTAATGCGAAATTTATTTTGTCTTCATCTTTTTGAGAAACTTCTGTAGGAAATATCCACTCATCCTCACTATTCACTAACTCTCTATTTATACATCCACTTTTTAAGAAGTTATAGGAAATTACTTGTGCTTGTAGAATTTCATCAGGAGTAGCAAAAATAGCAGTTCTTTTAATATTTGAATTAAATCGCTCTTTATATAGAGAGTCTAGGAGTATTGTTTGTTCTTCCAGGTTATAAATTAATGTTGTGTATTCAATTACTTCTAAGAGCTTATTGATATTACTTTGAGTTAAAGTTTCTCTATTTTTAATTAAAAAGTCTTTAGCTGTTTGAGCTTGATTTGTGAACGTATTTTTCTCATTAAGAATTAACAAATTTGCTTCATAAGTATCTTTTAAGCACTCTGGTTCAGAGTAGGCAAGTTCAATTTTAGTTTTACAGTTGATAATATTTGCTCCATATACTTCACTAATAAAATCTTGAAGGCTTACATCTAGAAATGGAAATTCTTCGATAAGGAGAGTCGTTGTTGTACTTTCTTCCTCAATTATTTCTTCTTCAGGAACAGTCTCAATAATTGTTGTAATTTCATCATCAGAATTTGAAAAATAAGAGAATGCAGAAATAGATACTACTGCCAAGAAAATAAAAAGAAGAGACAATTGTGTTTTACTATTCATTACTTAATTTTAGAGGAAAAAACTCTAAAAGTTATCTAATTAATTTCGTAGCCTTTTTTGTCAATAAACGTCTCTGGCTCAAGTCCTAAGCCATCAGCTACACGATTTATGTAATTAAAATATGAGACAATTTGAACAATCTCTGATATTTCTTTATCACTCAAATTAAAATTAGAGAGATTTTCAATATCTAGCTTTGATATAGTGCTTGGCTGTAGAGTTAATTTTTCTGCGAATAGGCACATTGCTGTTTGAACTTCAGTAAGTGAACTATTTTTCCAATTTTCAGCAATTTCGTCTACAAGTTGTTGGTTTTCTGTCTCCGACCGGAGATCATATAGATGTGAACGTACTCAGTATTCACATTCATTTGCTATTGAAGTAACCACAGCTAAAAGTTCACGATCAAATCTACTTATTTTAGAATTTCCATACATAGTAGATCCATATAATCTCATTGAATCCTGTAAAATTTCTGGTGTTTGAGATTGAATTGTTAATATCTTCCATATACGACCAGCCCTTCGCATACCTTTTTCATATTCTTTTTTCAACAAACCAGATGAGTCTTCAAAATTAAAGATGTTAATAAATGCCATATCTTATATTTTTGCTTTAAAATTATCTTTATGCAACTTCCTGAGGAATTAAAAGCAGCTATAAATGGAAATGCCTTCTGTGCAATGGCAACACATATGAACGATGAAGAGATTCAAAACCATTTAATGTGGATTGACTATCTCGCCGATCATCTGATCATCAATACAGAAAAAGGTAGGCAGAAAACTTACAACATTCGTGATAACAACAATATATCTCTTGTTATCTTTGAACCACACGCGATGTATTCAAGTTGGGAAATACGGGGAGAAGTTGAAGAAGTGATTGATGACAATTCTGCAAATAAACATATCGATAAAGTCTCAAATAGGTATACAGGACACCCCTATAACAGGGACGTAGATGTGAGTTGGGATGAAGCTCAGATTAAAGATAGAGAAATGTGGAAGATTAAGATAAATAAGTTGAATTCAATGGTTAGACCTCAGGCCAAATCTGAACCTGAGTAAAACTTAAGAAAGGGACTTTCTTCAAACAATGTCTTATTCTCTGTAGAGAGTTTTGAAAGAATTAATTCCTCAGCTTCAAAAGTTAAATTTCCGCCACGTGATTCAAGATTTTCATTTTTACGAAAAATGGTCTTAGGCAGTTTTTTTAGAAAACGCTTGAAATTTTGCTCAGAAATTCTTAACTCTTTTGCAAGAGAAAGCTCTACCTTTACTGATTCTGGTAGTACGTTACAAGCAAAAATATACAAGGATGCAAACAAAGCCCAATCTATGTCTGTAAGCCTCCTACCTTTTTCAAAACTAGTAAAGTCGTGTGATAAAAAATAATCGTAGGGTGAGTGTGCAATTCCCGATTTATCACCAAGAATTTTAAAGAGATATCTGTCAAGAAGCTTAATATCCAAAGAAGAGGTAGAGGCCTCTAAGCCCTTTTTAGTCAGAGAGAACTCATCTTCTTTAACCTCTATCTTTAGATTATTAATAATGATTTTTCCAAAATAGTTTTCAATTTCTAGATGTAAACCTAAGTTTTTTGGTATGTAAACAAGACCCTCGTTATCTTCACTATTTAATTCGACATTAAGCACAGAACCTAATGTGAAATCATTTCCTTGTATTTTCATAAATTACCTTGGTTAAGTATAATTTTATAACCATAATAGTTGTATGGGGGTGAACTGGCTTCGACTTTGAAGTGAGTCTCTCAGTAGCGAGCCGAGGGACCTAGGGCCTCGTTAAAAACGTAGGAAAACAATATAACTGCCAAACCTAAATTGGCTTTAGCCGCTTAATGCGACTCGTCGAC
>DBUV01000048.1:0-270 GCA_002308095.1 Acidimicrobiia bacterium UBA1281
AAAGAAGATAGAGAAAAAAGAGAACTAAAAGCAAAGTCTGTATGTAATGGTTGTCCTGTTAAGTTTGATTGTCTCGAAGAAGCTTATGAGATTTCTGAACCTTTTGGCGTCTGGGGAGGAATGAATGAAGTTGAAAGGAAGAGAAACTTAGTTCTAGCTGACTAATTTTTCTCTTAACCCATCACTATCTATTTTTTTTGTAATTTGTTTGTTGTCTAAAATTTCTAAAAGTGGAATAGTGTATTTTCTAGAAAGGCCACTCTCACTCTT
>DBUV01000048.1:654-3489 GCA_002308095.1 Acidimicrobiia bacterium UBA1281
TAAAGTATATTTTTTGAAACTCTTATCAGGTTTCCATTTAAGAATAGATTTTTTACAATTTCTCTATCAAATTTTTTTAAGTCTATGTCGGGGACAGATAGATCATTCCCAAGTTCTTTATAGATTAAATCTAAAGTCCTTAAGTTTTCCAAAGTATTTTCTTCAACCAATTTAATTTGGTTCTCATTTATAGAGAGATCATCAAAATAGTTAAAAAGCTCACTTATGTTCTGTTCATCAATAAAAAATACCTTATTAAAATATTCCACAATTCCGAGTCGGTTTATTTTTTCATAATTTTCATTTATATGGTTATGAATATTTTCTAATGTTATTTTATCGGTAAATAGATTCCCTACTTTTAAGTCTTCTGAGGTTTGATTAAAGGGTAAAAAGTTAAGCAGATTATATAAACTATTATTTTCAGACAAGGTTTTGGACTGTTTTATCAGGTGTCTTACTAAATGTTGATTAACAAGAGGCATTAAAAACTCACAGCCAAAAAAATGATTGCCATCAATATCATGCAAAATCATTCTTTCATAAACTGGTATAGCTGTAGGTTCATTTAGTTTTACTACAGCATATTGAATTTGATTTACGTTTAAGAGATAGTATTTCTCGACAAGTTTATTTGTAGTCCCAACAAACAGCTTCATGGTATTTCTTGTAAGTTTATCTGCGGCTTCAAGATTGATCCGAATAAGTATATGATCTGATACTTGTAAAACCTCATTTGTTAAAACATCACCTCTTTTAGGGGTAGCATCTCTGGACTTCTTTAACGATATAGCAATTCTTTGAGATCCAGGACTTTCTGAGTACTCCTTGTTAACACTTTCAATACTTTTTATCTCTAAGCTTTTTCCAGTAGGAGATAAAAATAAATTGTCAATTATAAAATTCTTCCCAGCGGTTCCAGTTACAATTCTTCCAATCCCGTCTATAACAAAGCTTCTATCTACCCAAAAAGAAGAATAACTATTTGATAATGATTTTATAAAATTCTGGATGTCTTCAATCAGATCCTCTTTATTTGTCGTATTCTTATTAAATGTAAGAATTGAGTAGTTTAATCCTTTCACGGTCGTTATTTTTTCAATGAGTCCATCTTCATCAATATTTGATTCAGGCAAGTCAAGTTTGGTGAAGATAAAAATAATATTTAGCTTAGAAAGACCAATCAACGCTCTAAAGTGTTGTTCAGATTGCTCGGACCATCCTTGAGTGCTGTCAATTACAAATAGAATTGCATCAGCATTTGAAAACCCAGCAACCGTATTCTTAAAAAAATCTCTGTGTCCTGGTACATCAACGATAGAGACTGTTTCATTGTTGTGTTTATAGAATGTATAACCAAGGTTTATGGTCAATCCACGGCTTTTCTCTTCTTTTAACCTATCTGTTTCTTGTTCAGTTAAAAAATTTACAAGAGTAGATTTACCGTGATCTACATGGCCAGCAGTAGCAAGTACCGTCATAAGTTTTTTAAAGCATCGGCAATAAGTACATCATCAGCTTCAAAAGAGGATCTCAAATCAAAAATTACTTTCTCACCCTTAACTCTTGGGATTATCGGAATACTAAGAGTAGATAGCTTGCTAAGAATATTCTTAACTAGTGAAGTTTGAATAGTTATAACAGGTGAGGGGATTCTTACATCTGGCATACTTCCACCACCTATTAATGAATAGCTTTCCTCTATAGAATGTTCCAAAGATATAGCATCAGAGAGGGTATTGACTCTTTTTAAAAGTTCTTCATATGAAAGTTTTAAAAAATGCCACAAGGGAATAGAATCTTCTTTTTTTGAAAGATACAACTCTGTAGTCTTTTGCAGCTCATAGCTAACAACTGGTGAACATCGATATGTTCTAAAGAGTGGTGAATCTTTCATGTCTCTGATAAGACTTTCTTTTCCAGCGATTATTCCTGCTTGAATAGAACCAAATAATTTATCACCAGAGAACATAACTAAGTCTGCCCCATCAGCAATTGAGTCTTGTACATGCTGTTCGTTAGCAAAATAGCCAATATTATTTTTCTCTAAGAATTTTTTTTCAACAACTAAACCACTACCTATGTCGTGAACAAGGAGGGCTTCATGCTCTTTAGTAAGAGCTTTTAGATCTTTAATTGAGACTTCCTCTACAAATCCTGAGATAGTAAAATTTGATCTATGTACTTTCAAAACTAAAGACTGTGGATTCTGCTTTAATGCTGAAGCGTAATCTTTAATATGAGTTTTATTAGTAGTCCCAACCTCTATAAGTTTTAAACCAGTTTCTGCAATAATTTCTGGCAATCTATAGGAACCTCCAATTTCAACTATTTCTCCTCTAGATATGATTACAGAATCTACTTCATTATTTTTCTTAAGAGAATGCAGAGTAAGGAATAATGACGAAGCATTATTGTTTACAAAACAGACCCCCTCTGTTCCAAGTAGTAAATTCATAGAATAAGATAAATATAAATTTCTTTTGCCCCGAGATTGTTTAACCAAGTCAAATTCAATATTTGATGCGTGTCCTTGAAATGACATATTCGTTTGAGCTCTCCCTAAATTTGTATGTAGAAGTGTTCCTGTACAATTTATAACTTTTATTTGTTCATTGGCCATTAAATTGTCTATTGCTACCTTGTATTCCTCAAGAATATTTTCTTTATCTGAAAATTCTAAAAGAATATTTTTTGCAACATTGAGGCATACTTCTCTAGGTAGATGGATTTGATACGAATCCACTAATGCATTTACAGATATATTTTCCATAAAGTTTAGTTTGCTAACTCTTCAAAAACTTTTGCAATTCGACCTGTACATGTCTCATCCGT
>DBUV01000018.1:0-294 GCA_002308095.1 Acidimicrobiia bacterium UBA1281
TTGTATACCAAGAAGGAAAAGCTGTATCTGAAAATCTGAATGACGCATTAGTTGTAATAGATGAAGTTAAAGCTATTTTGCCAAAACTTGATTTAGCATTGGACAGCATAAATCAACTGCAAACTGTTTTTGACAGCTTAGAAAGTTTAAGTGAAATTTTATCGATTCTAACAAACCCATTTAGTTCAGGAGATTAATGAAAGATATAATAATGTACAGCACCGATTGGTGTGGAGATTGTGTAAGATCTAAAGCCTTTTTAGACTCTATAAGAATTCCTTTCGTAGAGGTAAA
>DBUV01000018.1:650-3092 GCA_002308095.1 Acidimicrobiia bacterium UBA1281
GCAAGAAGAATCCCAACTATAGTTTTCCCCGACGATTCTTTTTTAGTTGAGCCTAGCGATTTAGAACTTCATAATAAACTTAAAGAACTCGGAACAATTTAAACCTATGGTTGAGAACCTATCCTCTGATGAATTCATCAACTTTGTAAATAAGCTCTTAGATGAAACAGGTGAGATAGCTCTTAAAAACTTTAGAAATAAAAGAAGCCTTTCACTCAAAGGTGATGATAGTCCAGTAACTAATGCTGATCGAGAAATTGAAAAGGTAATTAGGTTAGGCATACAAAATAAATTTCCAACTCACAGCATTGTTGGAGAAGAATTAGAAGACTTAAAGAACGTGTCTAATTTTAAGTGGTTCATCGACCCTATTGATGGAACAAGAAGTTATATTGCAGGAAAAAGGGATTTCGGAACTCTGATTGGGCTCATGGAAGGTGATAGATTAATTGGAGGAGTGATTGATTGTCCTGCTTTAGGAGAACGATGGATTTCATTTAACGAGAACCTTACAACTGTAAATGGTGAAAAAGTTCTTTGTAAATCTGTTCAAAATTTAGAAGATGCTTTAATGGCTACAACTTCAAGTCATGAATTTGGTATGAAAAAATGGAGAGCGTACCAATCGCTAGAACAATCAGTTAAAGTAACAACAACAGGTAGTGATTGTTACAACTATGGACTATTAGCTAGTGGATATATTGATTTGATAGCAGAAAGATTAACGGCACCTCATGACTATCTTCCCTTAGTGAAAATTATCGAAGGTGCTGGTGGGGTTATTACTGATTGGGATGGTAATAAGCTTGTAGACAATCAAAAGCATGTTTATGTCTTAGCTGCCGCTTCTAAAGAATTGCATCAGTTAGCATTAGAGAAGTTAATGAAAGCTATATGAAAATTTTAATTTGCGATAAACTCGACTCGATAGCATTAGAACAATTAACCAAAATGGGTAGTTGTGTAGATATATCTGCTGAAGACAATAAAAGAGATAAGCTCCTTAGTGAAATAGTAGATGCCGAGCTAGTGTTTATTAGAAGCGCTTCTTCAATAGACAAAGAAGTTATTGATGCAGCAAAAAATTTGAAAGTTATCGCTAGATGCGGAGTTGGTCTCGATAATGTTGATATCAGTGAAGCTACTAAAAAAGGTATTCATGTAACAAACTCTCCGGAGTCAAATATAATTTCAGTAGCAGAGTTAACTGTGGGTCTAATCATTGCCGCAGCTAGAAACCTAATCAAAGGAAATAATACCCTTAAGTCGAAAAAGTGGGATAGGGCAGCATTGACAGGGATAGAACTATATGGAAAGACGCTTGGATTCGTTGGTTTTGGAAGAGTTGCACGTTTAGTGGCTGAAAGAATGCATGGTTTTGGTATGGATATCATTTTCTTTGATCCCTATGTTGAAGAATCAACCGAAAAAGAAACAAAAAAAGAACTCGATGAGCTTTTGAAAGAGGCAGACATTGTTTCCCTACATGTTGTTAAAAATAAAGAAACAATAAATTTAATATCGAAAGAAAAGCTAGCACTAATGAAACAAGATTCAATAGTCATTAATACATCAAGGGGAGGTGTGATTGATGAGTCTGAGGTTTACAAACTTGTTGAAGAGGGAAAATTATTTTCCGCAGCTTTAGACGTATATGAAAATGAACCTCCCGAATACACAACATCACTTACAGAGTCAGATGCAATCACGTTACCTCATCTTGGTGCATCAACTAGAGAAGCACAGTTAAAAGCTGGAACAGATACCGTTAAAAACGTACAAAGTATATTAGATGGCGATATTACTACTTCAGTCAATGGAAAAGAATTTCAAAAAAACTAGTTGTCATAGAAATAATTTGAGAGCATAATTAAATTACGATTTAGTTGTTTTAGGCTGGCACCAAACTAACTTAATCATCCTCAATCGAAACAAACGTATCCAACGAGTACTTCATATCAATTATTTCATACAGTGGCCAACCGTATGGTTGGCAACCATCCGTTGTTTTGCTTTGTTGCATCATAACTGGCGCGATTGCTCCTTCTTTTGGGCAACCTGTATGGCCCCACCCTAATATGTGACCAGTCTCATGATTAATAAGATATAACCTGTATGTTTTAAGATCTGTTCCAAAGTCAGCCGCACCATTTTCCCAGCGGAAGTAATTAATAACTACCTGCTCTTCATTTCTACATGAATAAATACCGTTTGTTTCTAATGGAGCACACAGCTCATCAGTTTTTTCAGGTGAAGCAAAAATAAATGTAAAATCTGCATCTTCTTCATTAACAAGCAGGAAATCCTTTTCAGTAATATTTTTCCAACCTCTCGAGTCATTTAGTATAGAGTTAATTAATTTACCTAGACACTCTGGTCCAACAGGTAGGATAGATTCAACTTTTAATGCGAAATTTATTTTGTCTTCATCTTTTTGAGAAA
>DBUV01000005.1:0-3604 GCA_002308095.1 Acidimicrobiia bacterium UBA1281
ATTAAGAACATTCGTTGTCCAGCTTTATATAATTCCTTCAGAGTCGATGTCACCAACCATTTCAGTAGCTGACAGAGTATTAGTTGTGAAGGAAGATATTTTACCTATTCAGTATGAAGTTGGGGATATAGTTGTTTTTTATCACCCGGACAGCTATTCAAACATCACAAATGAAGAAAAATTGATAAAATCACTAAAATTTTGGAACTATTTATTTGAATTAGATATTGAAACAGTATATATAAAACGTATCGTAGGGCTACCTGGTGATGAAATAGAAATTGATAACTATGGAATTGTATACAGAAATAAGCAAAAAATAACTTTTGAAGGTATTAATAATGAAACACTCAGTACAAAATCAAGTTACCTAGTTCCCGAAGATAACTACTTTGTGCTTGGTGACAATCGAATAAATAGTCAAGATTCTCGCATATTCGGGTTTGTGCCTGATGATAACCTGGTTGGAAAGGCTTTTTACAAAGTATATCCATTTCAAGACTTCCAAAAATTTAATGATTGAAAATACCATATGGGCTGAAAATCCTAATCAATATGTTATTGGAGCTGATGAAGTAGGAAGAGGATGTTTTGCTGGTCCTATAGTTGGATGTGCAGTAAAAATAAATCTTAAAGACAAAGATCATCTATCAGATGTTAAGGATTCAAAAAAACTTACTTCAAAAAAAAGGGAGAATATTTTCAATGTTGTTAGGAATACAGATATTGTTTATGTAATTTCTATATGTGACAATAAACAAATTGATAAGTATGGAATACAAAAAGCAAATAATGTAGTTTTAACTGATTCAATCCAAAAATTAGATACAGGCAGCGAAAAAATATATGTAGATCATTTCAATATTGATTTATTAAATGTTACTTCTTTAACGAGAGGCGAAGATAAAAGCATAGCCATTGCTTTAGCAAGTATTATGGCAAAGGTCAGTAGAGACAACTATATGGTTAAAATGTCAGAGAAATATCCAGAGTATGATTTTGCAAATAATAAGGGTTATGGAACTTTAAAACATAGGCAGGCAATTCAAAAATATGGACTAACAGATCTACATAGAACTTCGTTTAATTTAATGCCCAAATAATAGCTATGACAGCAAGCACTATGCACAATGCAATATTGAGGTAATCTGTTTTATTAGCCTTGTATGGCCTATTTGGATCAAAACCCATACTTACATTCTAAGTTAAATTATATTAAACTTCGAATATGGTTTTAGATTCAAAAAATGAGGGTAACAAATTAATTATTAAATTTAATGATCCAGAGACGAAAAATTCAATCTCTGCAAATGATTGGATTGAGCTTCGTAAAGAGATACAAGCTTTCGACAAGAGTGATCTCAAGTATCTTATATTATCTCACTCCAATGGAAACTTTTCATCAGGAGCACAACTTGGTGAAAATATAAATGCATTGATGGATGATGTTTCAGCAGCAGCACAAAGTTTATGGGATTGTAGAAAACCTGTTATAGCTGTTGTTGATGGTATATGTGCAGGTGCTGGATCAAATATGATTCTTTTATCTGATTTTATTATTGCAACGCCAAATACAAGATTTATTGAAGTATTTGCTAGAAGGGGGCTTGTAGTTGATTTTGCTGGGTCTTGGATGTTACCAAGAATTATTGGAATCCAAAAAGCTAAAGAATTAATGATGACTACTGATGAAATCGACGGTACAACCATGGAAGAACTAAATATGCTTTATAAGCTTGTTGAATCAGATCAACTCAATAATGAGATGGAAATACTTGTTGATAAATTGGATAAATTAAGTTTTATATCAATCTGTATGAATAAAGAGCAAATAAAAAATGGACTTAATAAAACATTTTCAGAGTCTCTTGACCTAGAAGGGGTTAATCAAAAAAGTAGATTCCTGCATTCTGATGCAGCTGAGGGGATGGTTGCCTTTATGGATAAGAGACAACCAGATTATAAAAATACATTGGATGCATAAAATTCCTGAATAAATATTCATCTTTATGTATATTTATGCAATACTTATCTCTTAACTTAAACGGAGGTTTAGAAATTGAAAAATAAGAAAACACTTATTTTAATATTTGCTCTCGCAATGGTGGCTACTGCTTGTTCAGGTACTGCTACTCCCTGCGATGAAGTAGATATTGCTACTGGTGACAACGGTTTACCAGATCTTGGTGGATGTGAATTTACATTTGCTGTCGAGAACGCATACTTACCATTCAATTATATTGATGCTGAAACTGGCGAAGCTGCTGGTTGGGATTATGACGTTTTCAATCATATGGGAGAGTTAATGAACTTTACACCTGTATATGTTCCAACTGCATGGGATGGAATGATTCAAGCAACAGCTGATGGTCAATTCATGATTGCTGGTGATGGAATCACAATTACAGCTGAAAGAGATGAAATTGTTGACTTTTCTAATGGTTACATAAACTTAGCTCAAAGAGTTCTAGTTGCTGCTGATAATTCAATGGTAACAAGTATCGATGATCTTAAAGCTGGCGACTACACAGTAGCTGTACAAAAAGGTACAACTAACTATGAGTTTGCTGTAGGTGAACTTGGTGAAGATAAAGTTAAAGCTTTTGACACATTTGATTTCGCAATAGCTGCAGTTATTTCTGGTGACGCAGATGCTTCACTTGTAGATGAAACTGCCGGGTTAGGTTACATGGGTGCAAACAAGGATAAAGTAAAACTTGTTGGTGGAGATCTCACTTCAGAACAATTAGGTTTTGCATTTCCTAACGGAAGCCCACTAGTTGACGTAATTAATCAAGGTCTAGCTGCTATGGAGGACAGTGGAAAACTAGGAGAGATTAATGCAAAATTTTTCTCACCTGACTTCTCTGTTACTTATGATGATATTGCTGAATGTGACGAAAACATTCCAGCAGAATATCTTCCAGAGGACTGTGAAGTATAACTTTTAAATTTACAATAATTTAAATTTGTAATAGGCACGGAAATCCGTGCCTATTGCTTTAATATGGGAAAGAATGAAACTTAAAAATCTTTTAAAACCAGAAAACTGGTGGATGATAATATTAACTGCTGTTATTACTTGGATGTTTTACATTATTATTGTTGATCCAGAGTACAACAAAGCATTTTACTTTATACTTCCTGGACTTAAACTTACATTTTTATCAACCCTCGCTTCTTTTGTCATTGCTTTGTTTCTTGGTTTAGTTTCGGGTATTGGTCGTATATCGAATAACAAAATTGCTAGTACACTTTCTAGAACCTATATTGAGTTTATTCGTGGTGTACCTGTTTTAATACTTATATTTACTATTGCTTTTGTTCTTGTAGCAAATGCCGCAGAATTTTTTAATATTAATAATGGTAATGTTCCTATGTTGGTTCGTGCGATAATTGCATTGTCTGTTTTTTATGGTGCCTATATTGCAGAAGTATTTCGAGCTGGTATTGAGTCTGTGTCTCAAGGTCAACGTGAAGGGGGAGCCTCACTGGGATTAAATGATAGACAAGTAATGAGATTTATTGTTTTACCACAAGCTTTTAGAAACATGCTTCCTGCATTGGGTAATGACTTTATCTCAATGATGAAAGATTCATCTTT
>DBUV01000005.1:3971-11148 GCA_002308095.1 Acidimicrobiia bacterium UBA1281
TTTCGTTTTGCTGAAACTTATTTAGTTCTTACGGTTTTATACCTTTGTATAACACTATTCCTCTCAGCGCTACAGAGACAATTAGAAAAAAGACTTGAAACTCACTAATAAAGAAGATCAAATCCTACTGCTAAATGAATATTTAGCAGTTATACAAAATTTAAAGAATTATTCTAAACATACTATCGTTGCTTACAAGACTGATATCAATCAATTTTTTACATATGTAAACATATCTAAATCCTTAAATTTAGAAAAATTTATTCAGCACCTTTCTATGGAGAATTATTCTAAAAGAACTTTGAATAGGAAGATAGCCTCTACAACTTCGTTTTTAACTTGGTGTAATAAGTCTAAAAACATAGATATACCTGACAGTACTAACTTTAAAGCTTTAAAAACTGATAAAAAACTCCCTAACGTAATGACAAGTAATTATATAAATACACTTATGAATGAAATCCCAGTTAATACTGTAAAAGAAATTAGAGATAGGTCCATTGTCGAATTACTGTACTCATCAGGATTAAGGGTTTCAGAATTAACTAATTTAGAGATTACAGATATAAAAAGTAACAAGTCCATACGAGTTTTAGGCAAAGGTAGTAAAACACGTGTACTTCCAATGACAAAACAAGCCTATAAGTATTATCTTCTGTGGATTGAAAATAGATATAAACTTTCAACAGATTTATCAAACAACTATGTCTATCTTGGTGTACAGGGAAATCAGATTACAGATAGAGAGATAAGAAGGATAGTTAAACTACGCTTGGGTACATTTCCCCACAGCATAAGGCATACATTCGCTACACATTTGCTGGATGGGGGAGCAGATTTGAGAGTTGTTCAGGAACTACTTGGCCATACTGATCCAAGTACAACACAGATTTATACACATGTATCTAAAAAACAGCTTAAAGAAAAATTTAAAAGAACTCATCCTAGAGGTTGATTAATAACCATTCATGGTTATCATTTAAAAGAAATAGACACCATATTTTTAAAGCTTCCTTGGTGAGCGAAAGCTTGGAAGCCGCGAAAGTAATAAATATGGGATGAAACAACCAAAGGAGAATAATGAGTACAAACATGAAAGAACTCTTAGAAGCAGGAGTTCACTTCGGCCATCAAACTCAACGATGGAACCCTAAAATGGATAATTACATATATGGGGATAAAAGCGGTATACATATTTTAGATCTGCGCATCACTTATGATGCAATTGCAGAAGCTGAAGATTTCGTACAAAAAATTGTAGCAAATAGTGGAAAAGTTCTTTTCGTTGGTACAAAGCCGCAAGCACAAAATGTGATACAAGAACAGGCTGAAGCTGCTGGGATGCCGTATGTAAACCACAGATGGCTTGGTGGAATGCTTACAAATTTTAAAACAATAATTAAAAGAGTAATTTACTTAAAAGAATTAATATCACTTGAAGACTCTGGTGAGATAAATGCTTATCCCAAACCTGAAAGACTAAGAATTAGAAGAGAGATAGCTAAGTTAACAAGGTCTATAGGTGGAATTGTTAATCTCAACAAGATTCCTGATGCAATATTTATTGTCGATTTAATGAATGAATCGACTGCGTTAACTGAAGCCAACAAGTTAAATATACCTGTTATTGGTCTAGCTGACTCTAATGTTGATCCAACCGGAGTTGATATTGTTATTCCTGGGAATGATGATGCAATTAGATCAATAGAAGTTGTAACTTCCGCTATTGCAGAGGCATGCGCTAAAGGTGCAGGTATGGAATCTGTAAAAGAAGAAAAGGAGAATGGTTAATGAGTATATCAGCCTCTGATGTAAAAAAACTTAGAGACATGACTGGTGCAGGCATGATGGATGCTAAAAAGGCATTGACTGAAACTAGTGGTGATTTCGATGCTGCTGTAAAGTACTTAAGAGAAAAAGGATTAGCTGACTCTAAAAAAAGAGCTGACAAAGAAGCAAATCAAGGAACCATCGGTGACTACATACATTACCAGCAAGACAGAGCTGTATCGGGTGTATTAGTGGAATTAGCCTGTGAAACTGATTTTGTTGCTAAATCAGATGAATTTAAAGATGCAGCTAAGCAAATCGCAATGCATATTGCAGCTATGAAACCTGGATATTTGAACATCGAAGATATCTCAGAAGAAAAACTTCAAGAAGAAAAAGATATTATTCTTAAGCAATCTGAAAACGAAGGTAAACCACCTGAAGTTATTGAAAAAATAATTGATGGAAGAATTGTTTCTTTTTATAAAGATAATGTCCTAAACGAACAAACATTTTGTAATCCCGAGATTTACGAAGGAAAAGTTAGCACTATGATAGAAGAAATGTCTGGAAAATTAGGAGAAAAAATCTATATAAAACAGTTTTCCAGGGTTGAAGTAGGTTCCTAAATGGCAAAGAGAGTACTTTTAAAGCTCTCTGGTGAATCTTTTGCTGATTCAGATACTAACTTTGGTATTTCACCTGATATATTAACTAATATCGCAGATCAAATTTCAAAAGCTAATGCAGAAGGTATTGAAATTGCTGTAGTTGTTGGTGGTGGTAACTTTTTTAGAGGTGTGCAAGAATCTGCAAAAGGAATGGCACAAGCTAATGCTGACTACATGGGTATGTTGGCAACAGTCATAAATGCAGTAGCTTTAAAAGACGCTTTAGATAAAAATGGCACTCAAACTCGTGTTCAGTCTGCCATTACGATGACAGCTGTTGCTGAACCATATATAAGACTAAGAGCTATGAGACATCTTGAAAAAGGTAGAATAGTCATTTTTGCTGCAGGTACAGGAAATCCATACTTTACAACAGATACAGCAGCGTCCTTGAGAGCTAATGAAATTGAGGCTAACATTGTTCTTAAATCAACAAGAGTTGATGGAGTCTACTCCTCAGATCCTGAGCAAGACAGCAATGCAGAACTTTATGATAAAATCTCTTATACAGATGTTGTTGAAAAAAAATTAGGGGTCATGGATTTAACTGCAATTACTTTATGTGAAGAAAATGAAATGCCAATTAGAGTATTTGATGGAACACATGCAGATAACATATATGATGTTTTGACTGGAAAAGAATTAGGAACATTAATAAATTAGCTATGACACAGGAATTAATCTCAAATGTAGAAAGTAATATGAAAACTTCAGTTAATCATTTAGTTGAAGAGTTTACAAAGATAAGAACTGGTAGAGCTAATCCTTCACTAGTGACCAATATCCAGGTTGATTATTACGGTACAAAAACGCCTTTGCAACAACTCGCATCAATCAGCGTACCTGATCCAAAATTGTTATTAATTCAACCATTTGATAAAGGTTCTTTTGAAGATATTGAAAAAGCTATACAAAATGCTGACATTGGTCTCAATCCAGCTACAGATGGTGACGTTATAAGAATTCCTATTCCTTCCTTATCTGAGGAAAGAAGACAAGAACTGACTAAAGTTGCATCAAAATTTACTGAAGACTCAAAAATATCTATACGATCACATAGAAGAAGTGGTATGGATGAATTAGATAAAATGAAGGATGAGATATCTGCCGATGACGTTAAAAGGTTTGAAACACAAATTCAAGAACTAACTGATAAGTATGTAAAAAAAGTAGACGAACTACTTTCAGTTAAGCAAAATGAACTTCTCGAAGTATAGATTTAATTTCTCTTCGGATGACGAAGGTACTTTTTGGCCTGGAGTAATCGAACTACCAGTAGATGAAAATACAAAAGAAGATGAGGAGTCTTCTAGCAATCTGTTTACATCTAACCCAAGGCTATTCACTGCTATTGGTTTATTAGTTCTTTTATCATTATTTTTTACAAATAAAAACTCTGCATTTTTACTCCTTATTTTTGCTGTTTTTATTGCTTCAAAAGAATGGTTTGATATGTTTGATTATGGAATAGTTATTCCGTACCCATTTTTGCTCTACTCTGCTTTAGCACCAATGTTTATTGTTTATTATTACGATATATCCCTAATCTACATTTCTTTTTTCTTGCTACCAATTGGTGTGATTATCTATACAGGATCATTTATTTCTTACGGTATTTACGAAAAGTTTGGAAGTCTTTTTATTTTTCATATTTGGTTTAGCTTAGGCATCACATCAGTTGTTTTTATATTAAAAAACTATTCACTTTTATTTACATATTTATCAATAATTTCCATATCTTTGTCTGATACTCTTGCTTATGAAGTTGGCCGACGATATGGAAAAACAAAATTAATCGAACACATCTCTCCAAATAAGACTGTGGAAGGTTTAGTCGCTGGTTTAGCAACAGGCATGTTTGCGATGATACTTAATTTTTACTTCAACACGGAAACCGAATTACTAACTGCATTCATAATTAGTCTATTGTTTGTAGGATTTGGCGTTCTAGGAGATTTATTTGTCTCAAAGATTAAAAGAACAATAAGTATTAAAGACTCAAGCTCTTTATTACCGGGTCATGGAGGACTGCTTGATAGAGTAGATTCCTATTTATTGTCATTTCCTATATTGCTATTGTTTTCTCTATTTTCTTATTTAATCCCGTAAGTGGGATAATAAACATATGAATGGGATCTTAACAATTGTATTTTTGACAGTGTTTGTTGTTCTTCACGAATTTGGACATTACATATCAGCAAGACGATCAAATATTGCAGTATCTGAATTCTTCGTTGGGTTTGGACCTAAATTATTTTCTTTTAAAAGAAACAATACAGAGTATGGATTGAAGGCAATACCGTTAGGTGGATATGTCAAGATACCTGGAATGGACGAATCTGAAGATACCACAGGATATAACGATTCAGAAGTATTTCATAATGCAAAATGGACTACAAAATTCTATATTGCAATTTCAGGTATTCTAGTTAACTTTTTGACTGCTTGGTTAATTCTATTTGCAATACTTTCAACAAATGGAGTGAATGTCCCAACACTAGAAATTGCTGATATTGGTGAATCTATTCAAAACAATACAAATTCTCCTTCTATGAACGCTGGATTAATGCCGGGTGATAAGATAGTTAAATTTGATAATGTAGATGTTGAAACATGGGCTGAACTTGTATCAATTATAGAAGCTAAGCCTGGTGCCAAAGTTAACATTTCATACATGAGAGCGAATCAAGTAATAGATACAGATACTTATTTAGAAACGCGAACTTTAAATGGTCAAGTTGTGGGTTATCTTGGGGTTACCCCAGCTATAGAAAATGAAAAGTTAGGAATTATTTCTGCTATTCAAAGTACCACCGTCTTAGAAGCACAGATGACACTAGCTGCAGTAGATGGAATCATAACTCTTTTTAGTCCAGATAATATTAAAACTCTACTTGGTACATACACAGGTCAGGAAATACCTGATGAGGTTAGACCCCTTAGCCCTATAGGATTAGCTCAAGCTGGAAGTCAAATAGCTGAAGATAGCTATGTGAATTTATTTAGCTTACTTGCCTTTGTGAATATTTTTCTTGCAGTGTTTAATGCACTTCCTTTTATACCTCTTGATGGCGGAAGAGTAGTCTTATCACTTGTAGAGGGAATTACAGGAAGAAAAGTCTCAGATAAAAAACTCTATCCTATAGCTGCTTTAGTTGTTGCAATCTTTATTTTCCTCGGTGTTACAGCCTTTTATCTAGATATAACTCAACCCATACAATTATGACATCTACAAGAAGAAATACTAGACAACTAATGTTGGGAAATGTTGGTATTGGTTCTGATCATAAAGTATCAGTTCAGTCAATGACAACAACAAAAACTAGAAACACCGATGAAACTCTCGAACAAGTTTACGCGTTAGCTGCAAATGGTGCTGACATAGTTCGTGTAACTTGTAACGAAATTGAGGCTGCCGAGTCCTTAGTCAAGATCTGTACAAGAAGTCCTGTTCCCATAGTTGCCGACATCCACTTTCAATATAAGTTAGCTTTAGCTGCTATTGAGGCAGGGGTTCAAGGACTCAGGCTTAATCCAGGAAATATTAGGAATGAAGAGCAAATCAAATTAGTTGCAAAAGAGTGCTTAAAAGCTGAAATACCGATAAGGATTGGTGTGAACGCAGGGTCATTAGATAAAGACTTACTTGATAAATATGGTGAAGCTACTCCAGAGGCTTTAGTTGAATCTGCACTTAATGAAGTTAGATACTTAGAAGAAGTTAATTTTCATAATATAAAAATATCAGTAAAACACTCTAACGTACCTCTAATGATTGAGTCATATCGTTTACTTGCAGAAAAAGTTGATTATCCACTACATCTTGGTGTTACAGAAGCAGGACCCCTTCCTGGTGGGCTTATAAAGTCAACTGCGGGAATATCAACTTTACTTTCTGAAGGAATCGGAGACACAATAAGAATGTCTTTAACAACCGATCCCATCGAAGAAGCTAAACATGGAAGACAACTTCTAGAATATCTTGGTTTGCGTGAAAGAAAGTCTCTTGATCTAATAGCATGTCCAAGTTGTGGCAGGGCAGAAGTAGATGTAATTTCTGTTGCATCTGAAGCACAAGCTGCTTTAGAAAATGAAGGACTACCTATTCAAGTTGCAGTTATGGGCTGTGTAGTAAATGGTCCTGGTGAAGCTAGATCTGCAGATATAGGAATTGCCGCCGGAAAAAAAAGAGGTCATCTTTTTATAAAAGGTGAAGTTGTAAAAGTTGTTGATGAAAAAGATATGGTCTCTGCACTTGTTCAAGAAGGCAAGCTCTTAGCTAAAGAGGGTATTGAAGCTAGGTTAGCTGCTGCGGATAAGGATGCAGCTCGTATTGCTCAACAAGATGCTGAGGAATTAATGGGTCTTCAAGGTGATATTAATAATTTTGAAGAAAGAACAAAATCAGTAGTTGAGATTACTTCAAAACAAGATAAAGAAAAATAAAACATTTAAGATATAACCATGGTAAAAAAGCTTACTCCAATGTCAGAAGATTTTAATCAATGGTATACAGATATTATTCAAGAAGCAGAATTAGCTGATTATTCGCCAGTTAAAGGAACTATGGTTATCAGGCCCTATGGCTATGCATTATGGGAACATATTCAGTCATACCTTGATAAAAGGTTCAAAGAAACAGGCCATGAAAACGCTTATTTTCCATTATTCATTCCAAAATCATTCATACAAAAAGAAGCAGAGCACGTAGAAGGTTTTTCACCTGAACTTGCTAC
>DBUV01000067.1 GCA_002308095.1 Acidimicrobiia bacterium UBA1281
AATAAAGAAATAGCAGAACTTTATAAAACAAAAGGTATAAATCCCCTAGGCTGTGTTCTTCCATTAATTATTCAAATGCCTGTTTGGTTTGCATTGTTTAGAGTTCTAAGGGAACCACTTTTGTTTATTCCAAAGGAAGCCTCTCTATTTACTCAACTTGGGGACCACTCAAGTGTTTTATTTTTTACAATGGATCTTCAAATCCCCGCATCTGAGATAAGTACGTGGATTGACAGAATTCCTTATTTAGTGCTTATTTTATTTGTAATACTGACTGCTTTATACCAACAAAGTCAATTAACAAAAAAATCTGGCAATTCAAACAACCCACAAGCACAACAAATGCAGATGATAGGAAAGATAATGCCATTATTTTTTGGTTTTATATCTTGGACTCTACCTTCTGGATTGGTGGTATATTTTCTAACTGGAAATATTTTTAGAATTGGTCAACAAGCGTTAATAGTAAAAATTGAAGAAAATCAGCAAGAAAAAACTGATAAAAAAAACCTAACAGAGGAAGATAACAAACCAGATACATCACCAATTAAAGATGAAAAGGATGATCCTCGAAAAAACAGAAAAAAACGAAGGAGAAAATAATGTCTAATAAATGGGTAGAAGTTGAAGCAAAAACCATTGATGACGCCATAAAAGCTGGATTAAAAGAGCTTAGTCTTGAGGACGCAACACAAGCTAACATCAACATATTAAGAGAACCCGAAGGAGGAGTATTCGGAGTTGGTGGAACAAAAGCATTAGTAAGAATATCCGTTAGAAACGGCGTAAAAAATAATTCTAGAAACGGTAATAGCCGTGGTGGTAATTCACGTAATTACAATCAAAATAAAAAAGCTTCTAAGTCTAATGAAAAGAAGAAAAATTATGAAAAAAAACCACGTGTTGAAGCTGATCCAAAAGAGCAGCTCGATGTATCAATAAAGTTCTTAGAAGGTTTAATTTCTTCTTTTGGGCTTGAAGGTACTGTTTCTGGTGAAGTAGAAGATCAAAATCTGTTAGTAGCTGTAAAAGGTGAGCAAACAGAGGCATTAGTTGGAGATAAAGGAAATATAATTAGATCTTTGCACGAATTAACCAGAACTGTAATTCAGAGAAAAACAGGTGCAGGAACACGATTAAGACTAGATGTTGCTGATTATGCAGTAAAAAGAAAAGAAGCACTAACCATATATGCTGAAAGACTTACAAAACAAATACTAGAAGACCATCAAGAAGTAATGCTCGAACCTATGAATTCTGTTGATAGAAAAACACTTCATGATGCTGTAGCTGATATTGATGGTATACAGTCTTATTCTGAAGGAAGAGAACCCTACAGATCAGTAGTTTTTGCTCCTAGTGAAGTACAAGAAAGCAAAAAAGAAGAAGAATGACTTTTAATCCCCAAATACCTAGTTGGGGCAAAGATTTTTCTGAAAACTATATAAACGAACTACTTTCTTATCACTCCTGGTTGTCAACTACAGGTATTAAAACTGGTTTAATAAGTCCTAAAAACAATCAATTTATATGGGATGAATTCATTGTTCATTCACTATATTTCTATAAAATAGTTAATGATTTAAACATTTTAAGTCAAAATATTTTTGATTTAGGTACTGGTGGGGGTATTCCAGGAATACCTTTCGGCATTGTTTCAAACCAAGAAATTACTCTTATTGACATTAAACAAAAAAGGATTTTTGAACTTGAACGCTTGATCTCTGCACAGAAATTATCAAACATATCTGCCATTAAAGAGGATGCTGAAATACTTTTAAAAAATAATGAACATACAATTTTCTTAATGAGATGCTACATTCCTCACAGCAGTTTAATGAACTTGTTAGAAAAAAATATTGATAATAACAAGAAAAATACCTTTATAGTTTCATCAAATGCAGATACTGTGAACAATTTGGAGGACATGTTTCACGTGAAACAAGAAAAATTTTTAATTAATAACAATGAATATAGATATATTGATGTTATAACAGTTAAGTGAAAACAATATCCATAATTTGCCAAAAAGGCGGTGTTGGTAAAACAACAACGGTAGTAAATATAGCTTCAGTATTTTCTAAACTAGGTTACAAAACATTAATCATTGACTTAGATCCACAAGGGAATGTATCAACATATTTAAATTACGATAAAATGTCTGAAAACCATACAGACTCAATCGATTTACTTGAAAAAAAAGAAAGTATTCAACCAGGACAAATTAGTGAAAATCTAGATATATTAAGTTCAAATACTGAAATAGCTAAATTTAATGAAGAAAAAATTGTTGGAGGATCAAAGTTACAGCAAGCATTCCGTCATATAAAATTTAAAGAATATCAAATAATATTAATAGACACACCACCAACAATGAGTTCACTTGTTCAAGAAGCCTTAGCTGTATCTGATTACTATTTAATTCCTGCAAAACCCGAATTCTTAGCAGTAGAAGGTGTAGCCCAAGCAATGGAATTTGCAAAAAAAACGATATCAACAATTCAAAACTCAAACCCTATATTTTTGGGAGTTTTACTTAATCAGATAGACAGAAGAAGAAGTAGTTATCTAGATTTTGTATCAGAACTCGAATACTTACTTGCAGACAAATTATTAACATCAAAAATTTCACAAACAGCTGAAATTGCTGATGGACCATTTTATGCTAAAACAGTAGTTGATTATAAAGATGAAAGTAAATCAAAGGTAGAATATTTTGATTTAGCAAATGAGATATTAAAGAAAGTTGGGTTAAATGAAGAGGTCACTGAGTTCTCTGATAACAGATACTAATGTAAGAGAATTTAAGGCAATAGAAATTAAAATTGAAAGCATTCAAGAAAGTTCTTCACAGGCAAGAACAGAATTTGATGATATAAAATTAGATGAACTTGCAGATTCTATAAGAAAAAATGGTATTCTTCAACCCTTAATTGTTCAAGAAATAGGTGAAAATCAATATGAATTAATTGCTGGAGAAAGAAGACTTAGAGCATCAAAACTTGCTAATTTGCAAAAAATACCATGCTTAATAAAAGATGTTAGTTCCAGAGATGCAGCGGTTATAGGCCTAGTCGAAAATATTCAACGAGCTCAGCTAAATGCAATTGATGAATCAATTGGTTTTAAACATTTATCAGAAAAACATAATTTAGATCCAAAAGAAATTGGACTTTTAGTTGGCAAAAGCAGGTCCTATGTTTCCAACTCCTTAAGACTTTCTAAACTTTCTGATAAGGCAATTAATGCTCTTAAGTCCAACCAAGTATCTCTTGGTCAAATAAGACCTCTCATAAACCTATCAAGAGAAGTTCAAGAACAAATTTTAGATGAAATTATACATCTCAATTTATCCAGCAGACAGGTTGAAAATAAAGTTAGAGATCTTAATTCTTCTGAACCCAGCTCAGATGAAACAACCCTTTTTTATAAAAACTATTTTGAAGACAAAACAGGATCTAAAGTAGAGGTCCATAACAAAAAGGGCAAGTTTAAAGTTGTTTTAAATTTTAACTCTGCAGATGCTATAAAAGACTTTGTTGAAAAAATAGACTAATTTTCAAAGCTTTTATTTAAAATTCCCAATAAAGGGCTTAAGATTTTTTCTATTTCTATATCTTGGTAATAATTGCCAAAAATAATCAATGCAACAGATTTTGTGTTTTTTAGTAAATTATGTGTTTTTCCCTGAATCTCAACTCCAAGTTCTTTTTTCAGTTCTTCTGCTAATTTTTTCCCAATAATACTTTCTGAAAAACTACCCTTAAAAAATGAAACAGATTTTTCATCTGTTTTTTTAAAGGAAATAAACAACGTTGGCTGTAGTTTGTTTACATAGTTAATAATATTCTCTTCTTTAACATCTTGTCCAACCTCAGAGGCAAAAGAAGCCAAAATATTATTATTCATACAAACCTCTTTAGTTATTTCGTATGTTTCTATCTGTTTGGAGTAATTATCTTCATTGGGGAAATTAAAACACACTGAGTACCCTATTGTTGATGTCTCTAAATTCGGTGATATTGATTTTATAGCTTCATTTAAAGAGGTGCTCAGGTTTGGTCTAATTAGTTTTCTTATTTCTTGCACAGTGCCAAGACCAACATTTCCATCTACAGACAAGCCCCTGTTTTCTTGAAATTTCGCAACTGAATCAGCAACAGATTTTGTGAAAATACCATTAATTGGTTCCGAGTAAAATCCTAGTCTTGATAAAAGTTCCTGTAATTCTTCTATGTCTGAACCATATAATTTTGGTTCATTGAAGTTTAATATTCGGTCACCAAGCTTGTACCCATTGTTAACTAATTCTATCCACAGATCTTCTTTGGTTTCTAAACTTGTTAAGTTTTTATCTTCAATAAACAGGGTAACTACAGATGCTATTTCATTAATATCCCCAGAAGATGCATAGCCAGCATACATTAATTTGTTCTGTAGGTCTTCTTTCTCTACATCAGACAAACCTTTTAAAAGAGCCAACAAATCGAGACTAATTGTCTAGCCACCTTTCAGCATCTATTGCTGCTTGGCAACCTGTACCGGCTGCTGTAATTGCTTGTCTGTAAACTGAGTCCGCTACATCTCCAGCAGCAAAAATACCAGGTACTGAGGTACTGGTATCTGTTGTAAATCCTGTCTTTATATAGCCTTTTTCATCTAGCTCAACTAGCCCATCAAGAAAGGAAACATTTGGAGTATGTCCAATTGCTAGAAATACGCCGTCAACATTAATTTCATCTTCTGAACCATTTTCAGTATCTTTAATGGCTATAGAGGATACTTTTTTGTCACCTTTAATTTCAGTGATTTCTTTATTCCACATCACATTTATTTTTTCATGAGCCAAAACTCTATCCTGCATTATTTTGCTTGCTCTGAAAGAATCTCTCCTATGAATCACGTGTACTTTTTTTGCAAATTTAGTTAGGAAAAGAGCTTCCTCCATAGCTGAGTCACCACCACCCACAACCACAACTTCTAGTTCTTTAAAGAAAAAACCATCGCATGTTGCACAAGCAGAAACCCCATATCCTTGAAGTTCTTTTTCTCCTTTTACACCCAACCATTTAGCTGAAGCCCCGGTACTAATCACAACAGTTTTAAATTCATACGTATCTTTAGAACTTTTTAATTGAAAACCTCCATCAATCTTTTCAATTGAATCAATTGTTTCTGTCTTTATTTCTGTACCAAATCTTTGAGCCTGTTTTTTGAATACTTGCATTAACTCTGGTCCCATAACACCTTCTTCAAAACCTGGATAATTTTCTACATCTGTTGTTAACATCAACTGACCACCGGACTCTAGACCTTCAAATAAAACTGGGCTTAAACTTGCTCTCCCGGCATAAATGCCTGCTGTATATCCAGCTGGACCAGACCCGATAATTGCTATTTCATGCATTTTTACTCTTCTTTCTGTAATTGTTTAATGATAAAACTAAAAAAACTATACCTAGTGCTGATAGCGCAAATCCCGTTGGATTGACACCAAGTAGGACACCCAATCCTTGCATTATTTTTAAAACACCCATAAATAAAAACACAAGAGCTGTCAGCAGCAGAACTATTAAAAGTAAACCAAGACTAGCAAATCCTGTAAATCTTTTAACAGGTTTAACTATCAAATCTTTTATAGTTTTAATA
>DBUV01000036.1 GCA_002308095.1 Acidimicrobiia bacterium UBA1281
CAAGGGAAACCACCAAAGGGAAAGTATGATCTCAAGAGACCAAATCCACTGACAACCCCTATCAAAGCAAATATATTATTATTTGTTGTACTTCCAATAAGGTTGAGTAATTTGCTGTAGAAGCCATACATTAAACCCATAAGAATAGTTAACGGAACCCATGCCTCATAACCAATAGATTGAATCCCAAATAAGATTACTCCATATGAAATAGTTCCAAAAATAAATCCTTTATTGAAGACTTTTTCGACGCTAATTACAGAACTATAAAAAAAATAAATTGATGGAAATATTAGATACCAATAATCGAAAGGTGGGAAGCTTAAAAAATATAGAGCTCCTCCAAGTGCTGCTTTTAGTAACATATCTTCATATGTTAGTAATTACTGACAGTGAAATAAATCAAAATATACTTCTACATATGACTACTACTCCAGAAATTATTGAAAAATAGGTCACCATATTTGCTATGAGTGTATCTGAAACCATTGAAAAGATAGAGGTAGAGAAGCGAATCCCTAATAAAACTGGAATTATTAAAAGTAAAAATAGAATTAAGTGATCTGAATATAAATTTCCCGTAACTACTAATAAAGAAAGAGTAATTACAATTCCCAAAGTAAAAACAGCATTAAGCGATGGCCTAAACTCATCACCCTTTGTTCCTCTGTATAGTATTGCTACTGGTGGCCCCCCTATTGCAGCAATCATTCCAAAAATGCCAGAAAGTGTTCCTGCAGTAAATGAATTCATTGGATTTCTTTTTACATTCCACCCAAAATAAGAACCGAGTCCAGCACTAAGTACTATGACCCCAACTGCAATTGACAATGGTTCAGGATCTAGGGTGGTTAGAAAGTATAGACCAATTGGGCCTCCAATAATTCGACCAACAATCAAAAATTTCAAGGGTTTCCAATTCACTTTTGACTTCTCCCTAAAGAAAACTCTCAAAGCTAATGGAAAACCCAGTAGTGATAATAATTGAGGTACTAAAGAAGGATTGATTTGAACAATGATTGGAGATGCTATTACAGCAAAACCAAAGCCAAGAACACCTTGAACTGCTGCTGATATAAAAACAAGAAATGCAACGAATATTAATTCTTGTAGGGATAGGTCAAAAGGTATGTTCAACTAAGTGCTTTTTCAATAAGACTTAGAACTTCGCCTTCTTCTGTGTGCCTTCCAGTTTCTAATTTAGAATATAAAAGCTCTTCGTTTAGATAGAGTTCGAATACTCCACCAGATCCAGGAATTAAATTAATAGATTTAATTTTTTGACCATATATTTCTAAAATGTCTTCAATCGTACTAACTGCACGAGGTGTGTAATTTCAAACTACACAAAATTCAAGTTTGATATCCATAACACAAATAGTATCATAAAAAACTCAAAGGAGAGAGATGTTCGACTATTCAAATTTAACAAAAAAAGATCTTGTAAGTGATGTAGAGAGTACCTTCAAAAAAAGTAGCACTTTGATTCTAGAAATTAAAAATTCTGAAATTCCTGAAATTATGATGTTTGATTCGTTTGAAAGAATTATTGAAGATTTGTCAGGAAGAGTAGCTTTCCTAGCTGACGTAAGTGATTCAGAAGAGATTAGAAATTATGGCAACGAAGTCGAGTCTTTGATTGGTAATTATTTGATTGAGATATTTACAGATGTTGATTTGTTCAATAAATTTAATTTGATTGATCCAACTCAATTAGATTTCGAATCAAAAAAATATCACGAAGAGCTTGAGAGAGACTTTATCGATGCGGGACACAATTTAGAAGAAAATAAAAAAATGAGATTAATTGAAATTGAGAAAAAATTAATAGATTTAGAAATAAATTTTTCAAAAAATATAGCAGATGATAAATCGGAAGTGTATTTTGAACCCTCTGAGCTGGCAGGACTCAGCGGAGGAGAGCTGGGAAGCTTAGAGTTTAAATCTGGAAAATATACTGTGACCATGTCTTACCCAGACGTAAATGCTGTTTTAGAAAATTGTTCAGTTAGAAAATCTAGAGAATCCGTTTGGAAAGCTTTTAATAATAGGGCTGTGTCAATGAATTTACCTATTCTTAAAGAGACTGTTGTCCTCAGAAATGAAAAAGCCAAATTATTTGGCTTTGAAACATGGTCACAGTACAGACTGAAATACAGGATGGCAAAGAATCCAGATAATGTAAATAAAATGTACGACAGCTTAATTCCTGCACTTCAAAAATCGGCAGAAGCTGAAAAGATGGAACTATCGAGTGACAATATTGACCCAACAGATATATCACCTTGGGATATTAGATACTTAATAACCAAGAGAAGAAATATGCTTAGCAATCTCGACAACAGTGAGTTGAAAAAGTATTTTTACATTCACGATGTAAAAGTTGAAATGTTTTCAATTTGTGAAGAAGTATTTGATATATCAATCAAACAAGAAGATTCTAAAACTGCTTGGCATGAAGATGTTGAACTTTGGTCTATATGGAATGAAAATGATATAAAAATAGCTTATTTTTATCTAGATTTATATCCCAGAAAAGGAAAGTTTACCCATGCAGCAGTTTTTGATATTTCTCCAGGTAGTCAAGATGGGGAGACCTTGCCTGTATGTTCAATGGTAACTAATTTTCCTAACCCAAATACGGGTGATGGGTTAATGAATTTTGATGAAGTAGAAACCCTATTTCATGAGTTTGGACACGTTTTACATAATGGAATTGGTAAGTCAAAGTTTGCCAGATTTCTGGGTGCTAATGTTGAGTGGGACTTTGTAGAAGCTCCCAGTCAAATAATGGAACATTGGGTTTGGAAAAGTGAATGCTTAAAAAGATTTTCTAAAAACATCGAAACTGGTGAAGTATTTAGTGCAGAACTAAGTGAAAAAATAAATGAAACAAAAAATATAGGGATTAGCTTGTTAACACTCCGACAAGTGTCTTTCGGCTTGGCAGACCAACACCTACATGGTTTAGACTTTGCTGATGATCTCGATGAGGTGGAAAAGAACTCTCAAAAGGTAACAACTTTAGAATATCCCAATGATGTTAATCATCTTGGTTGTTTTGGACATTTGTTGGGTGGATATGATGCTGCTTATTATGGGTATCTCTGGGCTGACATAATTGGAGATGATTTGTTCAGTAGGTTTGAAAAGGAAGGTGTTCTCTCAAAAAGTGTTGGTGTTGAATACAAACAAAAAATACTCTCTGTTGGTGGTTCCAGAAACGCTGAAGATATGGTCGAGGATTTTCTTGGAAGAAAATGGAATGATAAAGCTTTTCTAGACCAGAAAAAATTAACGAAATCTTGAAGAAATGCTTGCATCCTGTTGATAAAGTTGTTAACCTTGTGAATATATTCACAAACTATAAAGGAATGAAATGACTGACGGACTAAAAGCAAGTCAAATTAAAGGTGGAATAAGACCTTCAAAAAGTTTTGACCAGGGCAGAGTATGCAAAGACGAATCATGTAGCACTCAATTAAGTATCTACAACAAAAGAGATCATTGTTTTAATCACGCTCCAGTAAAATACCCTCGAGTTAGAGGCCGTATCTTGCAAGAAACTGCTTAATCACAACAGAAGCTAAATAACAAATACAGCCTATAAACCTGAGCCTATTAAGGTCTAAACTATGGATGAAAAATTTACCGTTCCAGAAATAAGCTGCGGGCATTGTAAAGAGACGATAGAAAAAACTCTAGACATTCCTGGTATCTCTAATGTATCAGTAGATATCGATACAAAATCGGTATCTTTAAATATCTCAGATAGTGTTGAAATGAAAACTGTAGCTACCTTACTTGATGAACAAGGCTACACCGTTGTCACAAGTTAAAAATACATTAACACTGGACCTTGAAGGAATGACTTGTGCTGCATGCGCAGCAAGAATTGAAAGAGTGATTTCTAAAAACGAATCTATCGATTCAGTATCTGTTAACTTTCCTTTAAAGAAAGCAGTTATAAAGTATCAGCAAAATATTAATATTGATGAACTAATCCAAAAAATTAGTTCTATTGGCTACTCTGCAGATATTTCTACTCCAAAAGAGGAAGTGAAGGTGAGCTACAAAAATACTTTCCTTATTCCATTTATTTCTCTAGTTCTTTCAGCTGGTATCTCTCGTGGTTTCAATACTGATAATTCGATAATCTCATACTTCTTGGGTTTTATTGTTATATTCATCTTTGGAAGACGCTTCCATATATCGGCATTAAAAAAGATTAAACACCTTGAATTTAATATGGATACACTTATATCCCTCGGGAGCTTAAGTTCAGTTGCTGTGTCTTTACTTCCTTCAAGCAACAGTGATATGTTCCTCGATGCGGGAGCTTATATTGTTTCATTCGTACTATTTGGAAAAGCTGTTGAAGAAATTTCGATAAAAGACTCTGTTAATGTTTCAGAAGCTATAAAAAACTCTCGTCCTCAAAATGCAAAAGTTCTGTCAGAGGAAAGTATTGTAATTACAAAAGTTTCAGATTTAAAAACTGGTGACTTAATAGGTATTTCTCCTGGGGAAATTATTCCAATTGATGGAGTCATAAAAACAGGTAATTCTTCTACTAATGAAGATTTTTTAACTGGTGAGTCTAGACCTATTGATAAAAGTGTTGGAGACACGGTTTTAGCTGGAAGCATAAATTTAGACGGGTATTTAGAAGTTGAAGTTAAAGAGGGTGCTGTCTCGACGTACGACTTTATAGAAGCTTTAATTTTGGAAGCACAATCAACCACTCCAGCTATTCAAAAATCTCTTGATAAGATAACCCAATTTTTTGTACCTTCTATTTTGATTCTTAGCTTGTTCACCTTTGTTTACAGATATTCAATATTAGAAATTGATTTAATTAGATCTTTAGAAATTGCTATATCTGTTTTGGTGATAGCTTGTCCTTGTGCGCTAGGTTTAGCTACACCAATAATCCTCTACAAAGCATCTTCTCTTGCATATAGCGATGGCTATATATTTAAAAACTTTGATAAATTACAGAATATTAAACAATTAAAAAAAATTATATTTGATAAAACTGGAACCCTTACATCTGGGATATTCAATATTACAAAAATTGATACTTCGAATTCTAACTTGTCGGAGGAAAGTGTTCTATCTTTTGTAGCAAGTATAGAAATCAAATCTAATCACCCCGTTGCAAAAAGTTTAGTTTTAGAAGCAGAGAAAAGAGAGCTTCCTCTTTTTGTGTCTAATGAAGTAAGAGAAGATATTGGTTCAGGTATTCGTGGAATAGTTGATGGAATTCAAGTTATTGTAAAAAGAAAAAAAGGAGTGGAAAATATTTTAGAAGTCTCAATTGGAGATGAGAATGTATTTATAGTCCTTGAAGAAGACTTGACCGTAAACGATTCGTTATTGAAAAAAATAAAAAAAGATTATGACATATCAATCTTGTCTGGTGATAATTTAGAAAAAGTAGAAACTCTCGCAAAAAAAATAGGTATTGATCATGCACTCGGTGACCAAACACCTGAGGATAAACTTAAATATGTAAAAAGAATGCAGGAGTCTGAAGGAGTTATTTTTATTGGTGATGGAATTAACGACTCTCCGTCATTACAACAAGCTGATGTTTCTATTACTACTTCGGTTAGCAGCCAGATTGCCCAGGCTTCAAGTGATGTTGTTATTCAAAAAGGAGGGTTAGAAAAAATACTCAATATAAGAAATCTTGCCACAAAAAGTAGCAAGAGAGTTCGTCAAAATTTGTTTCTAGCATTCATTTATAACACTTTAATGATTCCGGTAGCAGTCTCAGGAAATATATCTCCAAAATTAGGAGCTCTCGCTATGGCACTATCTAGTATTTCTGTTGTTATAAATTCTTCTAGAAAACTAACAAATTAGTTTCTAGATAAATCTTCACATTGGTTAACATTTTGTTATGGACGATGTAATTTGGCACAGAAAACCACTTCTATCTGAACCAGTTGCTGTTTTAGCTTTCGAAGGCTGGAGTGATGCTGGAAATACAGCCAGTGGCTGTATAGAAAATCTCTGCAACAATCATGATGTTGATCCCTTTGCTGAGGTAAATTCTGAAAACTTTTATAACTATCAGATGAGAAGACCCATTGTTGATGTAAAAGACATTGGGGAAAGAAACTTTCACTGGCCACAAACATCTTTTTATTCAATTGAGGATTATAAATCCACAAATGATGTGATCTTAGTCTTTGGAGAAGAGCCTTCAATGAGATGGAAAACATACTCTGAAAATATTGCAAATGTGTTAATTGAACTTGGTGTGAAGAAAGCTGTTACCCTTGGTGCATTTTTTGGGCAAGTTGCTCATACCCTACCTGTCCCAATTTTTGGAGTTAGTGACGATCCAACATTTAACTCTAGATACAACGTATTACCGACCAATTATTCTGGACCCACTGGCATAACTAGTGTTGTAGGCCATGAATTAAGAAACAGTGGTATAGAAACATCTGGACTATGGGCTGCAGTTCCACACTACTTAAGTTCTGGTGGGTATCCTAAGGGCATTAGTGCTTTACTTCATAAGTCAGCTGAAATTCTACAAATTGAGATTGATGATACAGGAATTCAATCAGAAGGACAGCAATTTGAAACAAAAATACAAAAGGCTATGGAAAACTCAGAAGATTTAGCTGAATATGTTTCAAAGCTTGAAGATGCGGAGCTTACAATAGAAGATAATTATTCTGACGATTCAAATGAAAGCCTTGTTCAACAGATCGAAGAATTTTTAAATAACGAGTCTGGGGAAATCTAGACGCTTTTCTTCTTATGTCTATTTGACTTACGACGTTTTCTATATTTATGTTTAGACATTTTTTTACGTCTTTTCTTAATCAAAGATCCCATAAATTAAATTTTTTCCTTTTTATCTAACTGCGAAATTCTAACGCATTCTCGGCATTATTTGAAAATCTTTTTAAAGTTTTTTATTTTTTATTTGTTCTTTAGCTTTATTTAGTGCCATTTTTCCATCATTATCATTCGGAGATCTCTTTAGTGCCCACAAACCCCAAGTAATCATTGATAATATTTCAAAATATTCGAATTTTTCAATTTCTTCATTCGTTGAAATTCCAAGCTCTTCAAGTGATTGTTCTCTTAAACCAGTATCGTGATCGAAACTGTTTTGCCAAAATAAATCAGCATAATCAAAATAGTTATCACCCATTGATGAGTACTCCCAATCAATTAAATAAGTTTTATCTTTAAAAATAATGAAGTTTCCAGGGAAAAGATCTTGGTGACAGGGTGCTTTATTGACTCCTATTTCATTAATTTTTAAAATTACTTTTTCACCAATTTCTTTTGCTTCTTTTTCTAACATATTGGATTCATCAGCTATATTTTTAAAAACTTCCATTGGTGAGAAGTTATGTTTAAATTCTAGACCTGAATTATGTAACTTCATAAGTTCTATAAATGCATTATTTCTAAGATCAGAGTTTCTGAAATCTGAATCTTTGTAGGTATACATTTCGAAATACTCTGAAATCTTTATACCATTTTCTGCATCAAAAATAATATACGGAAGAGTCATTCCTATTTCTTGGACTAACGCGGTGTTGTATTTTTCTGATTCTCTATTAATCACATCTGGATTGTCTCCTGGTATTCGGAGGACAAATTTTTTACTATCTACTTCAACAATAAGGCTGGTGTTGGTAATACCATTTAAAGGTGTTAATTGATATTTATTTGGATCATTTACTTTAGATATACCGTATTTGAGAAATAATTCTACAGCTTTACTAATTTCTAACATAGTCATTATCATAATATAAGTTATGGATGATCCTTTTGCACTTGATTTAACAATAAATCTACTTCTCCTTGGTTTTGGAGGAGCAATGTTCGCAGGAAGTCTATTTGCATACTTTGGCAGGAACTACAGAGAAGAGGAGTTTTATGCTTCTCGCACACTTTTTCTTGGAAGCATAGGATTGTTTATAACTTTATGGACTGCTGCATCTATTTTAAATAATTAAAAAAACTGAAAAATAGGTTAGTATATTCAAAGAAAAAGGAAACTATGCTTTCAGATGTTGATATAAAAAATGCTTTAAAAGAAAAACTAATCGAAATTGATCCCTTAGAAGAAAGCTATATACAACCTTCTAGCGTAGATTTAAAAGTAGGTTCAGATTTTA
Source organism: Acidimicrobiia bacterium UBA1281 (assembly GCA_002308095.1). Taxonomy (GTDB): domain Bacteria; phylum Actinomycetota; class Acidimicrobiia; order Actinomarinales; family Actinomarinaceae; genus Actinomarina. The sequence goes on from DBUV01000036.1 coordinate 8,163, forward strand.
GAGTTTTTGAAAATCATAAATATAGTCATATTGATCCTAAAGCTGAGCAACAGGACTTAACTACTTTAGTGACTGCTACAAAAGATGAGCCTTTCGTACTACACCCAGGAGAATTTGTTCTTGGAACAACTTTTGAGAAAGTAAGTTTATCCAATAAAGTTGTTGCTAGGTTAGAAGGAAAGTCTTCACTAGGAAGAATAGGACTTTTGATTCACTCAACAGCTGGGTTTGTTGATCCAGGATTTTCTGGTTATTTAACTTTGGAGCTTTCAAATGTAGCAAATTT
>DBUV01000004.1:0-7587 GCA_002308095.1 Acidimicrobiia bacterium UBA1281
AAAAAAATATGGACTGATGTTGAATCTAGAAGACAATGGGTAACTCCTGTGCTCATAGGAATTGTTGTGATTACGGTAACGACTGCTGCATTCAATACCTTCACATCTAGGAATGAGGCACAAGATGAAGTTATTGCTATCAGTTCGAATTTAGCGAGTGAAACCAATACTCTTATAGATGGATTAGAGAATGTGTTAGCAATTTCAACTGATACATTTTACTCAAAATATGATATTTCAAATGCCAGTGCATATCTGCAAGCTGTAGAATCCTCAACTTTAGAATACCAAAGTTTAATCACTCAAAAGGAAGATATAGATCTGCAAAGTATTAACTACAATCTTTCTACAATATTTAATCTGATAAATGAACTTGATAATTTATTGGCATACCGCATATTAGTTTCTGAAATTTTGATATATGATAATCTACTAGATATAGATGAAACTACAGAAGTTGATGTTTTGACAACTACTCTTTCTGAAATAACTGCTACAAGTAAAAGAAACTATTCTGAATTACCTGATATTGAAGAAATGAACAATCATAAAAACCTTATCAATACCGCAATTATAACCGCAGAAGATTTACATGGTAGATTACTTGCTGCTTTACGTAATGCCGAATATGAAGTAGTAAATTCTATAGCGAGTGCTCTTTTGTTAAACAAAGACACTGAATTAGTAGCATTTGAAAATTCTTTAGAAATATTTAAAGAAAATAAAACAGCTGTTTTTCAAAGCATACAAACCTTAGATTAATTAAATTCAGCGGCTTCTTTTTCAAAGTCTGATGCATCAGAAAATTCTTTATAAACTGAAGCAAATCTCACATAAGCTACTTCATTTATCTCTTTTAGGTGTGATAACACAGTTTCACCAATAAATTCTGATTGTACTTTGTTTCCCTGTTCTTTAATATCCATATAAATTGCATCAACTAATGCTTTTAACTTCTTTTCACTTAGTTCCTGTCCTCCGAATGCATTCTGTACACCTTGAAATAACTTTTCATGATTAAATTCTTCTCGATTACCATTCCTTTTTATGACTATTATCCCAATAGATGCTTTTTCATAGGTAGTAAACCTGGTTTTACATGAAGTACAACTTCTGCGACGACGAATTGAAGTACCTTCACTATTTTTACGTGAGTCTACAACTGATGTTTCTTCTGCTTGACAGAAAGGGCATACCATATATGGTATATTATAAAGTTTTGACATTATTTAAGCAACCAATCTAAGGTATTTTTATAACCTGATCAACATAAATGACAGATTCTTCTAAATTATTGATTTTTTTAACTTCAAAAACAAACTTTGATATATTATTGTGATTTAATTTAGAACCAATAACCCATAGATTATCTCCTTTTTTAACTTTATAAGTTAAATTAGAAGCATTTAGGTCTGGCTTGTTCTCATTAATTATTAATGGTGTTGTCATTAAAGAAAAAAGAACAACAAACGATACTAAATAAAACCAATATTTTATATTTTCCATATTTAAACAATAGAAATTAGATAAGACAATTTTTTTTAGAACATATGTGCTAATATAGAGTATGAGCAATAAAGAAAATGAAATACTTGAGTTTATAAACTACACACTCAAAAATGATGGTTATTCCCCATCTGTAAGAGAAATTGGTGAAGCTGTAAATCTTAAATCCACAAGCACTGTTCAGTATCATCTAAAAAAACTTGAGAAAAAAGGTGTTATAAATAAATCAGAAGGTAAATCTAGATCACTACATCTAAATGATATAGCTACTGAATTTAGATCTGTACCTATTCTTGGTGAAATAGCCGCTGGGTTACCTCTAACAGCAGAGGAAAATCAGGTAGGAGAGCTGCCTTACCCAGAAAGCAATTTCAATGATTCTTTAATTGCACTGAAAGTTAACGGTGATTCTATGATTGATGCTGGAATTCATGATGGAGATCTTGTGGTTGTTGATAAATCTAAAAAACCGAACAACGGTGACATTGGAGCATTTTTAATTCTCGAAACTGAAGCCACGGTTAAATACTTAGACACTATAAGGAACAAACAGTATTTAATACCTGCCAATAAAAGTTTTGAAAATATAGAAGTTACTGAAAATATTTCAGCAGTTGGTAAAGTTGTATCTTTATTTAGAGATATGTAACACTACCACTAAGAAATATTTCCGAATTTATATATTCCATATCTAACTCGCCACCAGGAAAGAGTATCGTCATTGGTGTATTAACCTTTTTTTCCATGTAAAGATAATTAAATAAGCATAACGCTCCTGATCCACAAGCATCAGTTTCACCTACTCCCCTTTCATACACTCTAGTTTTAATAAAATTCTCGTTAATAATCTCATAAACTTCGACATTCGCACCATTTGGAAAATAACTTGACTCATTAACTTGTTCTGCAAATTGAGCCAGTTCAAAAATCTCTACATCTTCAACGTTGACTAAGAAATGGGGATTACCAACTTCTGATTTTACTCCCAAATATTTATCTATATTTATTTGATCACTCAAATAGGATGGAATTGGAGCATTCACTTTTACTAATGAATCTTCAACAGTTGCTTCTAAATCACCTACGGGAGCTTTCACAGTAATCTTATTTGTTGAAACCATTTCATTATCTATTGCGTACTTAGCAGTACATCTTACACCATTCACGCAGAGCTCAGCTGTAGAACCGTCACTATTGTAATAATGCATTCTTACAGTTTTACCATCGATAGATTCTACAAAGATTACACCGTCGACATCGTAATCAGAATCAGCAACTAGGGAAATAATCTGTATCTCAGAAGTAGGACCTGTGTATGTGGAAACAATAAAATCATTTCCGGTACCAGACATATATGCAAAATTATTCATCCATTAACTCTATCATTTTATTTTTAATAATATTTGAATCATTTGTAGTGTAGGGCATCAATGAAGTCTCTTTTTTGAACCAAGTAATTTGTTTTTTAACTAACTTAATTGTTTTTTGATTAATATTCGTCTCTATGTCTGAATCAATGTTCATTCCAATTGCTTGAAGAATAGTTTTAGAGGGATTAGTTAGTGCAGATAATTCATCTGCTAGACCATTTTCAATCATTGAAGCAGTTCTTTTTGATATATTCATTTTATAATCGGGATTATTCCAAAAAATACCAACTTTATCTTTAGGTATATTTAGCTCAGGAAAAAGATATTTTGAATCCTCTAAAAGACTTGACTCAATATTTCGTATCAATCTTCTCTTATTTAACTCAACTGATGGGAGTTCAATCCTGTATATTTCATGGAATTTCATCAACTGTCCGAAATTTAATTGTTCTAATTCGGCCCTAATTGTTGGATCTGTAGGTCTAAATTCAAAATTTTTAATCATTGCTGAAAAATACAGACCAGTGCCCCCTACAGCTAATATATCTTTTTCATATGTCATTTTTGGAAAATCTATATCTAATAGGTAGTTCAAATAGTCAACTACAGAAAAGTTTTGGTCTGCATCAGCAATATTGATTCCAAGATATTCAACTTGAGCTTGCATAACATCAGAGGGTTTAGCACTTAATATATCAAGTCCTTTGTATACAGCCATAGAATCTAATGACAAAATCGGCATGTTGCGTTCAATAGCAATCTGATGTGCAATATCAGTTTTACCAGATGATGTAATCCCAGTTAAAAAATATAGCAATTAAATAAGTTCCGCTGTAAGAGCGAAGGGTGTTGCGTCGGTAATAATTACTTTAACAAAATCACCAACTGAAACATTCTTTGAAGAAATATGTGTAGTTTGACCACCATCTATTTTTCCACTCATATAATCTGTCGTTTTTTTTGAATATTTTTCAACAAGAAGAGATTGTTCTGTACCAATAAATCTCTTGTAACGTGAATGACTAATCTCTGTTTGAAGTTCTTTTAATTGCATAAATCGTTGATCAATTATTGATTTTTCAATAAAATCCGTTTGCATTAAATCAGCTCGTGTTCCGGGACGTGTTGAGAATTTAAACATATAAACTGCGTCAAATCTAGCTAATTCTATTACTTTTAAAGTCTCAGCAAAATCTTCATCTGTTTCTCCAGGAAATCCAACGATAATGTCTGTTGTTAATGAAACATTGTTTATGGTTTCCTTGGCGAGAGAAAGTTTTTTAATAAATTTTTCTTGTGTGTAACCTCTTTGCATTTTACGTAATATTTTATTACTACCACTTTGGAGGGGCATGTGGATTTGATTTGTAACTTTTGATAAATCATTAACTGCTGATAATGTCTCAGATTTAAAATCTTTAGGATGAGGTGAGGTAAATCTTATACGCTTTAATCCTTCTACATTATTTAGTTCAGTAAGTAATTCTGTAAAATAAGGTTTGGAAGAACCATTAATTTTAAGGTCCCTACCATAGGAATTAACATTTTGACCAAGTAGAGTTATTTCTTTTACACCACTATTAACCATAGCTAAAGCTTCGTTGACGATATCAGATGGTCGTCTACTTATTTCTGGACCACGTACAGAAGGAACGATACAAAAAGTGCAACTATTATTACACCCTATTTGAATTGTCAACCATGCAGAGACTTCAGACTCTCGAATTGAAGGCGCATCAGTAGGTAAGGATTCTATTTCATCAATAACCTCTGTAATGGGACCCCAATCTTCACTTTGATTTAATAAATTAACGATATTAGTTAAATTGTGCGTACCTATAACAACATCTACCCAAGGTGCACGCTCTCTTACAAGTTCTTTGTCTTTTTGAGCAGCACAACCACCTACTAATAACTTTCTGTTAGATTTCTCACTCTTCCATTTTTTGAGTTGACCTAATGTACCATACAATTTGTCATCAGCATTTTCTCTAATTGTGCAGGTATTAATAAATAAAACATCTGCATTATCAATATCTGGTGCTTTTAACATGCCATCATATTCAAACAATCCAGCTATTCTTTCAGAATCATGCTCATTCATCTGACAACCAAAAGTTTTTACAAAATAACTTAGACCATGTCTAGATGGTTTAGCTTTCATGGTTTTAGATAATTCAACAGTTGTTTTCACAACTAAATTATATGAATGTTTTTAAAAAATATATATATTATTTTTCTTTATTGGCAGCTTTATTTTCATCAGCATCTTCTACAATTTCGTCTTCTAGATCTGATTCAATCATTCCAACCGCTTTATAAACATCGTTTTCTAGTTGAAGTGCTAGATCTGGGTTTTCTCTTAAGTAGTTTTTAGAGTTTTCTTTACCTTGACCTAACTGAACATCATCGTATGTAAACCATGCTCCACCTTTTCGTACAATTCCATGTTCTACGCCTACGTCAAGCAAACTACCTTCACGTGAAATCCCTTTTCCAAACATGATATCGAATTGAGCTTCTTTAAAAGGTGGTGCAACTTTATTTTTTACAATTTTTGCTCTTACCCTATTACCTATCATTTCAGCACCAACTTTTAGTGTTTCTATTCTTCTAATGTCTATGCGAACTGAAGCATAAAATTTTAAGGCCCTTCCACCACTGGTGGTCTCTGGTGATCCCCACATCACACCAATTTTTTCACGTATTTGGTTTATAAAAATGACAGTTGTTTGTGTTTTGTTAATGGATGCGGTTAATTTACGAAGTGCTTGTGACATTAAACGTGCTTGCAATCCAACATGTGACTGTCCCATTTCTCCATCAATTTCAGCCTTTGGCACAAGCGCTGCAACAGAGTCAATAACAACTATGTCTACACCCCCTGACTCAATAAGCATATCGGCAATCTCTAAAGCTTGTTCACCTGTATCGGGTTGCGATACGAGTAATTCATCCACATCAACACCAAGTGCAGATGCGTAAACTGGATCTAGTGCGTGTTCTGCATCAATAAAAGCGGCTACTCCACCTGCTTTTTGAGCTTCTGCTGCAACATGTAAAGATAACGTAGTCTTACCTGAACTTTCAGGACCATAAATCTCCACAACTCTTCCTTTAGGAATACCACCTATACCTAAAGCTAAATCTATTGATAACGCACCAGTTGAAATTGCGGGTATCTGTTTTATATTTTCAGTGCCTAATTTCATTAACGAGCCTTCGCCAAATTGTTTTTCAATTTGTTCGAACACTGTGTCTAGTTTCTTTGCCCTGTCTTTATCCATTTTTATCTCCTAGTTAGATTAATTAATTTATATTAAAACATCTTAGTAAGACAAATTTTACTAGAACATTTGTTCTAATTCAAGTTTTTAACGAATTTTATTAGTTCCCATAAAGCCTTATTAACTGCTCTTTGTATAATTTCTTCCCTGTTTCCGTTAAGTTTATGTTTTGTAGAAATGTTTTGAGAATTATTTGCAATAGATATAAAGATTTCTCCAATTCCATACTTACTTGATGAGATTGGACCAGCTTCACCAAGAATACTTAAGCAAATATCACTAGAGTAATAATCTAAACCTTTATCTGATAAGATTTCAGTTAATTCGGGCCAATTTTTTAAATTATATTCTCCATCAAGAAGAAGATTTTTTGAATCATTGGTGTAAACGACAGAACTCCCTTTCAATACAGAACTTGCACCAGGATTTTTAGTTATTTTGGAGGAAAGCTCCCCTCCAGTAATGCTCTCAATAATGGAAAGAGTGATTTCTTTTTCAGAAAATAAGTCCAGCAAAATTTTTGATATATCTATATTTTCATATGCAATGATGTCCTCTGCATATTTATTTCGGATATTTTCAATGAAGTTGCTCTCATCATCATTAGATATTGAGTTTTTATCATATCGTAGTTTTATAATTCCTTTACTTGCCAAATAAGCAATGTCTATTCCCTCTGGTTTGAATTCATTAATACCTTGAGCAAGTGAAGATTCTGCCTGGTTGTAAAAAAGTATAAACTGATAGTTTTTAGGATCTTTATTAGTTTCTTGAATTAATCTTGGGATCAACTCATCGGTTACTAGTGGTATAAATTCTCTTGGTGGACCAGGAAAGATATATATTTTCTTTTCATCAATTTCAATTAATGAACCTGGAGCAGTACCTTGAGTGTTGTTTAACTTGAGAGAATCTTTCGGTAGAAATGCTTGTTTAACATTTGTTTCTGGCATCAACAGTCCTCTAGCCTGCCACCTTTTTTTCATAAAAGCAACATGATCTTCATCAAGGATTAATTCGATATTTAGATGTTTCGATATAACCTCACGAGTAATATCGTCTTCAGTAGGGCCTAACCCCCCACATGTAATGACAACATCACAATTATCATACAAAAAACTAAATCCTTTAATTATTTCTTCTTCTATATCGGAAACGGTAATTTCATGCGTAAGTGAATTTCCAGAATTATATAACTGAGAACCAAGTTTTGCCAGGTTTGTGTTTACAGTATCTCCTAAAAGAATTTCAGTACCGACAGATAAAAGACCAATTTTCATAGGTTAAGGATAACAATGTTTAATCCGTATATAAGTAAAATAGAACTATGAAGAAGTTAATTTTTTTATTATTAATCAGTTTTTGTTCTGCTCCTTCATCTGTTGTAAACGAAAATAACGATATGCAGATTACTGATACAGAAA
>DBUV01000004.1:7907-10333 GCA_002308095.1 Acidimicrobiia bacterium UBA1281
CACTACAGAAAAAGTCTTAACTTATAAAAACGCACTTGGAGAATTTGTTGAAGAGGATTTAACAAATAAAAATACACTCGTAGTTTTTTGGGCTGACTACTGAGGAATATGCCGAGAGGAGTTGCCTCTCTTAGAAAACAATCTAGCTGAACTATCAAAGACTTATGACATCATCGCGCTTGCTCATAGTGATGTAGAGCCAACAATGGAGTGGGTTAAAAATAATTTAATAGGTAATTTAACAATTGGATTTTCAACAAGTGAGTTACGAGATGAGTTACAGGTAGTTGGTCAACCAATAACAATTATATTTGATACTAATGGAAATATCATAAGCAGAGAATTTGGCTACATCCCTACGAATTAAAATTCTAAAAACTTAATACTCGTAAATTAAGTTTCGTTAGTATGAGAGTAAGTTAAGCGGAGGTAATGTGAAAAAAACATTTCTTATTCTACTTTGTCTTTCTATGTTGTTAGTCGCATGTGGCGGCTCAGCAGAAGAAACAGTAGAAGAACCTGCAGTCGTGGAAGAATCTGAATCTCTTGAATCACCAGCAACAACTGTTGCTCCAGTTCTTGATAAAATTACTTTTGGATTTATCCCTAGTGCAGAGCAAACAGATCTACAAGACAATATCAAGCCATTGATGAAAGTACTTTCTGATGGATTAGGTATTGAGGTTGAAGGATTTGTAACCAGTGATTTCTCTGGTTTATTAGTAGCAATGGGTTCAGGTCAGGCTGACATTGGTGCATTTAACACATTAGGTTATGTAAATGCTCTTAATGTATTTCCTAAAAGAATTGAAGCAGTAGCTAAAGTTGTACGTTATGGATCTGGTTCTTACCATGGAACATTTTGGACAACTGACACTAGTGTTTGTACCTCTCCACCTGTAATCGGAGCATTTGAGAATATCAATGGAGTTCCAACACTAGTTACAGGATCAGAAACAACACCACCAGATGTAGCAGCGCTACAGGTAGGTTGGAGTTTTGGAGATAATGGTTTGGAACCTGAAGTAAGAGACAATGGAACCGTTAGCCCAGGTTATGCTTGTGAAGCTGACTTGAAGTCAATGGTTGGTAACACAGTTGTATTCGTTGAAGAAGGATCAACTTCTGGTTATCTATATCCTTCACTTCAATTGAAAAATATGGGTATTGACTACACAAAAGACATTACCCAAGTATTTGCGGGTTCACATGATGGAGTTATAACAGCTCTATACAATGGAGATCACAAATTCGGTGTTACATATGATGACGCACGAAGAACCTTAAGAAAAACTCAATTAGATGTGGGTGAAAAAGTTGTTGCAATAGGAATTACAGATGAAATTCCTAACGACGTGGTTGCTGTAAGATCAGACTTGCCTGAAGATATGAAAGCTAAAATATATACAATATTGAAAGAGTACATATCAACAGATGAAGGTTATGCAGTAATGGATGAGATATATGGTTGGACAGATATTGTTAAAGCAGATAACTCAGAATTTGATGTTGTTAAACAAGCAGCTGAGGAATTCGGTCTTTACGACGAATAGTATATAGAAATAAGGGGTGGTTAAAAGACTGCCCCTTATTTTTTTTGGGAAAAAATGATAAAATTTGAAAATGTGGGTGTTGTCTATCCAGGCGGAGTTAAAGCACTAGATAATATAAATTTAGAAATCAATGAAGGAGATTTTGTAATTATTGTTGGTCTATCTGGAGCAGGAAAATCAACACTCTTAAGATCTATTAATAATTTAGTAAAACCAACAGATGGAAATGTTACTGTTGACGGAAATAATGTAACTAATGCTTCAAAAAAAGAATTAAAACAGATCCGTTCTGATATTGGAATGATATTTCAGACATTTAACTTAGTCAATCGTTCTAATGTATTAAAAAATGTATTAACTGGAAGATTAAGTCAAGTTTCTACAATAAGATCAATAACCGGCTTGTGGCCAAAAGATGATAAACAGATAGCTTTTGATGCATTGCAACGTGTTGAAATTTTAGAAAAGGCATATGTAAGAGGTTCAAACCTTTCTGGTGGTCAGCAACAGCGAGTAGGTATTGCTCGTGCTTTGGCTCAAAAACCTAAAGTTATGTTAGCAGATGAACCTGTTGCGTCTTTGGATCCAGTCACTTCAAGAGTAGTAATGAGTTATCTTAAAAAAATAAATCAAGAACTTGGAATAACTACAATAGTAAATCTTCACTTTTTAGACTTAGCAAAAGAATTTGGCACAAGACTGATTGGACTAAGAGAAGGTAATCTCGTTTATGACGGCAATGTAGATGATGTATCAGATGCGGATTTTGAAAATATTTATGGAAGGTCAATAAAATCTTCAGATTTAATAGGAGACGATGATTAATCTACCTAAAAAACCACCACCATCATTAATGGTGTTTCTTGGTATCCC
>DBUV01000012.1:0-156 GCA_002308095.1 Acidimicrobiia bacterium UBA1281
TGCATTGGCTTTTTGATCTTCAAGCATAGGTACGTACCCAACTGCAGGAACGATAATATCCATAGCTTCAAAATAGAAGTCAATAAATGATTTAACTACTTGATCTTCTTTTACAGACTCTGAAATATATACATATAACGGTCTTGCTAAAAAGTA
>DBUV01000012.1:525-5482 GCA_002308095.1 Acidimicrobiia bacterium UBA1281
TAATTTATCTTTATTCTCTTCATAGTAAGCTAGTCCAAAATAACCAAGACCACCTTGAGAACCAGAAACTCCATTTACTAATACGTTATCATCTTCAGAAGCTGTGTAATCAGATCGGCTACCTGTTTCTCCAGTTATTTCCTCATTGAAAAAGTCAAAAGTTCCTGAATCCGTACCAGGGCCATATAAATCTATTGGCACATCAGGGAATGCGCTTCTAACTTCACTCCAGCTACTTACTGAGCTATCAGCAACCCATATTGAATTTAACTCATCAACTGTCAAGCATGTTGCCCAGTCATTTGAAGATGGTATTACTACTGATAATGCATCTATACCAACTTGCACCTCTAAATAGTTAGTGTTGTTCTCTTCACAAAGTGCTATTTCTTTATCTTTTATTGCCCTTGATGCATTTGATATCATAGTCTCGCCAGGACAGAATTTCTTAAAACCACCACCTGTTCCAGAGACTCCAACTGAAATTTTCACGTCAGGATTTAAGATTGTAAATTCCTCAGCTACAGCTTGAGTAATTGGAAAAACTGTTGAAGAACCATCAATCAATATCTCACCAGTAAGTGTCTCTACTGCTGGCTCAGAAACTTCATTTGTAGATTCAACAGTTGTTTGGGTAACTAACTCTTCACCATCTGTTGAATCATCAGAACTAGTTTCATTGCTATCTCCGCATGCAACTACTAATAAAGATAGAATCAAAAGTAATGAAGTAAATTTTAATTTAGTCATTAAATTGCCTTTCTAATTTTTTTACTTAATTAAAAATATAAAATTAGTAAGTAAAAATGAAGTAAACCAAAGTTAAAAGTGATTCAAACTTAAACAAGTTCAGATTCTGAAAACCAATTTCCTCTATTAAAAGCGAGAATATAATTTTCATATCCTAAAAAGTCCTCTTTAAATTCATCTGGAATATTAAAACCCCACCAGTCATCTTTAAACTGACTGCGGTGAGCTTTCATAGAATTAATTTTATGCTCAACATATTTTCTTCCATCGACTTCAACATCTATATCGTCATGTTCACTGCCAATTGGGTTGAATCTGTTAAATTCTTCTTCTGAAATAATTCCAGCATCAAACATTTGCTGTCTTCTAGATTGCATTCTTGTCTTAGACCAAGCACTGTAATACAGGCGCTCTGGAATCCAGACTTCTTGATTTTCTTTAAGTGGGAACTTGTCTAAGTCACTAGCTGCAAAGAAGGCTGCGGTTCCGATTCTATGTGTCTGAATATGATCTGGATGACCGTATCCACCAAAAGGGTCATATGTGATTAGAGCATCTGGTTTATATTTTCTAATTATGTCGACCAGTTTTCCAACAGGGTCAAAATAGTTCTGTCTCCAGAAACAGTCTGGATCATCATTTTCACTAGTACCCATCATTCCAGAATCTTTAAACCCCATCCACTCATATTCCTTGACACCAAGTGCTTCAAGGCTTGCCTCTAACTCTTTTCTTCTCATTTCAGCGAGTTTTGGAAAGAGTTCTTCTGGATTATCGTAGTTATGAATTTCACCAGCAGATCCATCGGTTGCGGTAGCTACAACTACTCTATGACCTTCAGCTGCGTATTTTGCTAAAGTAACACCTGTTGATACTGATTCATCGTCTGGATGTGCATGAAAAGCCAGTATGCTTTTCATTATTAAGTGTCTTGTTCTGTTAAGTCTTCTACTAGTTCTTTACCACGCACAATTGCTGCTTCGTGATCTCCATCTATCTTTTCAATAATTTCACCAAGTACAGTAACTTTTTCAGGTGTAATTTGAAGTAGTCCACCTGAAACTGCATAACTGTCCTTGCCTCCAGAGTGTTCAATTGTTAAACCACCAGGCAATATTGTAGCTACAGTTGCTTCGTGGCCGCTATAGATTCCAATTTCGCCATTTGGAGTTCTGGTAACAACCATCGTAGATTCGCCACTAAAATATTCTTCCTCTGGGCTAACTACATTGACAATCATGATTAGGCAGATGCCTCAATCTCTTTTGCTTTTTCAAGCACTTCATCAATTCCACCAACCATATAGAATGCCTGTTCAGGAGTTGAGTCAAGATCTCCACTTAAAATAGTCTTAAATGCTTCAACACAGTCTTTAATAGAAACGAACTTACCTTCTATACCTGTGAACTGTTCAGCTACATACATAGGTTGAGAAAGGAATCTTTGAATTCTTCTTGCTCTACCTACAAGCAATTTATCTTCCTCAGATAGTTCATCAAGACCAAGAATTGCGATAATATCTTGCAAGTCGTTGTACCTTTGAAGGACTCTTTGCACTTCACGAGCGGTTGTGTAGTGATCATCACCAACAATTTTTGGATCTAATATACGACTTGAAGAGTCAAGAGGGTCAACAGCTGGATAAATACCTAAGTCTGCAACTTTTCTATCAAGAACTGTTCGTGCATCTAAGTGAGCAAAAGCAGTGTGCGGTGCTGGGTCAGTAATATCATCAGCTGGAACATATACAGCTTGAAGGGATGTAATAGACCTTCCTTTAAGAGACGTAATTCTCTCTTGAAGGAATCCCATTTCATCAGCTAGTGTTGGCTGGTAGCCCACAGCTGAAGGCATACGTCCCAACAATGTTGATACCTCGGAACCTGCCTGGCTAAATCTGAAAATGTTATCAATAAACAACAGAACATCTTGTTTTTCAACATCTCTGAAATACTCTGCCATTGTAAGTGCTGAAAGAGCTACTCTTAACCTTACTCCAGGTGGTTCGTCCATTTGACCAAAAACAAGAGCTGTCTTATCGATAACTCCAGATTCCTGCATTTCTCCGAACAAGTCATTACCTTCTCTTGTTCTTTCTCCCACACCAGCAAAAACAGAAACTCCACCGTGCTGAGTAGCTACACGGTTAATCATTTCTTGGATTAAAACAGTTTTACCAACACCAGCACCACCAAAGAGACCAATTTTTCCACCTTCTACATATGGTGCTAACAGGTCGACAACTTTAATTCCTGTTTCGAACATTTCACTTTGTGATGTTACATCTTCATAAGCAGGTGGAGTTCTATGTATTGGCCAACGTTCTTTGACGTTAATAGACTCAATAGGAACATCTAGAGTTTCACCAGCAACATTAAATATATGTCCAAGAGTTTCTTGACCTACTGGCACAGAGATAGGGGCATTAGTATTTCTAACCTCTGTTCCTCTTTTTAATCCATCTGTTGCTTGCATGGATACGGCACGTACTTTATTTTCTCCGATATGTTGGGCTACTTCTAAAGTAATTGTATTTTTTGTTTCTCCAATAGTTATATCTACTTCTAAAGCGAAGTTTAGTTCGGGAAGGTTGTCTTGTGGGAATGCCACATCTACAACTGGCCCTGCAACCTTTACTACTCTACCTATTTCCTCACTCATTATTTTCCTTTCTAACTGGCATCTGAAAGTGCTTCAGACCCACCAACAATTTCTGAAATCTCTGTCGTAATTTCTGCTTGTCTTGCTTGATTACTTTTCATTGCTAATACCTTAATTAATTCTTCTGCATTATCAGTGGCAGCTTTCATTGCTCTCATACGAGCTGCATGCTCTGACGTTGAACCATTTAGCAATGCGTTGAAAAAGGCTGCATTTGCGTATTTTGGAAGAATACTGTTTAGCACCTCTTCCCCGCTAGGTTCAAATGTAACTGAAGACTTACTCTCTACTTCTTGAGGATCAAGGGGAAGAACTTTTTTAATGACAGCATCTTGAGTTAGTGCTGATTTATAACTTGTATACACTATCTCTATTGAAGAAACATCTCCAGAATAGAACTTATCTGTGATTGGGGTCATTACATCTAATGCATTCTCAAATTCAGGACTATCTGACATACCTTCGTAACCAGCAGTTACATCAATCTTTCTGTAGGTAAAATATCCTGTTGCTTTTTTTCCGACAGTGACAATTTCAACATTTTTATTTGATTGCTCAATCTCTTTTCTTCTTGTGTCTGCAATCTTAAGTACATTTGTGTTGTATGCACCAGCTAGACCTCTATCTGAAGTTAAAACAATTAATAAAACTGTTTCTTTACCTTCTTTTGCTTCAATTTGAGGTACTGCACCATTGTTAATTAAATCCTGAACAATTTCACTTAAAAGTCCAAAGTAGGATTCTGAAGATTTCATTCTGTTCTGTGCTTTCACAATTCTTGATGAAGCTATGAGCTCCATTGCACGTGTAATCTTTTTAGTTGAACGAACACTCTTAATTCGTCTGTTGATTATACGTAATTCAGCACTTGCCACTTCTATTCCTCTGTTGTAGTTTCCAAAGTTGCGACAAAGGCAGTGACCGCTTCTTTTAACTCATCTCCTGGAAGCTCCCCAGTCTCTTTTATTGAATTAACCATGTCAGAGTATCTAGTTTTTACAAATTCAAGAAGATTCTTCTCTGCTTCATAAATTCCATCTACAGGCACCTTGTCAAAATAACCTTCAGTTACTGCAAACAATGCGATAACTTGATCTTCTGTTGCAACTGGTTCATACTGAGGTTGTTTGAGCATTTCAACAACACGAATACCTCTGTCTAACTGAGATTGTGAGGCAGCATCTAAATCAGATCCAAACTCCGCGAATGCTTCAAGTTCTCTGAACTGTGCAAGGTTAATTCTTAATGGTCCAGATACTTTTTTCATTGCTTTTGTTTGAGCTGCACCACCCACCCTAGATACTGATGTACCTGGGTTCACTGCTGGACGTACACCTGAGTAAAATAGTTCACTCTCTAGGTAGATTTGACCATCTGTGATGGATATAACATTTGTAGGAATGAATGCCGATACATCGCCTGCTTTTGTCTCAATAATTGGAAGTCCTGTCATAGAACCTCCTCCAAGTTCTTCTGAGACTTTAGCACAACGCTCTAGAAGACGTGAGTGAAGATAGAACACATCTCCTGGATAAGCTTCTCTTCC
>DBUV01000012.1:5778-6342 GCA_002308095.1 Acidimicrobiia bacterium UBA1281
GGAGGTCTTCTTAATAACAATGAAATTTGCCTATAAGCAATAGCTTGCTTAGATAAATCATCAAATACTATAAGTGCATGTTCACCGTTATACATCCAATGCTGCCCAATTGCAGAACCAGCATATGGTGCGTACATTTGAAGCGCTGCAGCTGCTGAAGCAGGAGCATTAACAATTACAGTTTTGTCTAAAACACCTTCACTTTCAAGACGAGCAACAACTTCTGCAACAGTTGAAGATTTTTGACCAATAGCTACATAAATACATTTAACATCTGTATCTTTTTGATTAATAATTGTATCAATGGCTACTGCAGTTTTTCCAATACCTCTATCTCCAATAATTAACTCTCTTTGACCCCTACCAATTGGGATCATTGAGTCAATTGCTTTAATACCTGTTTGAAGTGGCTCTCCAACTGGCTGTCTTTGAACAACAGTTGGTGCTTGAATTTCCATTAATCTTCTTTCAGTAAATTCAATAGGACCTTTACCGTCTATCGGATTACCTAGAGTGTCTATTACTCTTCCTAAAAATCCATCTCCTACTCCTATTGAAAGTACG
>DBUV01000075.1:0-2175 GCA_002308095.1 Acidimicrobiia bacterium UBA1281
ATGGATTAATTCTATAACATATTTTTAAAACTGCCGAATTGATATCAGCTATATTTTTATTTTTACGGGAGACTCTCAGACGTTTTTGTTATGATTGCAAATAATTTATCGTCATCGACAGAATTCATCCAATGAACATTTTTTTCTCTTCCTGATATTTCATTTATATCTACAACTGTCTGTCCAAGTGTTAGTTCGGATGAAGTTTCGACTTCTACATTTACAAAATTACCTTCTGTTAATGAACTGTCAACAAGATATGCAGTTACAAATGCATCATGGACAGGTGTACCATCAGGAAACTTTTTTTGAACAATTTCTAAGTTTGCAAGTCGTGACATTAAGCCAACGAGAAGTTCAGAGGTTTTGGTTTTTGTATCAGAAATATTTTGTATTCTGTCTGAAGTTGAAATAGCTTGGTGTGTGACATCTAATCCCATCATTATTAATTCAGCACCAGAATGTAATACTATATCTGTAGCTTCAGGGTCAACAAGTATGTTGAATTCAGCAGCAGGAGTTGTGTTTCCACCTGCAGCACTACCTCCCATAAAAACTATCTGCGCTATATTTGAAACTATTTCCGGCTTTTCCTGGATTGCTTTGCCTATATTTGTCATAGGACCTAATACACAGATTGTAACCTTTTCTTCAGAATTTAAAATTTCTTCCTTAAGGAATGTTACTGCGTCTATATCCTCTTCTGTTTTAGATGGTTCAGGAAAAGGTACACCACCTAATCCATCGGTACCATGAACCCACTCTGCAGTTAAAAGTTCTCTTTTTAATGGTGCACTCTCCCCTTCGTAAACTTTTATATTATTACGACCAGCTTGCTCAAGAATTCTAAGTGCATTTCTTGTTCCTACTTTTACACCAACATTTCCAGCAACCGTAGTTATCCCAAGTATTTCATCATCGTTAAAGTTTGCCAAGGCAATTAATATGGCAACTGCATCATCCGTACCCGGATCGGTATCAATAATTATTCTCATTTGAGTTAGTTAATACTAAGACTCAGAATCAGCAAAGTCAACTGGTGGCTCTGTAGGAGCTTCTACAGCTTCAAATTCCAAAATTCCTTCTTCTGAGTTGAGTGATATAACAACAGTGGAGCCTGCTTTGTATTTGCCTTGAAGTAGTTCCTCAGACAATGGATCTTCAAGCAATCGTTGAATAGATCGACGAAGAGGCCTAGCACCGAATTCCTTGTTATATCCTTCAGTTGCTAGAAATGATTTAGCTTCCTCGGACAACACTATCTCGATATCAGAATTTTTAAGTTGTTTATGAACCCTATCAAGCATTAAATCTACAATTTCAGTTACTTCTTCAACTGTAAGCTGGTGGAAAACTATTGTTTCATCAATTCTATTAAGAAATTCTGGTTTAAAGTATCTTTTTAGCTCTTCGCCAACTTTAGATTTCATCTTTTCATAGGAACCAGTATCAGTTAAATTACTAAATCCAATATTTTTACTTAAGTCTTTTGTGCCAAGATTAGATGTCATGATAATAACAGTGTTCTTAAAATCAACAGTTCTGCCTTGTGCATCAGTCAATCTTCCATCTTCTAGTATTTGTAGAAGTGTATTGAAAACATCTGGATGTGCTTTTTCGACTTCATCAAGAAGAACTATGCTAAATGGTTTTCTTCTGACTGCTTCAGTTAATTGGCCTCCCTCATCATAACCAACATATCCCGGAGGAGAACCTATAAGCCTACTTACAGTATGCTTCTCCATGTATTCTGACATATCGATTTGAATTAAAGACTCCTCGTCCCCAAACAAAAACTCTGCCAAAGCCTTGGCGGTTTCAGTTTTACCAACACCTGATGGTCCAAGAAAAATGAATGATCCTGATGGTCTTTTTGGATCCTTAAGACCAGATCTAGTTCTTCTTATTGCTTTAGAAACAGCAATAATTGCCTCATTTTGACCAACAATTCTTTTATGTAGTTCATTTTCCATTTCGAGAAGTCTTGCGGTTTCTTCTTGTGTTAATCTGTGTACAGGTATTCCTGTCCATTGCGCTAACACTTCTGCAATCTCTTCTTCGTCAATAACCATTTCAACATCTGTGGACGAGACTCCTTCTAGTGAGTCAATTTCTTCAAGTAATATTTTTTCTTGATCACGTATTTGAGCTGCTTTTTCAAAAAGTTGTGATTGA
>DBUV01000075.1:2490-2715 GCA_002308095.1 Acidimicrobiia bacterium UBA1281
TCAATTTTTTGTTCACGGAAATTTTTTAATTTATCAGACAACTCTTGCTTATCTGGATCCAGAGGTTTTTTATAAACTCTCATACGGCTGCCTGCTTCATCAATTAAATCGATAGCTTTATCTGGTAAGAACCTATCAGAAATATACCTATCAGCCATATTGACTGCAGAGGCAATGGCTTGATCAGTAAACCTTACACCATGATGTACTTCATATCTGTCTTTT
>DBUV01000045.1:0-840 GCA_002308095.1 Acidimicrobiia bacterium UBA1281
ACTGTATTTCTTATTAAATCAGATGCCAGTGATCCGCCACCAAGGGATATTATTGTTTTTGGCATATTTTGAATCTTAATGAAAGACTTTTCCTCTTCTTGTCTAAAAAACTCTTCACCAAATTTTTTAAACATATTGTCAATGCTTTCTGAGTTTTCAGCTTCAACTATGTCATCCAAATCAATTGTGTTGAATTCTGTTTTTTCTTGTATAAGTTGTAAAATTGAAGACTTTCCAGAACCCATAAAACCAACTAAATACGCTGTGTTATTCGACATCATAATTCATAGTCCATAATTCATTTTTCATTTGAAATTCATCTACTTCAATGTTTGGAATATTGTTAAAATTTTTAACTACCTCTTTCTTATTGTCTCCTCCAGTTTTTAACAATAAATTGTTCAATACCTCGAAAGCCATGACTGCTTCAAAAATTGGTATTGCCCTTGGGACAGCACACGTATCTGAACGTTCATATACAGTTTCAGTCTCACTTTTTGTAAATAAATTTACACTCTTTATCGGGGTCAGAGTTGTGCTGATTGGCTTCAAATGGGCTGTAATATAAATGTCTTCTCCATTTGTCATCCCTCCCTCAAAACCACCTAGGTTATTTGAAATTTTATTAATTTTTTTTCCTTCAATTGAATACTGATCTTGTACCTCTGTACCTGTTTTTCTAGATACTTCAATAGCATTACCAATTTCTACAGCTTTTACACTCTGCACAGACATAAATTGTCTTGCTAAAATTGCATCTAATTTTTTATCCCAATGTACATAGCTTCCTAATGTTGCAGGTACACCAGTAGCTATACAAGTTATTGAGCCACCTAGTGT
>DBUV01000045.1:1262-8115 GCA_002308095.1 Acidimicrobiia bacterium UBA1281
TTACGTCACCAATTGAAGAAACGTATCCTACAATACTAATTTCAAGTGCTTCAAGAATCTCCGCTGCAATTGCACCTACTGCAGTTCTCATGGCAGTTTCTCTTGCGCTAGCTCTTTCCAAGACTAACCTTATATCTTCATGATTATATTTTGCTGTACCAACTAAGTCAGCATGGCCTGGTCTAGGTACTACATAGGGTTCTATTTCTTTATCTTTCCAATTCTTCCAATCTTTATTTAATATTCTTAAAGCAATTGGAGAACCAGTAGTTAAACCATTTACTATTCCTGAAGTTATCACAACTTCATCTTCTTCAATATTCATCCTTCCACCAGAACCGAGTCCTTTTTGTCTTCTCTGTAAAAAACTATCTATATATTTTTTTGTAACTTTGAATCCTGCTGGAACCCCTTCTAAAATACCAGTCAATTCAGGTCCATGGCTTTCACCCGCAGTTAAATATCTAATCATCTATTCCTTCCAATTCTTTTAGTACTTCACCATAAATTCTAATGGGGCTTAAGTCTGCAGATGTCCAAATATTAAAAGACTCTATTGCCTGACAAACAAGCATTCCTAGACCGTCATATTGATTAATAGATTTATCGAATTTATCTAAAAAGGTGTTTGCAGACCCATACCCAAGGTTGATTACAGTTTCTAAATTATCAAAAAACTGCCAGTCAATATCGAAACTAGTATCTTCATATGGAGGCATACCTAAAGGAGTTGTATTTATAACCAAACCTATTGACTTGCTGATTTTAGAAATTTCACTGTAAGGGATAGTTCCAATACTCTCACCCCTACTTGCTATGTAGTAATTAACATTCATAGAATCAAGGCTATACGCAATAGCTTTTGAGCTACCTCCAGATCCAAGTATTAGTACTGAATTTATACCAAAATCATATTGGATTAAATCTAAAAAAGTTTTAAAACCTGAAAAATCTGTATTGAATAAGTAGGTTTTTGAGTTTTTGTTGAGTATGGTATTACTAGCACCAATTGCTTTGACACTATCACTTAGAATTGACGTATTGTTAAGAGATACTATTTTTTCTTTATGAGGAATTGTGACATTATAACCGGAGAAATCATCATTTATTCTTGAGATAATTTTAGAGTTAATAATCTCATGTTTAATTGTATGGTAACTTCCTTCTAAACCACATAAATCTAATAAAAACTTATGAATTTGTGGTGAATAAGTTTTTTCTAACGGCCATCCTAATATACCTAGTTTATTCATTGATTTCTCCACCAAGATGAGCAATGTCTTCAAAAAAAGATGGGTATGAATCATTAATACACACTGTATTATCTGGAATAATTCTCTTACCGAGAGTAATATTTGCGATAAGTGCTGTCATTGCAACTCTATGATCATCTTCTGATTTAATAACCCCAGACTCTAAGCTTTGTTTACCAGTTATCTCAAAACCATCAGAATGCATTTTAATTTTGCCATTTAAAGTTTCGATAAAATTTTTCATCGTCTCTAAGCGGTCTGACTCCTTTATTCTCAACTCCTCTGCTCCCCTTAAAGAGGTGACACCCTCAGCTTGAGAGGCTATGAAGGTCAGAATTGGAACCTCATCAATGAGGTCAGGAATTTCTTCTGAATTAATTTGAGTTCCAACTAGATTTGACTTAGACACATGTAAGTCTCCAATCAATTCATTGCCAATTTCAGCAATATTCCTTATTTCTATATCAGCATTCATTCTTTTCAATACTTTCAAGAAGCCAATTCTTCGCTCATTAATCAGAACTTTCCTAAGAACTATCTTCTCTGAAGACAGAACACCAAGAGCAATAAGAAATGCTGCAGATGATGTGTCTGATGGAATATCAAGATTGACAGGTTTAATTAACTGGTTCGGAGGAATTGTGATTGATGTTCCCATCCTTACAATACCAACACCCATATGAGTAAGCATTCTCTCTGAATGGTCTCGTGTTGCAATATCTTCTGTAATTGTTGTAGGTTCTGAATGATATAAGGATGCAAGTAACAATGCACTTTTTACCTGAGCACTTGGAACCTTTGTATTTATTGAATTAAATGTACTGGAGGCCTGTTTAAATTTTAATGGTAAATACCCATTTTCTGAAGATATGTTTGATCCGTTTTCATTAAGTAAATTAACAACTCTACCCATCGGTCTATTTGTTAATTGATTACTACCAACTAAAACTGAAGAAAAGCTCTGTCTTGCTAATAATCCTGTTAGTAATCTTGCAGTGGTTCCCGAACTTTTAGCGTTCAATTCCTCTTTAGGTTCAGATAAGCCATTCAAACCCACCCCATGAATAACCAATGAATTATTGTTAATAATTTCTATATTTACACCTAGAGAACGGAAGATGTCAATAGTTGCACTTGTATCTCCAGAAATTAATACATTTGTAATGTTTGAGATTCCTTCTGAGAGAGAGCAAAAGATGATAGCTCTATGAGAAATAGATTTATCACCAACAATAGTTACCTCACCTGATATTTTTTTTAAATTCAACTCAATGGCCTTTCTCCAAATTTCTCAGATAATGCTCTTCGCCATTCAACTGAATTATTCAAATAGTTAATGAGCTCATCACTATCTTGAAGATTCATTAAGTCCATTAGTTCATCAATAAAGTGTTTTAGGAACAAATTAATATTTTGAGAGTTTGTATCATACATATCTTTAATCATCTCAGGATTAGTTCTAGTTAATCTTGTTGCTCCATCAAAACCACCAGCTGCCATACCCATAATTTCAGCTATTTCATAGTTTTCTTTTGCAACACCGACTAAAGCGGTACTTATTAAATGTGGTAAATGACTAGTTATTGATATTATTTGATCATGTTTAATCCTATCAATCCAAACTTCTTTTGAATTAAGCAAATTAAGCATCTCACTAACTATTTCTTTTGACGCTGTATCTGTTGATTGTGTCTCACATAATAAAAATGTAGCACCATTATAAATTTCAGGATTTGGATTCCAGGTACGGTTGTCAGAAACTCCACACATAGGATGACCTCCAATTGAAGGAATGTCATAAGAATCCATCAAATTACAGATTTCTTCTTTTGTTCCACCTATGTCAAGTATTCCTTTAGTGTTAGTTATGATTTTTTTTGATTTAAGACTCGATATTATGCTATTTATTGGCATTGCAAGAATTGTTAAATCAACAACTTCATCAGCATTGTTTGCTTCAAATCCCAAATGTAATGCTCTATTAAGAGATAATTCATTTGTATCTTCGCCATATACTTTTACTCCTTGGCTCAATAACTTTAAGCCCAAGTTGGTACCCATTAGACCTAATCCAATAACTCTTACGGTCCTCATCTCTAATTGAGTGACCTTCCTACTACATCAGCAATAGCACTTACTTTTTTACTTAACTCGTTTAGCTGAGTTGGAACTAAAGCTTGAGGACCATCACAAAGAGCTTCATCAGGTCTAGGATGGATCTCAATTAAAAGACCATCCGCTCCAGCAGCAATAGCGGATAATGCAACTGGTTCTACAAGTTTACTGTCCCCTGTTGCGTGACTTGGATCTGCTATAACTGGAAGATGGGAGTTCATCTTTAAAAATGGAATTGCGTTTACATCAAAAGTATTTCTTGTTGCGGTTTCGTAAGTTCTAATTCCTCTCTCACACAACATTACGTTTTCATTACCTCTAGCTAAAATATACTCTGATGCTAGTAAAAGTTCTTCTAGCGTAGCGCTCATACCCCTTTTAAGCAAAACTGGTAATTTCGACTCTCCAACTGCTTCTAACAATTTGAAATTTTGCATATTTCTTGCTCCAACTTGTAGAACATCTACATAATTCTCCATCATAGATAAGTGTTGAGCATCCATAATTTCGCTAAACAGTGGAAGATTATTTAGTTCTGAAGCCTCTTTAAGCATCTTTAAACCATCCTCACCTAGTCCTTGGAAGCTATATGGAGAAGTTCTTGGTTTGAATGCTCCCCCTCGTAGCCCATTACCTCCTGCTGCTACTACAGCCTCAGCTGTTTCTAGTGTTTGAGCTCTTGTTTCTGCACTATCTGGACCTGCAATTAGAGCTAGTTCAGTTCCTCCAATTGTTAAGTCTTTAATCTTAATTTGAGTACTTTCTTCTTTGTAACTTCGACTAGCTAACTTATAAGGTCTACCTATTGGAATTACTTCTTGAACATTGTCTAATAATCGCATAATTGCTCTGTTGTCTTCAATTACTTTCCCACTCACAGCAACCACTGTTCTTTCAACTCCAAAAATTGTTAGAGGCTCGTGGCCCTGTTCAATTGCTTTACTTTTAACCTTTTCTACATCCTCTTCAGAGGCTGCTTGTTTCATTACGATTATCATTTTCTCTCCTAAATAAAAAAATCGGGCCTTTGCCCGATTTATTACAATACAACTTTAGGGCAACTTATATGTGCTCACTAAAGTAAAAAAAAGTATTGTTTAATTTCATTGTGATAATCATAGCACCTTTAAAGGGTTTGCCAATTAGTTTATCTATCAGGTCTTAAATTCTTTGCTTTACCAAGATATACATGATCGGGAACAATATCTTCATCGTAATGAACTAAAACACGAATGCATCCCTTTAAATCATTTGCAATATTTGGTGCTAATGTATCTATTGCAGCAATTGAAGTGTAGCCAAGTTCTCTAATTGCTTTCGCAGGAAAGGCTTCAGTTAAATCGTGTGTAACAGTAAAAATTACTGAAGTAATTTTTGTAATATCTAAATTATTTCTTTCAAGCAATTGAATAAATAAATCTTTTGATGAATCTATGATCTCATCTGAAGTATTAGATACTTCTGCAATCGCACCTCGAATTCCAGTCATGTTTTAAGCTTACTATAAAAAAAGCGGACCTAAGTCCGCTCTTTTCTTAAACATGTGATGTTTTACATCATGCCTTCCATGCCACCCATTCCTCCAGGAGGCATCGGTGCTTCTGGCTCTGGCTCTTCAGCAATCAATGCTTCAGTAGTTAGAACTAAAGAAGCAATAGATGAAGCATTTTGCACAGTTGATCTAGTTACCTTTGCTGGATCAATTACACCAGCCTTTACTAAATCAGTCATTTCACCGTTAGCTGCATTAAGTCCTTCATTTCCTTTTGCAGTCTTAACTTTTTCAACCATCACGCCACCTTCATAACCAGCATTTACTGCTATTTGACGAAGAGGTGCTTCAAGTGCTTTCTTTACTATGTTTCTACCTATTACTTCGGCTTCTGTACCTCCAGATATCTTGTCGATGGATCCTTGAGCTCTTATTAATGTGACTCCTCCACCTGCAACAATTCCTTCTTCTACAGCAGCTCTAGTAGCGGCTAAGGCATCTTCAATTCTCATTTTCTTTTCTTTAAGTTCAACTTCTGTAGCTGCTCCAACTTTTACTTGTGCAACTCCACCTGAGAGTTTTGCGAGACGTTCTTGAAGTTTTTCTTTATCCCAATCAGAATCAGATTCATCAATTTCTGCCTGTATTTGCTTAACTCTTCCTTCGACGTCTGCTTTCTTTCCGCTTCCGTCAACAATTGTAGTTGTGTCTTTTTTAACTACTACACGAGCAGCCTCTCCGAGCATTTCAACTGTAGTGTTTTCAGTTTTCAACCCTAATTCTTCTGATACTACTTCTCCACCAGTTAGTATTGCTATGTCTTGCAACATGGCTTTTCTTCTTTCTCCAAAACCAGGTGCTTTGACAGCAACTGATGTAAAAGTACCACGAATTTTGTTCACCACTAGGGTTGCTAATGCTTCCCCTTCAATATCTTCAGCCAAAATTAAGAGTGGTTTACCTGAATTCATTACTTTCTCGAGGATTGGCAATAAATCATTTACTGCAGTGATTTTTGAGTTCACTATTAAGATGTAAGGATTTTCAAGAATTGCTTCTTGTCTATCTGCATCGGTTACAAAATATGGTGAGATAAATCCTTTATCGAATTGCATACCATCTGTGAAGTCAAGTTCCATCCCAAAAGTCTGGCCTTCTTCAACAGTGATCACTCCATCTTTTCCAACTTTTTCCATTGCTTCTGCGATTGTTTCCCCAATTTCTGTATCTGCAGCTGAAATAGATGCGACCTGAGCAATCTCATCTTTTCCACCAATAGTTTTTGCAAACCCAGCAATAAAATCTGTGACCGCCTCAGATGCTTGCAACATTCCTCTTTTAACCTCGATTGGGTTGACACCAGCAGAAACTGTTTTCATTCCCTCATTTACCATGGACTGAGCTAAAACTGTTGCAGTTGTTGTTCCGTCTCCTGCAACATCGTTTGTTTTTGATGCAACTTCTTTAGCTAATTGAGCACCCATATTTTCATAAGGGTCTTCTAAATCAACTTCTTTTGCAATTGTTACGCCATCATTTGTAATTGTTGGTGCGCCCCATTTTTTTTCTAAGACAACGTTTCTGCCTTTTGGTCCTAATGTGACTTTTACTACATCAGCTAATTTGTTGACTCCTGCTTCGAGCCCTTTTCTAGCTAATTCATTAAAAACTAATGTTTTTTTTGCCATTTCTATATCTCCTATTACTTAGTAATTTTCGCAAGAATATCTCTACTTGATAATATTAAATATTCCTGTCCGTCAACTTTGATTTCTGTTCCACCATATTTTGAATAGACAACTTTGTCTCCTGTTTCAACATCTGGTTTTATTTTTTCTCCAGCATCGTTAGGTTCACCTGGACCTACAGCTACTACTTCACCCTCTTGTGGTTTTTCTTTAGCTGTATCAGGAATGATAATTCCACCCGCAGTCTTTTCCTCGCTGTCCAGCACTTTGATCAGAACACGATCGTGTAAAGGTCTAAATTTCAT
>DBUV01000062.1:0-1398 GCA_002308095.1 Acidimicrobiia bacterium UBA1281
AATTAATGTAAGTGACAAAATTAGAAGTATGAAAACTACATAAGATGTCGAGAGGTTGTTTGAGTTGTTTTTATTTGAATTTACATATACCAAATCTGATCTAACCCTTAGAAGCAAAGAGACAATAAGTGCTGTTATGATTCCTTCACCCAATCCTATAAACAAGTGTGTAGAAATCATAGCAACAAGAACACTTCCAAGAGGGACAGAGACGGTCCCACCAATTGCATATTCAAGGACGAACGCTATTGAAGAAAACACAACTGACAATAGTCCTGCAACCACAGAGCCACTTATTAGAGAAACCCTAGTGTCTCCAAATACTTTTTTCCAAAAAGTAATACTTAACCAACCTGTTAAAGATGTAACTATTGCCATATTAAGGACGTTTACACCCAGAGCACTAAGCCCTCCATCTGCAAAGAGAAGAGATTGAATAACAACAACTATTGATATACAGATAACACCAAGACTTGGTCCAAGTACAATTACTGCAAGCGCTCCACCAAGTAAATGTCCACTTGTTCCAGCAGCTATAGGAAAATTTATCATTTGAAGTACAAAAATTAAAGCTGACATCATACCTGTTAAAGCTATTAATTTATCTGCAACTAAATTTTTGGCAGATCTTACATACGCCCACAATGTTCCAAGACTAATTACTCCTGAAGCTGCAGAAACTTGAGCGTTTATAAATCCATCAGGTACATGCATAGTAATATTCTATACAAACATTTTCTTATTGCAAATCCTTTGCAATAGTGTTTAAAGTTTCTAAACTAATTCTTTCTCTTTTAACCAGTTGAATATTTCACTAAGAACAAAAGGTCGGGTATCTTGATTTAAGATTTCATGTTTTGAATTTTTGACTTTAACAAATTTAACATTGCTCAGCTTAGAAATTTCTTTACATCCTGATATTGGGACAATCTTATCATCACTACCATGTAAAACAATTGTTGGGATGTCTAGTTTTGTTATGTTTTCATTTACATATTGTTGGGCTTCTGTAATTAAATAACCAAACCTAAACGATAAGCTTCTAAACACTAAAGGATCATTGAAGTAATCTTCAACAACACTTGAGTCAGTCGATAGATTTCTTTTGTTTACCGGAGAAGGGGCTCTTAATTTTGGAGCTATTGAAGCCATTGGTCTAGATAAACTTCTAATAAATTTTGGATAGTTGTCTTCAAATAATGGCGCTGACAGTATCAAGTAATCAGGAGATACAATTTTTTTTAAGACTGCGTAAGTGGCTACCAGCCCTCCGTAAGAGTGGCCAATTAGTACCTTTTTGTCATAATCATTGAGACCATTAAAAGCATCTAAGACCGCTACGTCATTTTCACTCCATGTTTCAATGTGGCCCTTGCTTGACTCTTTTGAACCGTGCCC
>DBUV01000062.1:1711-4793 GCA_002308095.1 Acidimicrobiia bacterium UBA1281
GGTAAATCAATGAGAGTTGTTTCGATTTCTAAATTGTTGAACCAATCTGCATTAATTTTATGTCTTCCTTTATGTTCAAATAATCCATGCAGCAATAAAGCTCCTGTATTTCCCAATTGAATCCTTTCTCTATAAGATTAATAATAATGAATTTAGATTTTGTTAAGGTACCGTTTACAAATAACCCATCAATGATAAGACTTGAAGGACCTGCATATAGCAAAAAACCTAACCCGGAATATATAAGATTTAAAAAAAAAGAAATAGCACTTGAAAAAGATAACCTATGTGGAGAAACTCAGTTAGCTATAAGTTTAGATTTGCGAACTAAAATAACTAACTTTCTAGAAATAAAGAAAGATACAAGCCTAATGGGGATCACCCTATCACTAGAGGAAGACTTTGCTCTTATGTATAAGGGTAATATGGAAATTGTATCTGTTTGTTTTCCTAGCGGATGGACTCCTGTTAGTAAATTAGGCGAAAATTTAATGTCTATACATGACCCTGTTGCTGATAATGAACAGCTGCTTAAATCCAGTAAAAAACTAAGTGAATATATGTGCAAACAAAGTATAAAGAGGTGGGTATGGACAATAACAACTTTTCCAGAATTAAGTAATTTTCCCGGTTACTCCAAACCTGAAGTGGACAAAATTGAAGATCTATTTTTTAGGTTAGAGACCCAAACCTCCGTTCCTCTTGATAGGAATACGAGCTTATTTTTTATAAAAGTTGAAGTTTTACCACTACTTGACGTATGGAATGTCAAAATTCAGGAGAGCATAAATTCAATGTCAGAAAATATTTTAAACTATAAAGATCTTCAGCAAATTAAAAAATTACTAAATAAAATATAAACATGAAGAAAGTCTATATTGCAGGACCCTTATTTGACGATCATGAAAGAAAGTATTTAGAAGAAATTTCGGCTATTTTAGAAAAATATTCTTATGATACATTTTTACCCCATCGTGATGCGGGTTTAGTAAAAGGTGAATTTACTCTAGAAACAAAAACAAGGATTTACGACACGGACATGGAGAACCTGAAATCTGCAGATATAGTTGTAGCCTTACTCACTGGTAGGGACGTTGATTCAGGTACATCTGCTGAGATTGGTTATGCGTATGCTTCGAATAAAGTTCTTATAGGAATAAGTGCAAACAACATTAAAGTGTTGAACAATTTTATATGGGGACTATTTAATTATGGAAAAAATATATTTGATGGTCTTGAGGATTTTGAAAGCTATATAGAAAATTTGAATAATTAATACCTACTTAAAAAATCAGATAATTCTTTTTTAGATTCCAAGACTTTTTCGTCTGAAATCTCTTGATCACCAGCAATCGGACAGTCAGAGTTATTTCCATATAGAATATTTATTTGCTCGTAAACAAATGCTCTTGTTTCAAGATATTTTTTATATATGTCTTGATGTTTAACATTTTTATCCAGATCTTTAAAAAAAATATCTCTATCTTCTTCAACAAGTGCATCAGATAGATTATTAATATAATCATTTAATTCAAAGCTTGTTTCAAAAAGTTGATTAGATAATGAAATATATTCCCTTTCAACTCTCTCACAAATAGAAAGCTCAGGGTCAAGAGTAGTTGTAGTAGTTTCAGGGATTTCCTCTATTGAACTTGACCCACATGAGGCAATAAATACTATTAATAGAATTTTTTTTAATCTCATTTTTTTAATTATATTTATTATTTCTTTCTGAGAAAATTAAATAAAGTATTATTCCTGTGAAAACTGTAGTTAAAGAATTTGTAACCATCAAAGGATAGTCGGTCAGATAAAGACCATAAATAAACCATGACAAAGATCCTAAAAATAGGAATAAATAAGTCAGAAGAGATAAACCCGCAGTTTCTCTAGTCCTAACTGTTTTAATAGCTTGTGGTAAAAATGAAACTGCAGTAAAAAAAGCAGCAAAGTATCCAAAAACAATTAAATTCATCAACGTATTGTAGCCAAATTACTTGAATTAGGTTGAGGTTATTTTAGAGTGGGCCTAGCTAGATTTGAACTAGCGACCTCATCCTTATCAGGGATGCGCTCTAACCAGGCTGAGCTATAGGCCCTTACGTCATATTTACAATAGTCACAATTAGAAAATATTTATAAAATTTTTTCATTTACGTCGAAATCCGAGGCATAATATTAAAAGCGAGGGGATGTAGCTCAGCTGGAAGAGCACCTGCTTTGCAAGCAGGGGGTCGTGGGTTCAAGTCCCATCATCTCCACTACAAAACTAAAAATTATTATGGAATATTTAATAGCACTATTAATTGGATACTTAGTTTTTAGATTTTTAAGTAACTCCATTTCATCACTTGCAAGCACACCTCCAGAAATTGATCCCGAAGATGTTCTCGAAACTATGCAAGATTTTCGATGTAATATTTGTGGTACTGAATTAACTATTAAACTTTTGTCAGTAGTTGCCAATGATCCTCCAAAACACTGTAAAGAAGAAATGCAGCCTCTTAATTAATGAGTTTCTCACGAACTGAACAATTAAGAAATTTAGAAAAGGAAGAAGTTTTTGACTTACTAGTGATAGGTGGAGGAGTTGTAGGTGCAGCTTCTATGGCGATGGCAAGTGCCGATAATCTAAATGTAATATTGTTAGAAAAGAATGATTTTGCTTCTGGAGCATCAAGCAGAAGTACAAAACTACTACACGGTGGGATTAGATACTTGCCTCAACTTCAAATTGGTCTAGTAAGAGAAAGTTTGCAAGAACAAAAAGTACTTCAAAATCTTTTAGGTGGATTGTATAAGCCATTG
Source organism: Acidimicrobiia bacterium UBA1281 (assembly GCA_002308095.1). Classification (GTDB taxonomy): domain Bacteria; phylum Actinomycetota; class Acidimicrobiia; order Actinomarinales; family Actinomarinaceae; genus Actinomarina. The sequence goes on from DBUV01000062.1 coordinate 4,520, forward strand.
CAACTGCTAGCTCCAATGTATAAAAACGATGGTTTTGCTGACATGCCTAAAATTTTCCAAAATAACTTTATTGCACCAAAGGCATTTAAGCTCGGATTATTTTTCTATGATTTTTTAGGATCAAGAAAAAAGAATAGAAGACATAAAAATGTATCTGTTGAAGAGACCTCTAAGATGTTTCCAATTCTAAAAAGACATAATTTGAAAAAGAGTTTTATTTTTGAAGATGCTCAAACAGACGATGCAAAACTTGTCTTGACTCTTCTTAGAAATG
>DBUV01000072.1:0-1941 GCA_002308095.1 Acidimicrobiia bacterium UBA1281
AATGGCACTTTGTACTTGCTCACAATGTCTGTATTCTGACTTCCCAATTTGGTCAGTTGATAATATATGTCTAACTACATATTCGAGTGATCTGGTAAGAAGTTTATTCGCAAAGGTTGCTGTAGAGTTATCAAAGTCTTGTTGGATTTCTTTTATAACTTTTAATAAACTTTGGAAATTGTACATATTTTTGCTAGATACAGATTGGGCTTTAACTAAATTTTGCAGAATATTTACTAGGTTATTTACTTTTTGTTCATCGGCTCTATAAGGGAAATCTTCAATATCTACATAATGTAGAAAATCTCCTGGAGAAAAGTCATACGTTGTAATTCTCTCAGATTCAATAAAAATAGTTCTACAACGACTTTTAATTGTTTTTATTATCCCTACATTTGCATCATCTTTTGCATGGGACCAGAAGTTTCCAGTTGAAGTAAGGATAAATATACTTGTCTCAGATGGTTCTTCTAAAGTTTTAAGTAATGCATTTGATGCTTCTTCTGTAAGTGACTTATAGGGAGGGAAAATTATTGTCTTATATTTTCCAGAGATGGGAGATAAGTTTTCTTTATTTAAGACGTCTCTTATATTTTCAATCCCAATTGTATTTATGTTTTCTGACTCAATAATTCTTACATCTGGATGATCTAAAGTCGATTCTTGTGAAAGACTTGTCATCGAAGCAAATTGTAACGCTTGCTCAAGGACATATTTTGATGAATTTGAAAGTAACAGGTATGCATGAAACGGAGAAGAGGCTTCATTAAGCAGTTTATGATTAAGTTCTTTCAAGATTTAACCAGTCAGATAAGTGATTGAAATTTTCTTGCTGAGAGTTTTCAGCGTTTAATACTAAAAATTTTTCACTGAATTCTTCTGCAAGCTGAAGATATCCATCTCTAACTTTATTAAAGAAGCTAACTTGATCACTTCCGATTCTATCGGCAACCTTCTGTCTAGATAAAGAAATTTTAGGATCTATATCTAAGAGTATTACTTTTTCTGGCCAGAAACCATTAATTGCAAAGTCGTTTAAATCATATACTTGTTTATAGCCTAATCCTCTTCCAACTCCCTGATATGCAACTGATGAGTACGCTGACCTATCAGAAATAACAACTTTTCCCAATTCAATAGTGGGTTTTACTATTTCTTCAATTAGTTGTGCTCTGCTTGCGCTAAAAAGAAGTGCTTCGGAGGTCGGGTCAACTTCATAATCATGACTCAATAAAAGTTCCCTTATTCCTTCTCCGAGTTTAGATCCACCCGGCTCTCTTACAATTGAATATTCAATATCTGCTTTAACCAGTGCTTTAGAAACTTCTTCAATAAAAGTAGTTTTTCCTGACCCATCTATTCCCTCAAAAGCTAAGTAATTACAGTTCACTCTGGTTCATCCTCTATTGATTTAAAATCTAATTTTATATTATTGAAATTAGAATTTTCAATTCCAAACTCTTTAAATATCTTTTTATAACTTGAAATGAATGTGATAAGTCCAGAAATGAGTATTAATAAAGAACTTATTTTCAATACAGTTTCGACGCCACTACTGACAAATAAAGGATCTAGATAGTTAGCTGCCAAGCCAGAAGTTAAAAAAGAAAGCAACAAAGCGATTCTCCCAATCGTATAGAAGTTTCCAAAGACCCTTCCTCTCATCTGTTGATCGGTAGTGGCTTGTAGAAAACTAATAGTAAGCAGATAGACTCCACCAGTACCAACCCCTGAAATAAATATTGAGAGCAATATATTGATGAACTCTGTTGAGATGAATGCGGTGTAAAGAGAAATGCCAGTTGATAGCATGCACAAACCAATTACAAAACTTACCCTTGAAAATGAACTTATAAAATAACTAAATGTGACCATACTAAAAATGATTCCTGTGCCAAATGAAGCAATCATAAAACCAAAAGAGCTTTCAGTAAAACCTAG
>DBUV01000072.1:2306-7466 GCA_002308095.1 Acidimicrobiia bacterium UBA1281
GGAGATTGATACGGTTATATTTCGTATTTCCTGATTGCTATAGAAATAATTCAAACCTTCTTTGAATTCTCTTAAGACAAAGCCTTGACTTCCCTGAATTGGTTTTACACTTTTAGTCTTTAAAAACACCAAGAGATAGGCGGAGAGAAAAAAAGTAAATGCATCAAAGATAAAAATTATTGAACCGGACCATCCATTTCCAAAATTAGAAATAAAATCTGGAACTCTTATATCTGCAATTAATGCAAAAAGTATTGAGGCGATTGGTAATGTCGCATAAGTTCCTATTGCAAATAGCGAATTAGCCTTTACAAGATTTTCTTTATGAACTATTTCTGGAACTATAGATTCGCGTGAAGGCTGTCTCATAAGAGAAAAAATTTCAGTTAAAAAATTAACTATAAATAATTGAACTAAACTCGTTGCAAAAAATAAAAACAGAACTATTAACATACGAGATAAATCAGTAAAAATCATAATATTTTTTTTGTTCATCCTGTCTGCCATAAGACCAGCAAATGATGACAGAAAAGCTGGAATGATTCGAGCGACCACTGGAACAACTGCAGTAATTCCAGAATTGCCAGTCTCAGACCCAAGTTGGCTTGCAAGAGCAACAGAAGCAAACAATGTAGCCCAATCCCCAAAGCTAGATAGTGATCCAGACCACCACAAAATTGAAAATTGAGATTTTGAAAATATTTTAACTTTATTCACTTAATTACATCTTAAAAGGAATTAAAAATACTTTTTTTTAAAAATCCTATACATATTAAAAAAATGATGTTAAAAATGGTGACATGTCAAAACCTTTAGTAATTGTTGAGTCGCCAACAAAAGTTAAAACTATATCTAAAATACTTGGTTCTGAATACATAGTTAAATCGAGTGTTGGGCACATTAGAGATCTTCCAAGAAATGCAAAATCAATACCATCTAATTACACAAATAAAGATATTCTCTGGGGAGCTGTAAAACCTAATAATTTTGAAAATATATATGTTATTCCAGAAGATAGAAAAAAAATTGTTGGCGAATTAAAAAAATTAGCAGATGAAGCTCCTGAAATCTACCTTGCTACAGATGATGATAGAGAAGGTGAAGCAATTGCTTATCATCTAAAGGAAGCTCTTGATTTAAAAGATGAACCAAAAAGAATTAAATTTAATGAAATTACCCCAACTGCAGTATTGAATGCTGTTAATAATCCTGAAAAAATTGATATTGGAAAATTTAAATCTTATGAGGCAAGGCGTACTTTAGACAGAATGATTGGATATGAAATATCACCTAAAGTTAGAGACCTAGGTGGTGCATTTATCTCTACAGGTAGAGTCCAGGGCCCAGCAATCAGGCTAATCGTTGAAAGGGAAGAGGAGAGAATAAAATTCATTGAATCACAATATTTTGAAATCTCAACAACCTGTATGAGCAAAGACATAAAGTTCAATGCTAGTCTAAAAAAAGTACAGAACAAAAGACTAGCATCCTCAGCTGACTTTGATCAAAAAGGTAATAAGACTAGTACAGATAAAAAATATCTAACTGAAGAAGAAGCACTAAATATCGTAGAAAAACTAACTGAAACTAAAGCTACTATTTCATCAATCAAAGAATCTGGAAGGAGTGGAAAACCTCCAAAGCCTTTAAAGACTACTAGCTTACAAACATCTGCAAGAAGCAACTTGGGATTTCAGCCACGAAAGACAATGGGTATTGCCCAAAGACTCTATCAAGAGGGATTGATTACCTATATGAGAACCGATTCTATCAGATTGTCAGATGTAGCTATTAAAGCATCTCGAAGCTATATTTCAGATAATTTTTCAAGTGACCACCTTCCTGAGAAGCCAAATTATTTTGGTGATAGTAAAAATGCACAGGCTGCACACGAAGCCATAAGACCTTCCGGTGATGTATTTACAACACCATCTGAACTATTGTCAACTCACAAAGAGGAAAGCGACGAATTCAAACTCTACAGTCTAATTTTCAACACGACCGTAGCTTCACAAATGACTGATGCTAAAGGAATTACGAAATCAATAGAAATAGAGGTCTCTGATGAAAAATTCGGCCCTATGATTTTAGGAATCTCGGGAACTACATGGACCTTTGGTGGCTATAGAGATCTTATTAAAAATGCTGCTGAAAAATCTCAAGAACTACCAGACCTCTCTCAAGGAGATATGGTAGATATTTTAACCTGTACAAGTGAAGAAAAATTTACAAATCCTCCAAACAGATATTCTTCTACATCTTTAATTAACAAACTTGAGGAGCTGGGTATAGGGAGACCTTCTACATATGTTTCAATCATTGAAAGCATCACATCTGTATTTATTAATTCTGAATCAAGTCTGAAACCTCGAATACTTGCAATGGCTCTAATCAATAATTTTATGAAGCCTTACTTTAATCAATATATTGATTATGAATTTTCTAAATCCATGGAAGACAAACTTGATGAAATTCTCATTAGTGAAGATCCTGAGAAATCTAAGGTAGAATTTCTAGAGAAATCCCACCAAACAATTACAGATCATATTAATAACTATGGTGTTCAAGACCCGTTAGCATTGACGTCAATCCAACTTCCATTTGAGTCAAGGTATGTTGTTAAGACTGGCCGAATTGTTGGGAAAGTTCCTTATCCGTACCTTCTGAGAGATGATGATTTCAAAGTGGGTCTTAATCCAGACATTGCACTGGAAGAAGTCAACACTGATTACATTCAGGATTTAGAAGGAAAACAAGAAGAAAGTTTAAAAAAAGAACGAGTCGTTTGTCAATGCCCAGAATGTGATGCTTCTATATACATTAAACTTGGCCCAAACGGAGGTTTCTATATACAACATGGAATCAAAGAAAAAGGTGTACGACAAAAAAAATGTATCTACAAAAATTTAATTGGTCCAATATTTGAAGATGAGGATCCCGACCTGCTTACTGACTCAGAGTGTATAAGCAGGTTCTCACTATCTGCTAAAAATCCAAGAAAAGTTGCAACCTTGGGAGAATGGACATACTCTTCTGCCGTTGGTCCTTATGGCGGATATGCAATGAAACAAAGATTAAGAACTGTATTCAACATTGAAGAACTAGGGCATTTACCAAAAGATGAAATCAGAAATCTAGTTGAAGATGATAAATATCGACAGATATCAAACTTCTTAGGTGGAGAGATATTAAAAATGCCAAAGTCTGCATCTAAAGACCGAATGTTAGAAATGATTACAGAACACTTCACTCTTGATGAAAAGAAGATAAAAAAACTTTCTAAAGAGCATCTTGTTCAGCTTGCAAAGCTTCTGGATATCGTTTTCTATAGAGGCAGATTCAGAATGAAAGCAGAAGATGCAACAAAAGATAACCTTATAAATAAGATTTTGGTTGAAAAGAAAAACAAAGCCCTAGAGAATCAACGAGCCGCAATAACAGTTACAGAAGAAGAAATTCTTAGTTTGTTTGGCGATAGTCTTTCAGATATTGCCACTGGTTAAAGTATTACCTTAATTTAACTGATACCTTTTTCAAATTTTTCAGCAAATACTTTAAGACTAAAATTCCTAATCACGTTATCTTTGTTTTTCTCACCAAAAACTTTTAACTCGTCTGGATTTTCTATGAAATAAAGAATCCCTTCAATAATTCCTTTTTTGTTCCCAACAACAAAACCAGATTTACCAGGGATGATGGTTTCTGGAGATCCGCCTGATGAACCCACTAAAGCAGGCAAGCCATAGCTTGCTGCTTCAAGGTAAACAAGTCCCAGACCTTCAAATTCAGCACCAAAGTACTTTGACTTTGAAGGCATAACAAAGATGTCAATGTCTTCATAAAAATTAGATTCTTCATCATTTTTTTCATTCACAAAATTGACCTTTGCTGAAGAGACTAGAGATAATCTGTTGAGATAATTTTTTTGTTTTCCAAATCCCATAATATCTAATTCAATATTGTTACCAGTTTCTTTAAGTTCATGCACTGCATCAATAACCCAGTCAATCTTTTTTCTTGAGACAAAACGACTCATTACTCCTATTTTTAGAACTTTGTTTGTGTCAAATTCTTTATTAAAAGCTGGTACTTCGATACCGGCACCAATATTTATAATTTCAGTATCAGTAATGTCTTGCAGTTTTTTCTTTGAAAACTCACTGACAGTAAATATTTTATTTAGCTTGTTTAGACTCTTCCTCAGCAAACGTCTGACAACTGGGATGTAATTCAATATATTAAATTCTGCTCCGTGACAGATCATATACTGAGGGATTTTTATGTTCTTAGGATTATTGGGATTTGAGATCTGATCTAATTTATTTACCAGTAAGAACTGTGGATTGCTGGAGCCATGAAGAATAATATCTATGTTTTCAGTGTGAACAATTTCTGTAATCTCATTAACTGTTGCTTTGCTGTTAACAAGAAAATCTGACGAAGCAGCTATTGTATTTTCACCTTCAACCCATTTAGGAGCATAAATAACAAATTCGTGATCGACTGAGTCAACTAAATTTGCTAAATACGTGCTTATTCCCCCTTTTTTTGGGAACCAGTCATTAGTTATCAGTAAAATTCTCATTAGTACTGAGTAATATTATACGTCTTTAATTAGTTTTTATGGATTTAAAAAGCAGACGCAAATATCAAACTTACAATTGTCATTACTTTGATAACAATATTCATTGCAGGTCCAGATGTGTCTTTAAAAGGATCTCCAATTGTGTCCCCGATCACAGCAGCTTTGTGTTCGTCAGAACCCTTTCCTGCTCCACCTCCAGCTTCAATATATTTTTTAGCATTATCCCAAGCTCCACCAGAGTTAGCCATAAATATTGCTAAGAGAAATCCAGTAACCAATGAGCCAGCTAAGAAACCTCCCAGTGCCTCCTTGTCCCAAAAACCAATGATTAATGGAAGGGCAATGGCTAAACCACCAGGTAGCAACATTTCTTTTAATGCTGCAGTTGTGGCTATGTCTACACATTTTGTATAGTCAGGAACAACTCCTTCTTTTCCTTCTCTCAATCCAGGGATTTCATTAAATTGTCGTCTAACTTCTTCAATCATTTTAAATGCTGCTCTTCCCACCGCATTAATGGTCATGGCTGCAAATAAAAATGGAAACATACCTCCCAAAAATAAGCCTAAGGTTAC
>DBUV01000008.1:0-1042 GCA_002308095.1 Acidimicrobiia bacterium UBA1281
GTGATCTATATAACTTTTTTTCCATAATTTTATTTCTTTTGTTATCAGAATAACTCAATTTGGCTATTGTTTTTGTAATGGAAATTGTACTTATACGACACGGCCAACCAGAGTGGCTAAAAAATGATGAATATAACCTCGACCCTGGTTTAACTGAAAAAGGCAATCAACAAGCTGTCTTTTCATCAAGCATTTTCAACAAAGGTGAGGTAGACAAAATATGGGTATCTCCACTTTTACGAGCACAACAAACACTTGCACCTTTTAAAGATGCTGGCATTTCAGAAAATATTATTGTTCATGACTGGCTTCAGGAAATGAGGGATAGTGAAGAAGTTGATTTAATTGGTAAATCAACCAAAGAAATTGAAGAGTTTTTTGTAAAAAGAAACAGTAAGTCTTTTGAAGAGTGGTTGTTAACAAATCATGGCGAGTACATGAAATCTTTTAGTGAAAATATTATCACGAAGCTAGGAGAGCATTTAAATGAACTCGGAGTAGTCAGTATTGATAACAAATATGACCGTTTATTCAATCTTGATAGTAATGAGACTGAAAAGCTAGTAATTATCTCCCATGCTGGAACAATGTCTGTACTTATTTCATATTTCTTAAATATGCCCCTATATCCATGGACTTGGAGAAAATTTTTACCTAGACATGCAGGTCATACAATTTTAAAATCTACCAAGATTTCTTCAGGGCATTTTTTCCGATTAAAAGAATTTAACAATGTTTCTTTTATGGATAGTGACGAACTTAAAACTTATTAGTTTAGTTCTTTACTACTTCCTTTGTGATAGGACTAACTCCTAAACTACCAATCATATACCCAAAGAGAAGAGGAACTGTTACGAGTCCACCTAACCCATAAAATCTCCAAACCATATCTTGCTCAAAATAATTACTTGTAGCAAATAAATAAAGAACAAACAACAGACCATAAGTCCCTGCAATAAGAGAGGTGGCAATCTGCATCTTTTGTTTACTTTCTGTGCTGTAATACCAGTTTGTAATTTGAGAACTTAAATAGCCAAACAAT
>DBUV01000008.1:1413-4029 GCA_002308095.1 Acidimicrobiia bacterium UBA1281
GTATAAGAAAGACATGAAGTACATAATGAATACTTGGTTTTTCGTGGGTCTAAATCTTATAATGAAAACAAATACCATACACGCTAACAAAGCATGAAAAAATAGTGATCCTGCTGCTAGCTCTTCAACTCCGTACCAAAAGAATTCTCCAACATTTAAATAAGGGTGCAAAAATTGAGTTATAAAAGTTATGAGGCTAAACGCAGCACCAATGGTTATTACTGCCGGAGTGTCTAAATAATCTTGGTTGGGTCTAGAAGCGAATACGTATGCAAGCATCAAAAAAGCTCCGAGAAAAAGCATTAAGTGTGAGGGTGACACTAAAGGCTCTACTCCTTGTTCTATCCCTAGAAAAGTATGCCAAAGTAAATCTAAACCCCCACCAATTCCAAAGATGACAGCACCCAAAACTCCAATGTCTATTTTGTAATCTTTTATCGAATTTTTAATATACATTGTTGAAAGCACAGAAAATGCATATCCGGAATACAACACTGCATGCCATGGAGTAAAAAAAGACTCTAATTCACCGTTGAGATAACTATGAGCACTTGCATCAATCCAAGTTCCTACTAAAAACCATGTCATAGAAAAAACTAATAGTTTTCTATGCGTTGAATTTTTTATTGGAACTGGAGCTAATTTATCAAACATTTATTTAATTTCTATATTATTAAATAGTAATACGAATACCTATCATGAATAGCTTTAAAAGAACTTTAACTTTACGCAACTCAGTTTTTCTGGGGATGAGTTCAATGGTTGGTGCTGGATTATTCGTAAATATTGCTCCAGCAGCAGTAGTTTCCTCGTACTCTTTAGTTTTTGGATTATTAATTGCAAGCATTGTAGCATTTTCGAATGCAAGCTCATCTGCACAGTTAGCAAAACTCTTCCCTGAAGCTGGAGGTACATATTTATATGCAAGAAAGATTCTTGGGAATAAGTACTCTTTAGTGGCAGGAATAGTTTTTATATTTGGAAAAATTATTAGTTCAGTTGCTATTGCTTTAACCTTTGGCAACTATCTGTTTCCTTCGTCGCATAAAATTGCGGGGGCGGCTTTAGTTGTAGGGGTTTTGATAGTGAGTTATTTTGGTGCAAAAAAAACTGCATCGGTAGCTAAATGGTTTGTTTATTCTGTATCAGGAATTCTTATCTTTTACGTATTATCAATTGTCTCCTCAGAGAGCTTCAATTTTACAATCCCTATTACGGAAGGGCTAACAATAGAATCTCTACTTTTAAGCAGTAGTATTTGGTTTTTTGCTTTTACAGGATATTCCCGTCTAGCTACTTTTGGTGAAGAAGTTCAAAATCCAGAAACAATAATCCCCAAAGCAATTCTTTCAGGTCTCGGCATCACAGTGACGTTATACTTCCTAACAACTTATGCAACACTTGGAATAGTTGATCCATTGATAATTCAAAACTCTTCGACACCTTTAAAAGTAGCTTTTGACTTATCAAGATTTTCAAGTTTTTCATTCTTAATTTCTATTGCATCCACCATTGCATCCGCTTCTGTTTTACTAGCTCTTATGCCTGGGATAAGTAGGGTTGTTGTTGCAATGTCAAGAGATAGGTATCTTCCATTAACTTTAGGTAAAATACATGAGAAATTTAACTCTGCTTATTATGCTGATATTCTTTTATCCATCGTGGTAGTAATAGGGGTTTTATATTTTGATGTTGTTGAAGCGATCAAATTGAGTTCTTTTTTTATACTTTTGTATTACTCCTTAACAAATTATTCAGTAATTAAGCTTGAAAAATCTAAAAGACTATACAGTGTTTCTATTGCATATTTTGGACTTTTAAGTTGTATATCTTTAGCAATCACATTACTCGTGAGCTTTTTGGAATAGGTTCACAATAGTAAAGGCTTGTGATTTTATTTTCACAAATAAATAACTCTTGTGAAATTGTAATTATTCAGGATTTTCTAGTTTTATTATAGACCTACCCTCATCAGGTCCTCGCATCATCATTTTTGCCATAAGCCCGTATTTTTTAGTAATGGCTTTTATGCCATCCTGTTTTTCAGTTGGGTCATCTATGATTTTGGCCAAGAGATCTAAATCTTCTGAAAGTTTTTGGGAGCCTGACTGATTTGTTTCATGGATAGTTGCTTTTCCATTATTTTTGATTCGCTTTACTTTTCCAGCTGCTTTACCTGTTGTAACATAAAGAGCATCTCCTATCCCAGCAACCCAAACTGCTGTAGAAACCGGTGTATTGTCTCGTCTATAAGTTACGAGATTAATATATTGCACCTCTGAGAAATCTTTTAACTTCATACAATAACCTTAGGTTAAAAATTATTTAATAATAGTTCTGGAAGTTGGACAAGCCTTCTTGCTAGATAGCTATCTGAAACAAACAAGTAGGTGATTAGTCCTAAATATATCGCGATCCTTATGATGCTTCTTTTCTTCATTTGTATTTACTGTAATTTTCGAAGCCCAAATAGTGGCCTTAAAAACTTTATATTTTTAATTGAGTGATAAATTGTCAAACTTACAAAAATAATTAAGAATAAAACCAATGGAAACTTGATAATTGGATGTAAATTGACATCAGCAAAATAATACATCAAACCCATCTGAACTGGCA
>DBUV01000008.1:4396-5226 GCA_002308095.1 Acidimicrobiia bacterium UBA1281
AGATAGGTTGCGCCTAATCCAAGCATTGCAAATATAAAATTAAATGACTCAAATGCAATTAAGCGATTATCAAGAGCGAAACCAGTTTCAAAACTATTTATAAATCTATAAAAATACAAACCAAACCCTATAAATAGATGTATTTTCCAATTCCTTGTATTTGAATTCCAGAAGCTATCACCTTGAGAAGTAAGAGTTATACCTATAGCAAACCATATAAGGCCGAGAATAAAACCATGCTCCGTAAGAGCGTAGGTAGTGTAATAATCTCCGTATGTTTCTGTTTTAAACCTAACTAAATTAAGCAGATGTCCCTCTGCTATTACTGGTATTGCAAATATAAATATTCCTCCCGGTCTGTTAAGTAGTGAAGAAATAAAATTTTCTTTAGATATAAAATTTAAAATCGGAACAAAAAGCCAACAGTAAATAAAAATATTTATTAAAAACCACAAATGTATTCCTTGGTATTGAAAGGAAAACAAGGCTGCTTCATTTAGCTCATCTAAAAACCAGTAGTCATAGTATGTGCCTGCAATAAAAACTGAGGAAGTTGAAAATACAAGAGTTCCAAACAACCACGGAAGCCCAAGAACTTTTGCTCTCTCTTTAAATATTTGCATCTTGGTTCTTTTTCTAAATGAAAGCCTTAAAGCAACTCCTGCAATTAAGAAAACGAGTGGTATTCTCCAGCTGTTCATAAGATTTAGCAATGGCCATATTCCATCTGTTACCCTCTTGTTTTGAACGAAAGAGATTTGTGGAGCAATAGAGGTAAACGAAATGCCAAGATGATAAAAAATAAGCAGGAACATTGCTATAGATCGCAA
>DBUV01000043.1 GCA_002308095.1 Acidimicrobiia bacterium UBA1281
TAGAGCTGGGAAAATGTTAGATGCGGTCTTAGATTCTGTAAAGATTAATCCTTTAGAGGATTGCTACATAACGAACATAGTTAAATGCAGACCACCAGAAAACAGGAGGCCTAGTAGCACAGAAATTGATAGCTGTATTACGTGGTTAAATATACAGATTAGACATATAAACCCATCAATTGTTATTCTTGCAGGTTCAACTGCAGTTGAAGGTTACCTGGGTATTAAAGATCCTATTACAAAAATTAGAGGTTCTTGGATTGAAAGAGATGGTATAAAATACATGCCAATCTTTCACCCTGCTTATTTGTTAAGGAATCCTTCAAAAGAAGTAGGGAAACCAAAATGGTTGACCTGGCAAGATTTGAAAAAGGTTAAAAAAGAACTAAATGCAATTTAAGATGAAAATTCTTCTTTTGTATTCATTAACAGTGAAATAAATATAAAAATTCCAGCAACAATTACATTAGAGTTAAATGATTCGTCTAAGAATATCACACCTGCTGAGACTCCGACTACAGGAACTAAATAATCAACCGACGCTACCTGAAGTGCGCTTACTCTTTGAATTAGCCACGTAAAAGAAGTGAATGCTCCTAGATTGAAAAATACTAACATGATGACCCTAAGTATCTGCGAGGTATTTAACGATTGTACTTCTGTACCTGTAATTAAAAATGCAGCCGTGGACAATAATATAACTATGGGGTATTGAAAAGTTAACCAACTACTCACTTTGTACTTTCTTGCGTACTTTCTGTTTAGCACTGTAGCTAAAGCGATACACTGAACTCCCATAAACGCTAGAGATCCTCCCAAAAAAATATTTCCTTGATCTTGAAGGCCTGTCTCTTTTGAAATGAAAAGGTATGAAACACCCAACAGTCCTATGAAAATAGAAATATATTTTTGTCTTGATATTTTTTCTTCCTTTAGAAGTATTTTCAACCAAACAATTGTAAAAACAGGAGCTGAACTTATTAGAAGAGTTACTAGACCTGAAGAGATGTACTGGAGGGAGAATATAAAAAACCACCCTACAAAAAATATTGAGGCCATTGCAGTAATGGAGGCTTCTTTAAGAAGTGTCGAATCGAACTTATCTCGATTAAAAATGGAGTAATAAATAAAGAGCAGGGTGCCAATAACTGTGACCCTTAAGGTTATTAAAAATATTTCATCAATTCCTTCAATTAAGAGACTTCTAGAAATAACATTTCCTGTTCCCCACATAAAAGCAGCTGTAAAAATTGCTCCAATAATTTTTGAGACTGGGGTTTTTTGATTTTTTATGTTTTTACTCACTTGAGAATCTTAATAGTAAAAAATATTAACAATTTTACTCTAATTTGTTAATATAAGATTATCGGGAGCAGATTGCTGAGAGGGTGTAAAAACCGACCGTTTGAACCTGTTGGGTAATTCCAACGAAGGGAACATCCTCTTTACCTGTAATTAATAGAGGATTATATGAACACATTATCTGCTTATTTCTTAATAATTGCATTACTTTTAGTTATTTTTCTTAGAACAACAAAAATAAAATCGTCGGAAAAAGAATATTTTGTTCTCAATAAAACAGAAGGTGTTCTAGGTCTTTCCCTTAGTTTCTATGCAAGTGGTATGGGGTTGTGGATTCTTACTTCTCCTGCAGAAGTAGCTTGGTATGGTTTAGGTTATGACATATATGGATATGCATTATCCGCTGCAACACCTTTTGTTTTAATTTATTTTCTAGGACCTAAAGTTGCAAGCATTACTCCTGATGGGGCGACATTACCCCAGTTTATTGAGAGCAGATATGGTCAACCCGCACAAAAACTAGTATCGTGTGTTGCGGTTTTGTATATGAGTGCATTTTTAATAGCTGAATTTGCTTCTATTAATTTTTTATTTCCCTCAATTTCTAATGTATCTGGATTAGTTGTCAGTATCTTTATTGGCGGTGTTACGTTTTTATATTTAAGTAAATCCGGTTTTAAAGCCTCATATGTAACTGATAAATTTCAAGGAATTGGGTTGATTGTTCTCTTAATCGTGTTGTTTTCAATTTGGTTAAATCAAAACTCATTTAGTGAACTAGTGGCTTTCTCAAAAACTGGAGGAATAGATACATTTGAATTTTTTAGTTTTAAGTCTGCTTTAGCGGTAATCGTAGCTGTAACAGCAGCTGAGATATTTTCACAGGGATACTGGCAGAGATCTTTTTCAGCTGAGAATACCAAAAGCTTGCAAAAAGCTTCGATTTTTGCAGGATTAGGTTGCTTCCTAACAATTCTTATTCTTGGATTTGCAGGTTCTGTTGGTGCTGGAAAAGGCTTAGAAAACCCAAGCTTAAGCTTCATTGAACAGCTTGATTTAAATCTTCCTATGTCATTAGTTTTGATTTCTCTCTGTACTCTCTTGGTTACATCTAGTGTTGATACTTTAGAAAATGCTATTTCATCTACAATCTCTCTAGATTTGGTAAGGAAGGGTTCAACTGAAGCAAGATACATAACGGCTGGATTAATCATCTTGTCTATATTTTGCTCCCTTTATGTAACGAGCATTTTTAATGTATTTTTGATTGCGGACTTGTTTGCAGTTTGTATGGTGTTTCCAGTTTTTTATAAGTTGAAAAATAAATCTTCAAGCTTGTATATTTTTATTCCTTTTTTTGGATCTTTAATTATGAGTTATTTGTACAGATTAATTTTCGTTGATCTATCTGTAAACCCGGGTGGAATTTTTATACCAACAGATTTATATGGTTTAGCTGACTTGAATACTTTTTTAGCTGGACTTATCTCGTCAATACTCATAACCATTGCATATAATAAAGTTGCTAAATAAA
>DBUV01000035.1:0-10342 GCA_002308095.1 Acidimicrobiia bacterium UBA1281
GAGGTAATTTCATTATTTTCAGTCATTGCTAAATCCTTAGGTATGACAGGCATGCAGTCGAAGGATATTGATAAAATTAAAGAAGTTGTCGCATCTGGGAATCAAGCCGCGTTTCATGATGATTGGTATTGTGTCCTTTCCTCTTCATTACTAATTTTTATTAATAAAAACCTATGGTGTGAACAAACTGCTTCAAATCAAATAAGTTATGGATATTTAAACCTTTCAAATGTTGAGGGTGTGAATTCTTTCAATAATTGGAATTTAGCAATTCCATCAAAAGACCATAACATTTCTATAAGGACACTTATAGATGGAGACAAGATAAAGACTAATGGATCTAATCAAAAAGTAACTGAAGTTATGAGGTCCTTTGGCATTAGGGGGTTAATGAAAGAAGTTTGGCCATTAGTAATCCTTGATGAAGAAATCATTTGGTTACCAGGAATAAGAAAATCAGATATAGCTCTCGACTTTCAAAAAAATGATTATTCACATATAATAAGTTCTTCTATAGAAAAGAGAAGTATTGAAAATTTCTAAAACTTTAATATCTCAAGAAGAGATTGAAAATAAAATCTCTGAAATTGCAAATCAAATTAATTCTAAATACAAAGGACAAGAACTTGTAGTCATTGGTATTTTGAAAGGAGCTTTTATTGTTGTAAGTGATCTTGCTAAACAACTTGAGCTCGATGTAACTTTTGATTTCATGAGTATTAAATCTTATTATGGGTCCGAGTCAACTGGCCAAGTCAAAATTGTAAAAGATTTAGAGTACGATATCACAGACAAGAATGTATTAATTGTAGAGGATATCTACGACACTGGGCTTACACTCTCAAATCTAAAGAAACTTTTAGAATCAAGAAACCCAAAAAGTATTGAAGTTTTCTGCATGTTTGTAAAAAAAGAAGTTGCTCAAGATCCAATTGAAATAAACTACAGTGGATTCGAAATTGGCCCTGAGTTTGTTGTTGGATACGGACTTGATTACAACGGAAAGCATCGAGAGCTTCCTTATCTGGGTGTACTTTCTTAAATTTCGTAATTACTTTTAAACGTGTCAGTATTAAATTAAAAGATAATGGAAAATAAAGAAAAAAATAAAAATAGACCATTTTTTCTATATGCAGCATTAGGGTTGTTAATATTTTTTGGTGTTCAGCAATACAATGAAAATACAAATGCACCCGAACAAGTTTCATTTTCTGAATTTAAATCTTTAATTGGTGAAAATGCAGTTGCAGAGGCAATTATCAAAGAGCAATCCAATACTGTACATTTTAAAGTCACAGGGAAGAGCGAGGTTTTCAATACAGAATATCCAGAAGGCTTTGAAGGAGAAGTTTTTCAACTCTTAGTTGATGCAGATATTGAGTTAAGTACTGATACAGAACCTGCAGGATTTCAAGACTATTTTATAGCCTTTTTACCATGGCTATTTCTTGCTGGTTTTATGTTTTACATGTTTTCACAAGTTAGGACCAATGGCAATCAAATTATGCAGTTTGGAAAGTCTAAGGCTAAAGAGATGGATGAAGAGACACCTAAGGTCACATTTAAAGATGTTGCAGGTGCAGAAGAAGCGAAAGAAGAACTTGAGGAGATAAAAGAATTTCTTAAATCACCAGAAAAGTTTAACAATCTCGGTGCAAAAATTCCCAAAGGTGTTTTATTAGTAGGGCCACCTGGTACAGGAAAAACCTTACTAGCCAGAGCTGTAGCCGGAGAATCTAACGTTCCATTTTATAGTATTTCAGGTTCTGATTTTGTAGAAATGTTTGTTGGAGTAGGCGCAAGCCGTGTAAGGGACTTGTTTAAAAAAGCCAAAGAGTCCTCTCCGGCAATTATTTTCATTGATGAAATTGATGCTGTAGGACGAATGCGAGGTGCAGGTCTTGGTGGGGGTCATGATGAACGTGAGCAAACATTAAATCAATTACTCGTAGAAATGGATGGCTTTGAGTCTAATCAAGGGGTAATTCTTATGGCAGCAACCAATAGACCAGATGTTCTTGATCCTGCCTTATTAAGACCAGGACGATTTGATAGACAAGTAATCGTAGATAGGCCAGATTTAGATGGTAGAACCCAGATTCTAAAAGTTCACTCTAAAGATAAACCCCTTGTAAAAACTATTGATTTAAAGACAATAGCTAAACAAACTCCAGGTTTCACAGGGGCTGATTTAGCAAATCTATTAAATGAGTCCGCATTATTAGCAGCTAGAAAAAATAAAAAAACTATTTCAAATACAGATATAGAAAACTCCATTGATAGAGTGCTTGCTGGACCTGAGAAAAAAAGCAGACTTATGAGCGAGGAAGAGAAAAAAATTATTGCTTACCATGAAACTGGACATGCATTAGTTGGTTGGGCACTTCCAAATGCTGACCCTATTCATAAGGTCACAATAATACCAAGAGGAAGGGCTTTAGGTTACACTCAGGCTTTGCCTGAAAGTGAAAAGTACCTTTCTTCAAAAGCAGAATTAAAAGATAGATTAGCAATGTTGATGGGCGGAAGAGTTGCTGAAGAAATTGTATTCAAGGACCCTACCACGGGTGCATCAAACGATATTGAAAAAGCCACAGACATTGCTAGAAGAATGGTCATGGAGTTTGGGATGAGTGATAAGTTAGGACCAATGTTATTTGGCAAAGGTTCAAATGAAGTATTTCTTGGAAGAGATTACGGCAGACAGCAAGATTATTCTGATGAGGTAGCTTCTTCGATAGATGATGAAGTAAAAATTCTTCTAAATGACGCACATATAACAGCTGGTAAAATCTTAAAAAAGTTTAAAAAACAAATGGATGCCATGGTTGATATACTCATGGAAAAAGAGACAATTGATAGAGAAGAAGTTGCTAAAGTTTTTAAGTCCATAAAAAAGGTTAAGGTTCAAGGGTCTGGTAAAACCTTAAAGCTGGGATAGTGAGCAATTTAAATAAGAATGATCGAGATACATTTGAAGGATTATTAGAACTCGTACAAAACACCACAGGTAAACCTAAAGAAGAATCCTTGGCTATATTGCAAAAATTTTCTACAGAAATACAAAAAAAACTATCAAAAAATTTGGTCACTTCATCTGAAATTTTTAAAAGTCTAGATAGTGTAACTCACAGTCAGCCAATTTACCTAAGCAATATACCGTTTACAAGTTTATGTGAACATCACTTACTTCCCTTCTTTGGCACATTTGATATAGCTGTCTTTCCAAAAGATAAAATTGCAGGAATATCTAAATTTAACGATTTAGTAGATTACCTATCGAATAATTTAACTTTACAGGAGAAGATTACACAATTGGCTTCAGAGATAATTCAAAAAGAATTGGAGCCTGATGGCGTCTTAACAAGAGTAAGAGCTAAACATTTATGTTCAGATTTGATGAATCCAAAAAGCTCAACATCAGACGTTATTACAACTTTCAGTACTGGTGTTTATGAATTAGATTATTCACTTAGGGCTGAAGCTTTAGAGAACTTCAAATAATTTGTTTTCTTGGAGTAATTTTTTAGGGGAGTTATCAAACAACATCCTTGGAATAGTGAACATCACAAATGATTCATTTACAGATGATGGTTTACTTAACAAACCAGAAAAAATTCCTCAGGTTTATGAGGCAGCTTCAAAATTAGATATAGATTTTCTCGATATTGGATGCGTCTCCACGAAGCCCAACTTCACGCCTGTATCAACAGAAGATGAATTAAAGAGGTTAAATACATTCATGAGGTTTAAAAATGATAATTTTCATTATTCAATAGATTCTTTCAACCCCATTGTCGCACACGAAGCTCTTGAAAATAATTTCTTAGTAGTGAATGATATTTCTGGAGCAAAAGAAGAAAAAATGATTGAAACAGTTAAGAGACATTCAGCAGGGTTGATAGTTAGTCATAGAAATCAAAATTCATCATCAATTCATGAAAAAATAAACTATAAGGATGTTGTCAGAGATGTAAAAAAAGATCTCAGGTTTCAAGTTAAAAATATTTTAGACAGAGGTGTAAATAAGAACCAAGTAGCAATCGATCTTGGATTAGGTTTTGCAAAAACTCAAGAAGAGTCTGCTGTATTGCTTGAATCTGTTGGAGAATTTGTTGGTGACTATCCATTGGTAGTAGGATATTCAAGAAAAAAATTTACTAGCTTATTACAAGCATCCGAAGATGAACTTCTCACACATTGTCAAAACCAGGGCGTATCTTTGGTCAGATTGCACTTCATTGATTAAAAAATTTGCTAAGCTACTATGGTTTAACACCTAGGAAAGGCTACAAATGGCAGGATTAAAACCAAACGATTTTCATTGGATAATCGAAGGAAAATTAGCCGTATCCGAGTGCATAGGTGGCGGAGGATTAACCTCGAGAAAAATCCGAAGAGAAGAAGAAGTACAGTGGTTAAAAAGTAACGGAATAAATTCAATCTTTTCTTTACTTGAAACAGATTTCAACCTAACAAATTATCAAGAAGTAGGATTTAGGACATACCATTTTCCATTAACCGATAATCCACCACAAGAATCTATCACTGTGATTTTCGAAGCCATAAAAGAGGCACTTTCAGATAAAGAAAGAAAACTACTAATTCATAGAGAATATTTAGATGAAGAGGTGCCAGGCATATTGGCAGGCTATCTAATATATTCAAAGCTTTTGGATGATCCAATATTTTCAAGAACAATTCTTGAACGTATTCTGGGCAAACCCCTCTCACCAAAAGCGATTGCGTTAATACCTTCTCCTTAAAAGATGTCTTATGACATAAAGCTTGAAGGGATAATCACTAATGGCAAGCATGGCGTTTATGAATCTGAAAAACTAGAACAACAACTTTTTTTAATTGATTTAGTAATAACTCTCGCAAATGAGACAGTCAAAGATGATTCAATAGAGTCAACAATTGATTATGAGCAATATGTTGAAAAAGTTGAGTATATTGTCTCATCCTCCACTTTTGACTTAATAGAAACTTTAGCTAAGTATTTATATGAAAATTTAATAAGTCCAAAGATGGAGAAATTGACGGTTACTGTTCACAAACCAAATACATCGCTCAATAAAAAGACCAAAGACATCAGCGTTACCTACAGTGGATAATTACGAGGGAGTAGTTCTCTCATTAGGATCAAATATTGGTGACCGTGAAGAAAATCTCAGAAATGCCCTTGTTGAGCTTGAACTAGTTGGCGAAATAAATTTAATATCCTCACTCTATGAATCAGATCCACTATTAGTAACTGAACAAAGAAGTTTTTACAATATTGTAATTGAAATAACCTACACAAAATCAGCCACACATTTATTAAAAGATGTAAAAAGAATAGAAGAAAAAATAGGTAGAACAAAAACATATCGTTACGGCCCCAGAGTTATAGATATAGACATTATCTTTTTCAAAGCAGAGGTTCATTCCTCAGAAAATTTAATTATTCCGCATTATGACTGGAGTAACCGATTGTTTGTTATAGAGCCATTACGTGAAATTATCACTACTTTTGACACATCTAACTTAAATATAAATGATCAAAAACTAGAAAAAATAGGTAATATTATTTACAAGTAATTACGGGCACCATAAAGGGCACGATAAATATGAAACATTTAAATCAATTAGATAGTGAAATTAACGGACAAGAGCTTTTTTTTATTCCCACTATGGGGTCTTTGCACAAAGGGCATCTTTCTTTAATTGAAAATGCTAAAACTTTTGGATTAAAAACAATAGTATCTATTTTTGTCAATCCTAAACAATTTAACGACTCTAGTGATTATGAAAAATACCCCAGAGATCTTGAAAGAGATTTCCAAAGTTTAAATCAATTAGGAGTTGATATTTTATTTACTCCCAATGAGGATTATATTTATGGCGATAATCTTGTGAACGTTGTTGACTCTGGAAACATTGGAAAAAAATATGAAGGAAATTCTAGACCTGGACATTTTGACGGAGTTTTAACAGTTGTAAATAGACTTTTCGAGCTTGTGAAACCAAAGAAAGCTATTTTTGGTAAAAAGGATGCACAGCAGCTATTTTTGATAAAAGAATATGTAAAGAATGAGAAATTAGATATTGAAATACATGAAGGAGATATAATTCGAGATTCTAATGGACTAGCTCTTAGCAGTAGAAATCAGCTATTAAGTAATAATGGTCTGGTAACAGCTGGCGGACTAAAGAGACATCTAGATACCCTTAAAGAAATATATATTGAAACAGGATCAATAAATGAATCTGTTAACAAAACATTAAATACTTGTCAGGACAGTAAGTTAGATATTGATTATCTTCATATTTTAGATAAAGATACTTTCGATGAAGCAACAGAAGAGACTAAGAATGCAATAATTATTATTGCTGGAAAAGTAGAGGGTATTAGGTTGATAGATAATATAGATTTTAAAGTGGAGTTATAAATGAAGAAAATTATTGCAATAGATATTGGGAATAGTGAAACGAATGTAGGAGTTGGTAATTCAACCAAATGGGAAAGCTACAGGTACACGACTCGAAAAACAATTACCTCAGATGAACTATTGATGATGTTTAAGACAACAATAGATTTGTCAAAACTAAACGACAAGGCTGTTGATGGAGTGATTGTTTGCTCTGTTGTGCCTCAGATTACAGATAGTGTGGTCTCTGCCATTAGCGAATTTACAACCAAGGATGTTTTAGTTGTGGGTCCAGGTATTAAAACTGGCTTGAAGGTTAATATTGACAACCCTAAAGAGCTAGGTCCAGATAGAATAGCAAATTCTGTAGGAGGTTTTAAAAAAACAAATAAAGAGGTGGTAATTGTCGACTTAGGTACTGCGACGACTTTTGATGTAGTCAACAGCAATAAAGAATACCTTGGAGGATCTATAGCTCCTGGCATTAAGATAAGTCTGGATGCATTAATTTCAAAAACTTCCTCATTGAAATCTGTTGAACTTAAAGAACCTGATAAGGTTATTGGAAAAAACACCTATGAGGCAATTCAAAGCGGTTTAGTCTTGGGGCATGCTTCAATGATTGATTCAATGCTAGAAAAGATAGTGTTAGAGTCTAATTTATCACCAGGAGTCGTAATAACTGGGGGACTTGGAACATTGATTCAGCCTGTTCTTAACATAAATTCATCATATGAGAAAAATCTAACTCTGGATGGACTTGAAGAAATATATAATTTAAATAATTAAGCTGTATAAATGAGCAACTTTTCAAAATCTGAGCAAGAAATTTATGATTTAAGATTAGAAAAAATTCAATATTTTCTTGAACACGACAAAGATGCCTTTCCAACTGAATTTCCAGCGGCATCTAAAATTCAAGAAGTCATAAATAAGCATAATGATTTATCTGAGGCTGAGCACTCTGGAGTTGAGGTTCAAATTCACGGTAGAATTTTAAATGGGAGATCTTTTGGGAAGCTTTCCTTTTATGACTTGGTTGACAACTCAGGAAGAATTCAACTCCTTGTAGATTCCAAAACATTGTCAGATGAAGAAAACTTGTTTTTTTCAAAATATGATTCGGGAGATATTGTTGGCGTAAAGGGAGAGGTTATGAAAACAAAAAAAGGGGAACTCTCTATTAAGGTATCAACGAGCACAATATTATCAAAGTCATTAAGAACATTACCTGAAAAATGGCATGGGTTAAAAGACAAGGAAACAAGATTTAGGCAACGCTACCTTGATTTTATTGTTAATCCTGATGCTAAGCAGACTATTGAGGCAAGGTCTAAAGTCATTAACTCGATAAGAAAATTTATGCACAGCAAAGATTTTGTTGAAGTAGAAACGCCAATTTTGCAGCCTAAAGCAGGTGGTGCAATTGCAAAGCCATTTATAACTCATCACAATGCACTCGACGTCGATATGTTTTTAAGAATTGCTCCAGAGCTCTATTTGAAAAGAATGATAGTTGGTGGTTTCGAAAAAGTTTTTGAGTTGGGGCGGGTATTTAGAAATGAAGGGATAGATCAAACTCACTCACCTGAATTTACCATGATGGAAAGCTATGAGGCTTATACAAATGTAGATGGTGTTATCAAGATGGTAGAAGAAATGTGTTTGACTGTCTTTTCTGAGTTAGAGTTAAATTACGAGATTTCCTTTGATGAGAAAAAAGCCGATTTCTCTTTTCCATGGAAAAAAACATCTATGTTTTCTTTAGTTTCAGAACACTTCAACTTAAATATTGGGTTTGATTCAGATCCAAACACTATAAAGGAAGATCTAAGTAGAAAAAATATTGAATTTAGTGAAGACTCAAACACCATTGGGCTTCTGGTTTATGATTTATTTGAAAGATATGTTGAAGAAAATATAGTAAATCCAACTTTTGTTACAGATTATCCTGTAGAGGTCTCTCCGTTTGCTCGAAACAATAAAAATAGTCCCAATGTAACTGAAAGATTTGAATTATTTGCCTTTGGAAGCGAGCTTGCAAATGGATTCTCAGAATTAATTGATCCGATAGAACAAGAGGCTCGATTAAAATCGCAAGCACAAAAAAAAGAACAAGGTGACGAAGAGGCACACGTAGAAGATATGGATTACATTGAAGCCTTAGAACATGCGTTGCCGCCAACGGGAGGTCTTGGGTTTGGGATTGACAGATTTGTTATGATGCTTACTGGAAATACATCAATTAGAGAAGTTGTAGCTTTTCCTCACTTAAAACCTGAAAATTAATTGCTTCTTTGTAGTAAGTATTCATTTAAATTGTGGAGGATATCTGAAATCTTATCGTTAGATATATTTTTGATAGCCTGATTACTTTCTTTAAAGTGATGATTTACAAACTTATTTGAAGCATCAATAATTTCATCATTATTAAACTCGTTTAAAACTTCAGAAAGGTTTATTTTAGAGTCTTTTACTTGGTGAAGTATATCTTCAATCTTTTTTGGATTTTTTTCAAGGGCCAGGAGAACAGGTAGAGTATAAGTCCCTTCTAGAATGTCATTGCCTGCAGGTTTCCCTAATGTATCACTATCTGAATTTAAATCTAAAATATCATCAGTAATCTGAAAAATTATGCCATTGTGCCAAGCCCAAGAACTTATTGACTGAATAATCTCTTCATCACAGTCAGATGCCATTGCTCCAAGTTTTGCACTAGTTCTAATTAAGCTTGCTGTTTTGCCACCAATGACTTCTAAATAATCATCTGTAGAATGGGTTGTATTAAAAGAAAACTGAACTTCTTTTGTTTGACCCACAACCAACTCTGCATAAGTTGAAGCAAGTAATTTTACTGACTCAAGTCCAAGGTTATCTGCAGCAAGTTCAGAAGACCTTGCCAACAAATAGTCACCTGCCAAAATAGCAAGAGTTGCGTTCCATTTACGGTTCGTACTCTCAACACCTCTTCTAGTTGTTGCTTCATCAATTACATCATCATGGTATAAACTTCCCAAGTGAATTAACTCTACAGATATACCAGCATCTATAACTTTTTCCTTATTTCCCGTACCTAATTCACCTGCTAAAAGTGATATAAGTGGTCTAAATCTTTTTCCACCAGCTTTTATTAGGTATTGGGAAATTTCTGTGAGGTATGGATCCTCCGAAATAGTTACTTCATAAAGGCGTTTTTCTAATTTTTCTAGGTTTTCCCACAAACTAGGTATTGGGATAATATTTTGTAACTCGTTTGATTCCATATTTACAGATTAAGTTATTTCTATAAATACATGTAATTTTCATTTAGGCGTATAAACGGAGACTTATTAATATAAGAACATGTTTGAAAGATTTACTGATAGAGCTCGTAGAGTAGTAGTTCTTGCACAAGAAGAGGCAAGAAGACTTAATCATAACTACATAGGAACCGAGCATATACTTCTTGGCCTTATCCAAGAAGGAGAAGGCCACGCTGCAAAAGCTCTTGAAGAGCTCAGTATCAATATTGACTCAGTTAGATCTGAAGTTGTTGAAATCATTGGAGAAGGACAGCAATCTCCTAGTGGGCACATTCCATTTACCCCGAGGGCAAAAAAAGTCCTAGAACTATCACTTAGAGAAGCTCTGCAACTTGGACATAACTATATCGGGACAGAACACATTCTTCTTGGCCTAATACGAGAAGGAGAAGGAGTTGCAGCACAAGTATTGAAAAAATTAGGTGCAGAACTCTCACAAGTCAGACAGACAGTTATTAAATTAATCTCATCTTCTGGTGAAGGTAAAAAACCACAATCAGCCTCAACAGGGGGTAGAGAGAGACCTGGATCTGGTACTGGATCGGCAATATTAGACCAGTTTGGTAGAAACCTAACGAGAATGGCCAAGGAAGGAAAATTAGATCCTGTCATTGGGAGGTCTACTGA
>DBUV01000035.1:10748-11167 GCA_002308095.1 Acidimicrobiia bacterium UBA1281
CAAAAAATAGTTTCTGGTGATATTCCTGTAACCCTTCAAGGAAAACAAATTTATACTCTAGATTTGTCTTCACTAGTTGCTGGATCTAGATATAGAGGAGATTTTGAAGAAAGGCTTAAAAAAGTTCTTAAAGAAATAAAAACTAGAGGAGATATAGTTCTATTTATTGATGAGATACACACTTTAGTCGGTGCTGGAGCTGCAGAGGGAGCAATTGATGCAGCATCCATATTAAAACCAATGTTAGCTAGAGGTGAATTGCAAACAGTTGGCGCAACAACACTTGAAGAATTCAGAAAGCATTTTGAAAAAGATGCGGCACTTGAAAGACGTTTCCAGTCAGTAAAAGTTGATGAACCAAACTTATCTGATGCCATCGAAATTTTAGGCGGTTTAAAAGACAGATATGAAGTACATCA
>DBUV01000016.1:0-2428 GCA_002308095.1 Acidimicrobiia bacterium UBA1281
GAAGTAAGCTCATTGGTTCGGGTGTTTCTTCATTTTCATTATTGTTTTCGCTATCATGATCACGATCGTGATCGCTATCTAGGTCCTTAGGTTGAAGTGTAGTTGTGACTGGCTTAAAAGAACTTTCTTCTTCTTGAACGAGTTCTATTTCATCTGAAGTTAGTGCCTGGCTTGAGCATGAAGTTATAAAGATAATAAATATTAAGAATTTTTTCATAGACTAATGTTAATTAATTTATGGACTAGTTAATTTGGGTTTTACTTTTATCTTTTTGAAAATAAAAGATAATACAAAAATCCCAGAGGCTACTAAAGACATTGTTGGACCAGAAGGAAGATTAAAATAATAAGAAAAATATAGTCCACTCACTGAGGAAACGCCTCCAAAAAGAGCACTGAATCTTATAGAGGATGTGAACGTTTTGCTAACTAGTTTTGCAGCACCAGCTGGGATCAACAACATACTCAAGACAAGCACTATTCCAACTGTCTGAAGAGATCCTACTATCGACAAAGATAATATGATTAAAAATAAGTAATTTAAAAAGGTAACGTTTAAATTCCGTACCTCCGCTCCGATCGGATCGAAAGAGTAGAACAAAATCTGCTTAAAGAAAATAAACAGAATACTTAAAACTATTAAGAATAATGTAAAAATTACAGCAACATCAACAGAACTCACAGCAAGTATTTGGCCAAATAATAAATCTTCTAAGTTTATAGATACGTCGAGAACTGATATCAGAACAAAACCTAAAGCAAAAAATGAGGAAAAGATTATTCCAATTGAGGTGTCTTCCCCAATATTTGTGTTTTTAATTATGAACCCCAGCAATAAAGCAATTATTACGGCTGCTGGAGCTCCAAGTTCAGAAATGCTAAAGCCAAAAAATACCCCAACAGCAATAATAGGGAGAGTTGCATGTGCCATTGCATCTGCCATAAATCCCATATTTTTATTTATCGTAAATGAACCAAGAACTGAAAGCATAACCCCAGATAATATTGCTGTAATTAATGCTCGAACCATAAAATCATACTGTAGAGGTTCAATAAAAGTTTCAATTCCCATTGTGAGCTCCGTGGTGTCCAGGGGTATGTTCTCTTAACATTTGATTATGAGATCCATACATTTCTTCTATAACCTCTTCAGTTAAAACCTCTGAAGGATTGCCAAATGCACAGCAGTGTCTGTTAAGACATAGAACTTCATCATATTTTTCCTCAATATTATTTATGTCATGAGTAGCAATTAATATAGTTTTACCATCTTGCTTTATCTCATTAATGATTTTCATAACATCCTCTTCGGCACCAATATCTACAGCGCTAAATGCTTCATCGAGTAATAAAATATCTGCACCTTGGGTTAATGTTCTGGCTAGAAGGACTCTCTGTAATTGTCCTCCTGACAAATTGTTTATATTTTCATTTATTCTATTTAGAAGTCCTACTTTACTGAGGGAGTCCTCGATTAGATGATTATTTTTTTTTCTAGAAAAAGGATTAAAAGTCTTATTATTAATTAAACCCATTTCTACAACTTGTTTCACTGAGAGGGCAAAATTCCAATTTATTTGATTGTTTTGAGGGACGTAACCAATAAAACTTTTTGCATCATGTGGCTGCAATCCCTTTATCTTTAGTGACCCGTGAGATAAAGGGGTTATTCCAGCCATAGCATTAAATAATGTAGACTTTCCTCCACCGTTGGGGCCAACTACTGCTACTAACTTTCCCTCAGAGATTGAAAAAGTAACATCGTCAAGAGCTAGTGCATCACCATACTGTACGCAACAACCATCAGAAACTATCAGACTTTTATTTGTAATACTTATTAACTTTCACTTCTGAGACCATCCTAAGGAAGATCAACCAAGTTTTCTACAATTAACTCAACTTGTTCTGTTAGCCAATCTGTATAGGCTTGATCTTCTCTCAAAGTCTCTACCCACAAACCAGTTACAGTTTTTATATTCGCTTCTTCTGCAATTGTTTCTGCGTATACAGATGGGGCTTCAGATTCAACAAAAATAACTTTTATGTCGTTATCTTCAATGACATCAAGAACATCTACTAATTCTGCAGGTGATATTTCATCAGCTGAGTTTAAACTTGGGATAATAGTAGTAAGTACTTCTACACCATATCTAGCTTCTAAATAGCCAAGAGACTCGTGAGTTGTTATGAGTTTTCTATTTTTAGAAGGTACTGTTTCAATTAATGCAGATACTGTTGAATCTAACTCATTCAAATTGCTGATGTAAGCCTCTCCTGCAGTTTTATATGCTTCAGAACTGGTTGGATCAAGCTCTATTAGTTGATTCATCATCAATTCAACTGCCATTACAACTCTTAATGGATCGAACCAAAAGTGTGGATCTTCTGAACCGTGGTCGTGACCTTTATGGTCGTCATGACCTTCTTC
>DBUV01000016.1:2791-5012 GCA_002308095.1 Acidimicrobiia bacterium UBA1281
ACCTTCATGACCTTCATGACCTTCTTCACTAAATTCTATTGGATTAATGGATTCCCCCACTTCTACCAAGACCGCTTCATTTTCTGAAGTATTTTCAACTAGTTTAATTAATGCTGCTGGCTCATACTTAAGTCCAACATAAAATACTATATCTGCATCAGCAATTTTTGAAGCATCTTGAGGAGAAGGATCGTAAGTGTGTGGATCTGCTTCTGGTGGCATTAAAATAGTTAAGTTGATGTTGTCGCCACCAATTTCATTAACAAAATCGCCTAGCATCGGGGTAGTTGCTAAAACATTAATTTTATCTGAAGAAGGGTCTTCGGTAGTAGAACCACTTCCACAAGCAATTAAAATAATAGATAAAAATATCGCACCAATTTTGTACATAGGTCTAGTTTTCATTAAATTTTCCTTAATATATATTTTGTTAATAATTCAGTAAATGAGAATAAGTCTCATTTATTAGTTTGTCAAGCATAAATGAGAATAATTCTCATTTTTTTATTTGAGTTTTTTTACTATACTTTGATTATGGGAAAAAGTTCAAAACAAATACTTTCTGAACATAATGTATCAATTACTAATCCGAGAATTTTAGTTTTAGAAGTACTCCTCGATAATAAAGGACCTGTAACAGTTGATGAGCTTCAAAATGTTCTCAATAATAAAGTAGCAAAGTCAACTCTTTACAGAGTTTTAAATGATTTAAAGAAAATTAATTTACTTCATGAATTTACTTCACCAGAAAACACTACTGTTGTTGAACTCATCTTAGAAGATCGTGCACACCACCATCATTTGTTTTGCAGTGATTGTGGTGAGGTTATAGATGTAGAGCTCAGTAATAAATTTGAAGACTTCTTGGCTGCAGAGATAAAAAAGATTGAAAAAAAGTTTAATTTTAAAATTTCAGATCATAGAGTTGAAATGTTTGGTCAGTGTACAGACCAGTGTAAAAACTGTACTACTGATTCTTAAAAAATTATTGCTAAAAGTGATGCGTTAATTAAGAAAGATTCAATTACTTGAATAGTGTGCATTTCAAACAAGTTACTGACCATTGGAACCATAAAGTTATCACCACTTGCTGTCTGAGATACAATATAAATTGTTTCTTCAATTGGTTTATCAGCTATATTACAAATTACACACATATTAATTCCTTATCTAATATTTTATCGACATATAAACTAAAGTAAATGCATTTAAACTTAATTAACTTTCATCATGGAATTGGCAGCGTGGGTGACCTCCCTATTCCCTTTGAAACTGTTTTAAATATTTCTGCATGGGTAATTGTTCTAACATTTGTTTTCTTAAAAGTCTCTTGGAAACAATCTGTACTCATAGAAAAAGAAGTTGTTGAAGCTAAGAAACAAAGCATCTCTGGAAAAGTTTTAGGTCTATTTGTTTTATCTTTACTAATTTTTCCTGGATTAATTGGTAATGAGGAAGCAAAAACATCCATAACACCCCTTATTATTTGGGTATTTCTCTGGATAGGTGTCCCAGTGTTAGGTCTTATTTTTGGAGATATTTATGCAAAGTTTAACCCGCTGGCAATAATTCCCTCAGATGAAAAAAAACCCACAACCGTATGGTTTGCATCTTTATTGTTTCTTGGGCTTACTTGGTTTGAACTTGTGTGGAGAAAGCCAGGAAATCCATCACATATTGGAGTTGTTTTCATCATATTATTTGTAGTAACAACAGGTGTACGAATTCTTTTTGGTAAAGCTTCTATTGAAGTTGACCCTCTTCATCTGCTTCACCATTTATATGCAAAGTTAAGATTCACAGTTTCTAGGCCATTTTATAAGAATATGCTTGAGAATATTGCTAACCTTTCAAACTTTAAAGGCATGGAGTATTTCATATTATTGATGATTGGTACTGTAACCTATGATGGGCTAAGAGGAACAACTTTTTGGTATAACCTATTTGGATCTTCCACTTTAGATATTGGTTTCTCAACACTTTCATTTCTTGCGATAAATATTATCATTATCAGTTCCTATAGGTTCGCTTGTTGGTTCGCATTGAAAGTAAGTGGTGAAAAAAAAGATTTAAACGATGTTTCCCTTTTGTTTGCACACACAATGCTTCCTATCGCCTTTGCTTATCATGTAACTCATTATTTGAGTTTGCTTTTATATGAATCACAAACTATTTTTTATCGACTCAATGATCCCTATGGTCTTGGTTGGAATCTTTTTGG
>DBUV01000074.1:0-1817 GCA_002308095.1 Acidimicrobiia bacterium UBA1281
ACCAAAGAATTACTAAATTTACTTGGCTTTAAGGTTGGTATATTTGCACCAGATTTTTTCCTGCCAGATGAAGATGATGGTTGCTATATTTTTTCAAGTTGGGATGAAGTTATTGATTCAAATTCTTCGATTAATTTACTCCGTGTTCAAAAAGAAAGAATTAGTAATATTGATGACTATGATCTTGATGACTACATAAATTCTTTTCAACTTACAGATAAAATTTTAGAAAAAACCAATCCTGATTTTCTAGTGATGCACCCAATGCCCATGAACATTGGTATTGAAATATCTCAAGAAGCATCTGCAAATAATAGATTTAAATACCTAGATCAACTTTCATTCGCTATCCCATCTAGAATATCTAGCTATCTGTATGGTTTAGGTAAAATTTAATGAAACTTAATAGTTTTCTAGACATGCATACTCATACGAGATATCCAGGTAAATCATTTGTTAAGGAATTAGATATTGAAAAAGCCGCGAAAAATGGTGGGTATAGTGAAATATTAGCAATGCCAAACTCAGTAAAAATCATTGATAGCATTGAGGCCCTTATGGAAGCACGAGAGGTTGATAAAAAACTAGATATAAAAATACACAGAACAGGATCTTTAACTAAAGGTCTACAGGGTAAAGAGCCGATAGATTATAGAGAATTCATTGCACAAGGTGTTTTTGCATTTACTGATGATGGACTTTCTTTAGTAGACGATAATTTAGCTGAATTAATTTTTAAAACCATAAAAAATGAAGATGGCGCAGTCTTTCAACATTGCGAAAAAAATTGTCATACTTCTCCAGGTGATATTGCTCCTCCTAACGACGGTGAACTTTTAACACCCATTCACTCATCTGAAGAAACTGAAATATTACAAAGAGATCTTCATTTAGTAGCAAAATATGGAACTAGATATCACGCACAACATTTATCGACAAAGGAAAGTGTAAATTTAATCAGAGATGCTAAATTAAACAACCTTCCGGTAACTGCAGAGGTAACTCCTCATCACATACTTATTAATAATAAAAATATAGATACATCAAATGGGAAGTATAAAATGTACCCCCCTATTAGAACATCTAGCGATCAAGTTGCTCTTATAGAAGGACTGAAAGATGGAACTATTGATGTAATATCGACTGATCATGCTCCTCACACAATTGAAAGCAAGCAAGCAAATTTTAAAGAAGCAGCCAGAGGAGTTGTTGGATTAGAATCAGCATTTCCAATGTTGTATTCATCAGAAATGTTTGAATTGAATGAATTAGTCATGTATTTAGATATAAATCCAAGAAAAATTCTATCAGAATTAGGTTACAACTTAAATAATTCAAATAGTTTTGAGTGGAAATCTTGTAATAAAAAATTCTACACTAATTCAAATCCAAAAAATTCTTTATTCGAAGGGATGGAAACCTTATTAGAGACAAGTGGTGTCTATGTATAAAAAAGTTTTATTGGTAAATGAAGGTGGGAAAGAATTTACCGGATGGACAACTGATGACTTTAATCCAACTACTGGTGAGTTAATTTTCAATACTGCAATGACAGGTTTTGTTGAGATTCTTAGTGATCCCTCTTATATCAATCAAATAATAACCTTTACATCCTCACACATAGGAAACTACGGGCTTTCTGTGGAAGATTTCGAATCAGAAAAACCGAGAGTAAATGGAGCTATTGGAAATAGCTTTACTGAAAATCCTTCATCGTGGAGATCAGAACAATCAATTACTTCTTGGTTAAATGAATATGAAATACCCTACTCAGGAGGATTTGATGTTCGGTCAATCACTTCATACTTAAGAGATTT
>DBUV01000074.1:2186-2594 GCA_002308095.1 Acidimicrobiia bacterium UBA1281
ATAAATCAGTGGATATCATTGGAGATAACTCCGCATTAACGGCTGGGCGAGGTACTTACGAGACAGAATCCATGCAAGAAATGATTGGAATCATGGACTTAGGAGCTAAGCAGAGCATAGTTAATGTGATCGAAGAAAAAGGCTTTAAAACATTGCTTCTAAATCCTGAAATTACTGCTGATCAAATTCTTTCGATGAATCTCAGTGGGTTAGTCATTTCAAATGGTCCAGGAGATCCTAGGGCACTATCGGGAGTTATAAATACAGTTAATGATTTAATTGGAAAAATACCACTTTTTGGTATCTGTTTAGGGCACCAAATTTTGAGTCTTGCATGTGGGCTAAGTGTTTCGAAACTAAATTTTGGACATCATGGCTCAAATCATCCAGTCAAAGTTACCGGAATCA
>DBUV01000074.1:2977-4370 GCA_002308095.1 Acidimicrobiia bacterium UBA1281
TCTTAAACAGGAACATTCAAAATATGGAAGCATTGAGCAATATGCTGTAAATCTAAATGACGGAAGTAATGAAGGTATTTCCATTTGGGATTCAAATGCTTATTCAGTCCAATTTCACCCCGAGTCCGGACCAGGTACATCGGATGGGTTGAAACTATTTGATCCTTTTTTTGAAATGATTGGAAAAAAAATTGGTGTTTGATAAAAGTATAAAAAGTATTCTAATTATTGGTTCTGGTCCGATAGTTATCGGTCAAGCATGCGAATTTGATTATTCTGGATCCCAGGCAGCTAAAGCTTTAAAAAATGAAGGGTATAGGGTAATTCTAGTTAACTCGAACCCAGCAACAATAATGACCGATCCTTCAATGGCAGATGCTACATATATTGAACCTCTGACTGCAAAATTCTTGAAAAAAATTATTGAAAAAGAAAAACCAGATGCAGTACTGCCTACCTTAGGAGGTCAAACAGCATTAAACCTAGCAATGGAATTACATCACCAAGGTGTGTTCAAAAAATTTAATGTAAAAATATTAGGGGCCTCGGCTGAATCTATTGAACTAGCAGAGAATAGGTGGAAGTTTAAAGAAGCAATGGAAAAAGTTGGTATTAAAACCTTAAAGGCTTTATATGTCACAACAGTATCTGAGGGAATGGATGCTGGAAAAGAGATAGGATTTCCATTAATGCTTCGCCCATCTTACATTTTAGGAGGTGGCGGAACAGGATTAGTCTTTAATAATGAAGAGCTGAATGAAAAACTTAAAGATGCATTTAGAGCATCTCCTACTCAAGAAGTTCTAATTGAAGAATCAGTATATGGATGGAAAGAATTCGAACTTGAGGTAATGAGAGATATAGATGGTAATGGAGTAATAATTTGTGGTATTGAAAATTTTGATCCAATGGGTATACACACAGGTGATTCTATTACTGTTGCACCAATTCAAACACTTTCTGATAAAGAATACCAATTAATGAGAGATGAGGCTCTTTTGTGTCTTGAAACTATTGGAATTGCAACAGGAGGCAGTAATGTTCAATTTGCAGTAAATCCAAAAAATGGTGAAAGACGTGTAATTGAAATGAATCCGAGAGTTTCACGATCTTCAGCACTAGCATCAAAGGCAACAGGCTTTCCTATAGCAAAATTTGCTGCCTTGTTAGCAGTTGGATATAATCTTACCGAATTGAGTAATGATATTACTGGTTCTACTCCAGCTAGCTTTGAACCAGTGCAAGATTATGTTGTAGTAAAGATACCAAGATTTGATTTTCCTAAATTTCCATCTACCGACGACGTTCTAGGAACATCTATGCAGAGCGTTGGAGAAGTAATGTCAATGGCATCAACCTTTACAGAAAGTTTAACTAAAGCAATTAGATCTTT
>DBUV01000074.1:4737-5161 GCA_002308095.1 Acidimicrobiia bacterium UBA1281
TTGAGCTTGAAAAAGAAATTACGATACCACGTCCTAGACGAATTTTTGCTGTACTTGAGGCATTAAGAAGAAACTGGAGTGTCGAAAAAATCTCTAACTTAAGTCATATTGATAAATGGTTTCTATATGAAATTGAGAAAAGTTTTAATGTAAACCAAGAATCTACACCAACAACGATATTAAAAATGTTGGGGTGGACTGAGGACGATGTTGAAATAAAGGACATTAAGGACGAACTTTCGGAGAAAAGAGTTTATAAATTAGTTGATACCTGTTCTGCAGAGTTCTCATCTTCTACTCCTTATCTGTATTCAACTACAGGGCAAGAAAGTGATGATACAACAAGTAGTAAAGAAAAGGTTATAGTTATTGGTTCTGGACCAAACAGAATTGGACAAGGTATAGAGTTTGATTACTGCTGTGT
>DBUV01000074.1:5543-6436 GCA_002308095.1 Acidimicrobiia bacterium UBA1281
GCAGATAAATTATATTTTGAACCCTTGAATTGGCAAGAAGTAGAGGCTGTACTTTCAAGAGAAAAACCAAAGTCAGTCATTATTCAACTGGGAGGCCAGACTCCCTTAAAGTTAGCAAAAAAGATTTCAGAGAATGGTTACAATATTGCGGGCTCAAGCATAGAGGTCATTGATTCAACTGAGGATAGAGAATTATTTCAAAAACTTTGTACTCAGGAAAATATTAAACAGCCAATTTCTAAAATAGCGGAAAACGCTACCGAGCTAAGAGAATCTGTAGCGCAGATAGGTTTTCCAGTTTTACTTCGTCCTAGCTATGTTTTAGGCGGCAGAGCTATGAGAGTAGTAAATAATGAGGATGAGCTAAGCAACTATTTAGATGTTTTATCAAAAAGTGACGAAGATGGGAATCCATTTAACTCTGGTCCATTATTAGTAGATGAGTATTTAACAAACACAATTGAAATTGATGTTGATCTAATAAGTGATGGAACAGATGTAATTATTGCTGGAATACTTGAGCACCTTGAACCTGCCGGTGTTCATAGTGGAGATTCAACAGCAGTTCTACCTCCTTTCAGCTTGAATAAAGAAATGTTATTTGAAATTGAGGATAAAAGTAAACGACTTGCGAAGAGTTTAAATGTAAAGGGTTTGTTAAATATTCAATTTGCAATAAAAGATAACACTCTATACATATTGGAGGCTAATCCAAGAGCATCAAGAACAATGCCTTTTGTTGCAAAGGTAACTAAAAACCAAATCATTAAAGCAGGTACGCT
Organism: Acidimicrobiia bacterium UBA1281; assembly: GCA_002308095.1. GTDB lineage: Bacteria > Actinomycetota > Acidimicrobiia > Actinomarinales > Actinomarinaceae > Actinomarina. Next base: position 6,326 of record DBUV01000074.1, read on the forward strand.
AATAATGCTAGGTCATACAATAAAAGATATTCTTATGAATACAGACTATTTAAATGCTTCAAACAATAAAATTGCAGTCAAAAAAGCTATATTTCCCTGGTCACGTTTTCC
>DBUV01000071.1:0-2665 GCA_002308095.1 Acidimicrobiia bacterium UBA1281
GATACAAAAACTATGTTTACAAATCCATCTGAAAGTTTAACGGAAGAATATATAAGTGGGAGGTTTGGATGAGTTTAGAACAGAAAATAAATAATCTTGAAACGGATTTACACATTATGGGAACTTTAGTTCTTGAATCATTGGTAAGTGCTGTTAGAGCACTAGAAGATAAAGATACTGCAAAAGCATCAGAAGTGATGGATAAAGATGATGAAATAGATGATGCGTACATGAAGATTGATCAAGACTGGTTCGAACTTATGGCTACGGAACAACCTGTAGCATCGGATTTAAGACTCTCAACATCAATTTTGCAAGCAAGCTTGCACCTAGAAAGACTTGGAGATTTGTCTGTTTATTTAGGAAAAACAACTCATGAAATACACGATTTACCTATTCCAGAAAGTTTACATAAAATTGTTGTAGAAATGGGTGATATGGTAATCGACATGGCTTCTTCAGCATTAGAAAGTTTAAAAAACAGAGACGCGGAATTAGCCTTATCAACTGCAAGAAAAGATGAACTTATAAATAGTCTTTACAATAAAATGCTAAATGAAGTTCCTAATATATCTGGTAACAAAGATTTATATAATGGATTATTTAGACTAATAACATGTGTAAGAACTTTAGAAAGAGGAGGAGATCACGCTGTGGATATATGCGAACTAGCCTCATTTCTAGTCACTGGAGAGTTTAAAGAATTTTAATGGTAAAGAAAATATTACTTGTAGAAGACGAAAAAAGCATTGCTGAAGGAATAATTTATAATCTTAAAAATGAGGGCATGAGGGTAACTCATGTTGATGAAGGCCCAATTGCTCTAGATCTTTTTGAAGAAGAACATTTTGATTTGGTGATACTGGATATTATGCTTCCTGAAATTTCTGGTTTAGATATATGCAGATCTATAAGAAAAACTTCAAACGTTCCAATAATAATGGTGACCGCTAGAGATGATGAAGTAGATAAAATTACAGGTTTAGAAATTGGTGCGGATGATTATATTACGAAACCTTTTTCTGTTAAAGAATTAATTAGCCGTGTTAAGGCTGTTATGAGAAGATCGCAGTTTTCACCTCCTACAAATGGAAGCCAAAAAACTAACTTTGCAGATAATGGCAAAATAATTGTTGGGGATATTGAAATGAGTCCACTTAGATACGAAGCAAAAGTAAAGGGAGAGCTTATTGACTTAAGACCCAGAGAGTTTGAATTACTTTATTTTTTATGTGACAATGCTGGTAACTTAGTTTCAAGAGAGGAATTATTTGATCAAGTCTGGGGTTATAGTTTTGTTGGAAACTCTAAAACACTTGATGTGCATATACAAAGAATTAGAGAAAGAATAGAGGAAAATCCTAAAAAACCAAAAAGACTTATAACTATTAGAGGTATGGGATACAAACTTATTGATGAATGATAATACAGAAGAGTTCTTAGAGATTACAAGGATTAAAGAAGAGTTTATAGCAAATGCTTCTCATGAATTAAAAACTCCTGTAGCTTCTGTGAGACTTGCTGCTGAATCCGCACTAAGGTCTTTAAAACTAAATGATGGAATGGCACAATCATTTTTAGAGCAAATTCTTAGGGATTCAGATCGCATGAACGAATTGATTTCTGATTTGCTAGACCTTTCTTTAATGGAAACTTCAGATATTGAAATGGAAGTAATAGATTTACATGACGTGATTTCAAATGAGATTTCATATCTTTCGAAACAAAATAAGAAGAGAGTGGGATATAAAAAAACTAAAGCTGAGATTTTTGCAAATTATGATGATATCTCCATTGCTGTTAAAAATTTAATCAAAAATGCTCTTAAATATTCACCCCCTGAAGAAAATATATTTATTAAAACAGAGGAAAGTACTTCTGAGATAATTTGCTCCTTTCAAGATTATGGATCTGGAATATCTATAGCAGATCAAGAAAAGATATTTGAAAGATTTTATAGAGTAGATAAAGGCAGGTCTCGAAAACTAGGGGGGACAGGGTTAGGTTTAGCAATTGTCAAGCATGCTATTGATAGAAATAATGCAAGAATTGAAATAGAAAGCAAACTTAGTTTTGGTTCAACATTTTCAATAATATTTTCAAAAGTAAACGTTAAGTAAACTGGTAGTAAATCTAAATTTAATTTAATTTAAACTCATATATAATTTGTACGGAATATGAATTTAAAATCTTTTAAAAATTTAAGCTTCGCAATATTTTTCTTATATTTCTTCCTTGTATCAATCAAACTTCTTGAAAAAGGAATTAAAACTTTAGGTGCAGAATACACAGATGCACTTTTTGAGTCAGTATCCAATCCTTTTGCTGGTTTACTGGTTGGAATTTTGTGTACAGTTTTAGTGCAGTCATCCTCCGTTACTACTGCAACTATTGTTGGCTTAGTTGGAAGCGGAGTGCTCAGCTTAGAATACGCAATACCAATGGTTATGGGAGCAAATATTGGAACAACGGTAACTAATACCTTAGTTTCTTTTGGTCACGTAAGAAGAGAACAGGAATTTAAGAGAGCTTTTGCAGCCTCAACGATGCATGACTTCTTTAACTTATTAGTGGTGATAATACTTTTCCCTCTTGACCTATATACAGGATTTATAACAAGGATGGCTGAAAATGGAACAGATTTCGTTCTTGCCACAGGCTTCAC
>DBUV01000071.1:2983-31646 GCA_002308095.1 Acidimicrobiia bacterium UBA1281
GCAACAAAACCAAATAGCCCGATCAAGGCAGGAATTAAGTGGGGTTCAAATAATATCCTAGATGGACTATCTTCTATTCCATTTATAGGCAATCTAAGTGAAAATTCTTATAGGGTATATGCAGTTCTTTTAATTATTATTGCAATAGCATTTATTTTCTTGAGCCTAAGAAATGTTGTATCTAATATGAAATCTCTCATGCTCAATCAAATTGAATTTGGATTAGACAAAGCTCTTGCAAGGGGTGGGGGGCTTCTCGCAATATTAATCGGAATCTTGATTACCTTCTCAGTACAAAGTTCAAGCATCACTACATCAATCCTTGTACCGATTGTTGGTTCAGGAATTCTATCTATTGAGAATGCATTTCCAATAACATTAGGGGCAAATATTGGTACAACAATCACAGCTGTTCTAGCTAGCTTTGCTGTAGATGATCCAGCAGGATTAACTATTGCACTCCATCATGTATTTTTTAACTTAATTGGTGTCATTATTGTTTATCCAGTAAAAGCAGTAAGAAATATACCAGTTAATTTGGCAAAGAGACTCAGTGTTATAACTGCTAAAAGAAGATACGTTGCAATATTGTATGTATTAGTAACATTCTTATTACTTCCACTATTGGGCGTAGTACTATTTAATTAAGGAGAAAAATGAGTAAAGAATCACTAGACAATATAGATGCTAAATTAAGCGAGATGCTCACAAATAGTATGCACATCTATGATATTTCAATGAATTGCCTGCTTGGCGATACCAATCTTGACAGTGTTAGGGATGATTTATACGCTACAGATAAGACTATTAATGAACTCCATCGTGAGGTTCGTAGAGAGATGATTATTCACTCCGCTGTTAATTCAAGAAACTTAGATATTCCTTTACTGCTATCTTATATGACGATGTCAAAAGATATTGAAAGGATTGGGGACTATTGTAAGAATCTTTTCGAAATTGCAGAAACGGGGAACACCTTTACTAAAGGTGGAGATTTAGATAGCTATATTGGGTTAAGAAATGATATAGGTAAACTAATTGTTTATTTGCAGTCATGTCTAAATCTTGAAGATGAAACCAAAGTACATGATTTAATCACTCTTGGTTCTTCTATTTCTACAGACTTAGATAATAAAATTACAGCTCTTCTAGAAAACAAAGAAACAATTGAATACCCAGTTTCGACTACCTTATTTTTTAGATACTTGAAGAGAATTGTTTCACACATTGTTAATGCAAGTACAGCACTGATAATGCCTACAGATCAAATAGATTATTTAGACGAGTAAAACTTAATTAGAGTTATTTAACATCCCAAGTTCCAAGGGATCTAACTAATTTATCTAACTCGCCATCACCCTTCGAATCTTTTGCAAAATCTATTTGTTTCATAACGTCTTCATTATAAGTTTCTCTTTCAACTTTTCTAAAGACTCCCATAGGCGTTGGACCATATGGTCCATGAGATAGTCTAGAAAGAGAGAATGCAACTGATGGGTTCTCTCTTGTAATATCGTGTACATAGATTTGTGAATCATCAATGTCTGTTCGTTTTACAATTTTAGCTTCCCCATTTTCGATGGTTACTGCAAACTCGTCTTCAGCACCAAAAATTACTTTTTCTCCATGGACAAGGTTTATTCTATTAGCAACTCGACCCTCTTTTGAAGTTAATTGTTCGAAGGCTTTGTCATTAAAGACATTACAGTTTTGATAGATTTCTACAAAAGCAGATCCTTTGTGGGTTGATGCTTCTTGTAACACCTGTGCTGTTAAGTCCCTATCCATATCCACTGAACGTGCAACAAATGATGCTTCAGCACCCAAAGCTACACTCATCGGATTAAAAGGAAGCTCTACTGAACCGAATGGTGATGATTTAGTTTTCTTACCTTCTTCACTTGTAGGAGAGTATTGTCCCTTGGTAAGTCCATAAATCTGGTTATTGAACATAAGTATTTTTATATTTACGTTTTTTCTTAATGCATGGATTAAATGATTTCCACCTATTGAAAGTGAATCTCCATCTCCAGAAACAACCCAAACTGATAAGTCAGGATTTGAAACAGTAACACCTGTTGCAACTGCAGGTGCTCGCCCGTGTATTGTATGCAATCCGTAAGTATTCATATAATATGGAAATCTAGCAGCACAACCAATACCTGAAACAAATACAATCTTTTCTTTACTTATACCAAGTTCAGCCATAAAGCTCTGAACAGAGGCTAATATCGTATAATCACCACAACCAGGACACCACTTGACTTCTTGGTCGCTTTGCATGTCCGTTCTCTTGTAATTAACTGGAACTTTACTCATTTATTTTTTCCTCTATTTTTTCTTCTAATTCTTGTGCAGTGAAAGGTTCGCCTGCAACTTTGTTAATCCCTTTTGCGTCAATCAAGAATCTTTCTCTAATGAGTTTTATTAACTGTCCTGTGTTCAATTCTGGAATTATAATTCTTTCAAACTTTGATAGGATTTCACCTAAGTTATCTGGAAATGGATTTATAAATGTTAAATGAGCACTTGCAACTTTGACACCTTTTTCATTGAGTCTATTTACTGCTTGTGTTATTCCGCCATAGGTTGAACCCCAACCTAAAACAAGTGTGTCAGCTTTTTCATCACCATTAAGTTCTAAAGGTTCAATGTCATTAGCAATATTAGCAATTTTCCATGCCCTCATATCTGTCATGTATTGATGGTTAGCACTATCATATGAAACATTTCCGGTACCTTCTTCTTTTTCAAGTCCGCCAATTCGGTGCTCTAAACCTGGCACTCCAGGAACTGCCCAAGGTCGTGCAAAAGTAGTCATATCTCTGTGGAAAGGTAGAAAGCCATCTTTAGAGTTATTTTTTGTTGTTAAGTTGTTAGTAAGAGAGGGTAAGTCAGAGATATCTGGTAGCTTCCAAGGCTCTGAACCAGTAGCAACATAGTTGTCTGAAAGAAGTATTACTGGTGTCATGTATTTGAGAGCTATTCTACTTGCCTCAATAGCAGTATAAAAAGCATGGGAAGGTGAACGTGAAGCAAGTACAGGTAGGGGAGATTCACCGTGCCTTCCATATAGGGCAAATAATAAATCGGATTGTTCAGGTTTTGTCGGAAGACCAGTTGATGGACCTCCACGTTGTACATTCACAATAACCATAGGGAGCTCTGCAGAAAGTGCTAGTGAAATAGTTTCACTTTTAAGGGCTAATCCTGGACCACTTGTACCTGTCACGGCAAGCTTTCCAGTAAATGATGCACCAACAGTTGCCGCAGCCGCTGCTATCTCATCTTCTGCTTGAAAAGTTATTACATTGAAATTTTTATGCTTTGATAATTCATGAAGTATGTCTGATGCCGGCGTGATTGGATAACTTCCATAAAACAATTCAAGATTGGATAGTTTTGCTCCTGCTATTAGACCCCAACTTAATCCGATATTCCCATTTATATTTGTGTATTCTCCAGTTGGTAGTGCTGCTTTCTCAACAACGTATGTATGGTGAAAAGCTTCAACGGTAATACCAAAGTTGTAACCAACTTTTAAAGTCTTTACATTTGCTTCTGCAACTTCTGGAAGTTTCTCAAATTTTGCATTAATCCAATTTATAGTGTCTTCTAGTGGTCTATTAAATACCCAGGAGATAAGTCCTAAAGCAATCATATTTTTAGATCTAAGAACCGCTCGCCCTTTAATTTCAGAATCTTTTAAAGCTTCTTTGGTGAGCTTCTCCATCGGGACTTGAAACACACGATATCCATCAAGCTCTCCTGATTCTCTAGGGTCAACTTTGTATCCGGCTTTTGTAATATTTTTTTCTTCGAAGGCATCTTCATTAATAATAAGCATTCCGTTAGGTGCTAGATCATGTAAATGTGCCTTCAAAGCAGCTGGATTCATCGCAACTAAAACTTCTGGGTTATCTCCAGGGGTAAGGATGTCAAAATCAGCAATTTGAACCTGGAATGAAGATACTCCAGCAATTGTTCCTTGAGGAGCTCTTATTTCTGCAGGGAAAGCTGGAAGTGTAGCCAAGTCATTTCCAAATAAAGCAGAAGTATCTGTAAATCGTGTACCAACAAGTTGCATACCATCTCCAGAGTCACCAGCAAATCTGATAGTGACAGCAGGTATACTTTCTACCGTTTTATTTTGAACTTCTAGTTTTGGTTCATCCATTGTTCTAGTTTAATCTTTCCGGAGATAATGTGATTTCATTTTGTTGAGTTCCTTCACAATTTTGTGCACTTTCTCCAGAGCAACATTCGGCTTGATTGAGCCCAAACATTGCACATGTATTGTTTATGCAAGCAGCATGGCCATGGAGATACGCCATAGAGCTTTTACACCAGCTACAAGATAAATTACTCATATGTTTTAAACCTATAATATGGCCAATACCTTACTTTTAGTTTCCAGCAGTCTTTGTATTTGACTGGTCCTACTGATCTTGAATCACTTGATGATATTGTTCTTTGGTCACCTAATACGAAAATTTCATCCTCTGCTAAATGAGTTTTAACAAAATCATCTACGAAACTTTTAGCCCATGAGTCATTTAATTTAATTGAGTTAATTAGAATTGAACCTTCTTGGGATTCAACCTCTTCACCTGGTAACCCTATTACTCTTTTTACAACATCTATGTTTTTTTCTTTGTTTGTGAAGACCACAATGTCACCACGTTTCGGAATTTCACTTAATTTTTTTGTAAGGACATATTCATTTGGAAGAAGTGCGGGTTTCATACTTTCTTCTTTGATTTCATAGGTTCTAAATGCTTTATTATCATTTCGAAAAAACAAATATACAACAAATGCAAAAATGGTTTTTAAATTAACTAACTTCAGTATGTTTTTAATCATAAATTATTATCTTACTAAAATTAATATTAGTTAATTAAGGGAGATTTATGAAGTTATTTAAACCATCAAGAATCGCATATGCACATTGCGATTTACCATGTGGAGTATACGATCCAGCTCAAGCGAGAATTGAAGCTGAATCTGTTTTGAACGCATCAAAAAAATATCAAGAATCAGATGATGAAAGTTTCAAACAAAGGTGTGTAACCATTAAAGAGGAGCGAGCAGAGGAAGTTAAGCATCATCTATGGGTGCTTTGGACTGATTACTTTAAACCAGAACACTTAGAGAAATTTCCAAATCTTCATGACCTTTTTTGGAATGCGACTAAAAAAGCTGGAGAAGCTAAAAAAACTGAAGATCCAAAAGTAGGTGAAGAGTTAATAGCTTTAATAGATGAGATTGATTCAGTTTTTAAAGCGTCAAAGTCCTAGTCAAACTTTTTAAATAGGTGCCCAATTTCAGTTAATTCGGCACCTATTTTTATTTCATTTAAATTCCAAGAGTTCTCAGTATCTTTCGGAATAGCTCCAGAAACTTTCTTACTCGTAGTGGGCATGAAGGGGTATAGCAAATTTGCACATGCATCGATTGCTTGCAATGCCGTATAGAGAATTCTTCCTCCACGATTTGAATCTTCTTTTAAAACTTTCCATGGCTCTGTTTCGTTTAGATATACATTTACTTTAGAAACATATCTCATAGATTCTTGTAGCGCACTTTTTAATTCGACGGCCTCAATTTTTCTTCCGATGTCATTAAATGCTTCAGATGCTTGGTCTAGTAGTTTTTGATCCACTGATTCAAGAGCTGACGGTGTGTTTATGGCTTCATTATTATTTCTTATGAGTGTAAAAACTCTTTGAACTAAATTCCCCCAAGTTGCTACTAGCTCCTCATTATTTCTTCTTATCATCTCATCTTCTGTTAATTCAGAATCTGACTGTTCTGGAAGGACTGAGGCAAGAGTATATCTTAGTGCATCTGGTTGCCACTCTGACAGATAGTCAGATAAGCTTTTGCCAACACCTCTACTAGCTGAAGCTTTTTCACCTTTTATAAGAATATATTGATTAGCTGGAACATTTGTTGGTAAGTTGAGATTTTCGTAACCAGCTAATATTGCTGGCCAAATGACAGAGTGGAATGGCACATTGTCTTTTCCAATAAAATAAAATGATTGAGCATCTTCATTTTCCCACCAATCTTTCCAAGCATCTTCGTTTCCGTTATTTTTTGCCCATTCAATTGATGCTGAGAGATATCCTATTACTGCTTCAAACCAAACATAAATCTTTTTTTCATCTCCTAAGTCATCGACCGGGATATCTATACCCCATTCAAGATCTCTGGTAATCGCTCTATCTTTAAGACCCTCTTTAACAAAAGATTTTGCCCAATTTATGACATGTGGCCTCCAGTCCGTCTTCGTTTCTAACCACGGCATAAGTTCTTTACCCAATAAACTCAACTTTAGAAAGAAGTGTTCAGTTTCTTTAAACTCTGCTGGGTTACCGGATAACTTACTTACAGGATTTAGGAGCTCTTCAGGGTCTAGGGTCGCACTACATCCATCACATTGATCACCTCGTGCTTCTTTATATTCACATTTAGGGCAGGTTCCCTCCACATATCTATCAGGGAGAAACTTATTATCCACAGGATCATATGCCTGTAGTGTTTTTTGTTTATCAATGTATCCATTTTCTAAAAGCTTAAGAAAAATTCTATGTACTACATCCTTATGATTGTCTGTCATAGTGGTGGTGTAATTATCCCAAGAAATCGATAGTTTTTCCCAATAGTCGAGAAATTCTGCATGGTATTTATTTACAATATCAATTGGCTCTACGCCTTCTTCATCTGCACGGACTGTTATAGGTGTACCGTGAGCATCGCTTCCAGAAACCATAAGTACATTGTTGCCGATTACTCTATGGTACCTTGCAAAAATGTCTGCTGGTAAATATGCACCACCAATATGACCTAAATGTCTAGATCCACTGGCGTAAGGCCATGCGACAGCAACTAAAATATTTTTTGACATACTACTTATAAGAATAGCTTCTTCTTGTTTCTCGTTGTAATTAATTTAAACCTATCATTGAAGCTATGGATATTGTACTTGGTTCAATAGCTTCAGTAATTGGAGTTGGTTTTAGCATAGAGCTATTTTTGAAGTCAATTAGAGGTAAAAAGGCATATATCATCTCTTGGACGGTCGCTGTGTTAATGTATACCGTCGCAACAATAGCTTTAGTTTCAGGACTTTTCACGGGGTGGAATTATCTAAATTTTGGTATTTTCTATTTTTTTGGAGGAATAACAAATGTTCCTGCGTTTGGAATAGGGAGTGCTTATTTAATCTTTGATAAAAACAAAGTAAACGTAGTTTCTGGTCTTTACGTCTTATTTGTTATCGGTGCAGCTTACTCAATGTTCACTAGCGGGATACCTGACTTCTCAAATATAAATGGAATTCCTGAAGGTAGACAACTCTACGAAATAAGTGGCCCAAGAATGTGGGCTATACTCGGTAATTCACTTGGAAGCATTTCTTTAGTTGGAATTGCGATGTACAGTATTTTTAAATTTCGCAGGGTTAATGAAGACCTGGTGACAACTAATGTATTAATTGTTGTAGGAGCATTCTCTCCAGCATTATCTGGAGTACTACTTGCTTTAGGAGATGGTGCATCTAAAACGCTTTCGCTGTTGGTTGGGATGTTTCTAATTTACTTAGGATATAGAGTATCCCAAAGACCAAAAATTTAATTACTCGCTGAAACAAATAAGAAACAATTCTGTAATAATCATTTAACTTCTTTAGTATCACGTATTAAAAATCATCAATTAGATTATTTATAAATATTTACTTTAAAGGAGAAAAAATGGAAATAACAACATATGTTGATAATCTCTGGATTTTAATTGCAGGTATTTTAGTAATGTTCATGCAACCAGGATTTATGCTCGTTGAAACAGGATTTACTAGGTCAAAGAACTCAGTAAATATTGTAATGAAAAACTTTATGGATTTTTCTGTTGGTGCGATAACCTATTGGGCATTTGGTTTCGCCCTAGCTTATGGTGGGTCAACACTGGGAGGGTTTATTGCATACGGTAACTTCTTCCTAGAAGGAGATTCAACTACTTATTTCTTTCAGGTTGTCTTTGCTGCAACTGCTGCAACTATTGTTTCAGGATCGGTTGCAGAAAGAACAAAGTTTAGTTCTTATTTACTCTTCCAACCTTTTATCTGTGGTGTAATTTATCCTATTGTCACTCATTGGGTTTGGAGCGGCCAAGGGTGGCTGACTGATTTAGGCTTCATTGATTTTGCAGGTTCTGGAGTTGTTCATATGGTAGGTGGATTTGCTGCTCTAGCTGGAATTCAGGTAGTAGGTCCTAGAATAGGAAAATTTGATGATAACGGTAATCCTCTTTCAATTCCCGGAAGTTCAATGGTTGCTGGTGCATTAGGTGTATTCATTCTCTGGTTTGGTTGGTATGGTTTTAATGTAGGTTCAGCTTTAGCTGCAGTGGATGTAAATCTTGCTGCAATAGCTGTAACCACCACTTTATCAGCATCAGCTGCATCAATTACAGCTATGTATACATCAATGATTGCTGGAAAACCAAATGTTGGAATGACTTTAAACGGTGCATTGGCTGGCCTAGTTGGTATAACTGCAGGTTGTGCAAATGTAAACAACCTGGGAGCAGTGCTAATAGGAACTGTATCTGGAGTCCTTGTAGTTTATTCAATAAACTTTATTGAAAAAAAGGGTCTCGATGATGCTGTAGGAGCTGTATCTGTTCACGGTATATGTGGAGCTTGGGGCGTGTTAGCAGTAGCAATTTTTGACACTACTGATGGTTTATTTTATGGAGGAACATCACTTTTTGTTCCACAGTTAGTTGGTATAGTCGCAATAGGTGCTTGGGCTTATGGAACATCATTTGCTGTATTAAAAACTATTGATAGCTTCTTTGGGTTAAGAGTTTCAAAAGAAGAGGAAATAGCAGGATTGGATGTTTCAGAACATGGCACTACTGCATATGGTGACTTTATTCTAAAAAAATAGAATTTAGTATTAGAAAATCAGCCCTTATTTTTGAGGATCCCCCCTTGAGGTTTGTTGGCTGATTTTCTATTTATTCCTCAATTAACGTGTAGTACTATGTAAGGACTTATGAAATTTGATTTTAAAGAAAAAGATTCATGTGGAGTTGGCTTTATAGCCTCTAGAGGACTTCCTCCTACTCATGGAATGACATTAAAAATATTAGAGTGTCTTTCTAATCTTGATCACCGAGGTGCCAAATTTGCGGATGGTACAGGAGATGGGGCAGGAGTATTAACAGAAATTCCTTATGAACTTCTAAATGCAGAATTAAAAGAAAGAAATATAACTCTTGGTAAAGGAAAGAAACTGGGTTTAATTTCTTGTTTTTTTGATCCAAAAGAGCTCAATGAATCTAAAGATTTAATTCAAAAGAAGCTTATTGATTTTAAAATAGACCTTTTATATTGGCGTAAAGTGCCAACGGATAAAGAGATACTAGGTACTCTGGCAAAGCAATCAAAACCAGCTATATTTCATGCTGTCATATCTTCTGATGAAAAAAATGATAAACAATTTGAAAAAACACTTTATTTATTTAGAAAATCTCTGGAGAGAGAAATCTCAAATCATAAATTTTTAAATATTCATATTAATTCGTGCTCATCGAGAACAGTGGTATACAAAGGGTTATTTACAGCCACACAAGCATCAGACTTTTATTGGGATCTAAGAAACCCACTCTTTAAAACTAGATTTGGGATCTTTCATCAGAGATTTTCAACTAATACTTCATCGACTTGGGACAAAGCACAACCCTTAAGAATGCTTGCGCATAACGGAGAGATTAATACAATAACTTCAAATTATTCTTGGATGCAGGCCAGGGAAGTAGATGCTACATCAAGTTTCTGGAAAGAAGAAATAGATACAATCAAACCGTTTATTGATGAATCAATTTCTGATTCTGGTCAGCTTGATAATGCTGTCGAACTACTAGTTCAGTCTGGCAGAACACTTGCTCATGCCCAAGAGATGTTAATTCCATCCGCTTGGGAAAATAATCCTAGGTTTACCGAAGACGAGAAGGCATTTTATCAATACCACTCATTTTTATCTGAACCATGGGATGGACCAGCGGCAATAGTAGCATCAGATGGTCTTGATATTATTGCTGGGCTAGATAGGAGTGGTTTGAGACCAATGAGGTGGATGGTGTCAGATAGATATATTCTTGCCGCTTCCGAGGTTGGAATTTGTCCTTCCGTTGAGGCAGGAGCATATAAAACAGCTCAATTAGAACCCGGTCAGACAATAAGATATAGGATAAATGATGATGAGCTTTTAGATGAGAAGGAAGTAATTCAAAAACTTAGCAAAAAAAATCCCTATAAAGACTGGGTTAACTCCAAACCATTAAAAGTTGATACTCAATTTAGTAACTTAAAAGACGACTCAATAGATGAAGATTTACTCTCAAAATATTTTGATTACACACCAGAAGAAGAAAGGCTAATGTTACTTCCTATGCTAAAGGGAGAAGTTCCAACTGGTTCCATGGGTAATGATTCCCCTTTAGGAATTTTAAGTAGTAATAAACCAAGGTTAAGTCGATTTTTTCATCAGCTTTTCGCACAAGTTACTAATCCACCAATTGATCCGATACGGGAAAGATTTGTTATGTCCACAAAAACTTACCTAGGTAAAAGGGGTTCAATTCTTAAAGAAACTTCCCAACAAGCAAATCTTGTGACTTTAAAAAGCCCAATTCTGAATGGTGGAACTTACGATAAATTAGTATCCAATGAATTTTTAGGAAAAAAATCGGAAGTAATCAGTTTTTGTTTCAATAAAGAGGAAAAAGATCTTCAAACTGCTTTAAGAGATATATGTGTAAAAGTAAAAGATTCAATTGAAAACAAGAAAAAATCTTTAATAATTTTATCGGATAGAGATGTCAAAATTGGAGAAAGCATTATTCCTTCATTATTAGTTACCGGTACCTTACATCACTTTTTAATTGAAAATGGAATTAGATTAAAAGCCTCTTTAATAGTTGCCTCTGGGGAGATAAGAGACTCTCATGATTTAGCATGTCATATATCATACGGTGTATCAGCTGTCTGGCCATACCTAGCATTAGAGAATGTTCGAAAACTTGTGGCGTCAGAAGAGAACATAGAACTTTCTATCGCAGAAGCACAGGAAAACTATACAAAGACATTAAATAAAGGACTTTTAAAAATAATGTCAAAAATGGGAATTTGTACAGTCTCTTCATATAGGGGCTCTGAACTCTTTGAAATAATTGGACTTGATGAAGAAGTTATTATGAGTGCTTTTAAATATTCAAAAAGCCGAACAGAGGGAATTGGCTTTAAGGCCATACAAGAAAATCTAAAGATATATTCAGATGAATCATCGGAGAACTTGGGTGGATTCTATAAATATAAAAAGAATGCTGAACCCCATATCACTTCTCCAGCTACAGTTTTAAAGTTACAAAAAGCTGTTAGGTCAGGAGATAGAGAGATGTGGTCTGAGTATTTAGAGACCCTAGAAAATAGAGCAGATGTTCAAATAAGAGATCTATTTACATTACCTGACACTTCCCAAGGTTTTGATAATCAAAATAACGCTCCTTCAATTGAATCAATCTATAAAAAGTTTACCGTCAGTTCGATGTCTCTTGGTGCGCTATCTGAAGAAGCACACCAAGCATTAGCAATAGCTATGAATAGATTAGGTGCCAAATCTGGTTCGGGTGAAGGTGGAGAAGATCCATTACGTTATAACACTGAAAAGAATTCTAAGATAAAGCAAATTGCTTCAGGTCGATTTGGTGTAACTCCAGATTACCTTGCATCAGCAGAAGAATTCCAAATTAAAATGGCACAAGGCTCTAAACCCGGAGAGGGTGGTCAGCTTCCTGGTTTCAAAGTTGATTCACATATTGCAAAATTGAGACACACAAATGAGGGTATTACCTTAATATCACCACCTCCACATCATGATATTTACTCAATTGAGGATTTAGCTCAACTTATATATGACCTTAAGACTTTTAATCCGAATAATCCCGTAAATGTTAAATTAGTTTCGGAACCGGGTGTTGGGACAATTGCAGTAGGCGTTGCAAAAGCAGGGGCAGACGTCATAACCATCGCAGGAAGTGATGGCGGAACCGGTGCTAGTCCATGGACGAGTATAAAACACGCAGGCTCTCCTTGGGAACTAGGACTCAGTGAGACACATCAGGCTTTAGTTATGAATAACATGAGAGAGAAAGTTCTATTAGAAGTCGACGGAGGGCTTAGATCGGCAAAAGATGTTGTAATTGCAGCAACCTTGGGGGCAGATAGATTTGGTTTTGGAACACTGCCTTTGTTAGCTTTAGGTTGCAAAATGGTCAGACAGTGTCATGAAAATACATGTCCTGTTGGCATTGCAACACAAGATGAAAATTTAAGGGCTAAGTTCACAGGTGCACCTGAGCAGGTTATGCAGTTATTTCAGTTTCTTGCAGAAGACGTGCAAGAATATTTACAGATATTCAATGTTTCAGAGTTGGAGGATTTAATTGGACATGCTGATTTATTGGGACTTAAAGTATTAGACAACAACCTTCCTAGTAGTTTGCACAAGCTTCTCGTAAATGCTGTGCCTGAAAAAAAACATCCTGGATTTATAAAACACGATGAAGGACGTCTTTCAAGAAGAATAACATCTGAAGTAGTAAAGTCATTAAATGCTAACAAGTCTTCATTTTTGCAATATCCAATTTCAAATGAAGATAGAAGCATAGGCGCAAGATTGTCTGGTGAAATATCTATTAATAAATTAAGTCAAAAACTTAAAGAGAACCCCTCTCTCATAAGTTTATCCGGTTCCGCTGGTCAGAGTTTTGGGGCTTTTATTAGAGATGGAATCAACTTAAAACTTACTGGTAGTGCTAACGACTATGTCGGGAAAGGCATGGGTGGGGGTAGCATTACAATAATTCCACAAGGGAAGAAGATGCAAGGTGCATACCATGCTGCAGGAAATGCAATTTTGTATGGGGCAACTGGTGGCCAGTTATTTATTTCAGGACGAGTTGGACAAAGATTTGGAGTACGTAATAGTGGAGCAATTGCAGTTGTTGAGGGTTGTAGTGCACATGCAGCTGAATACATGACAGGTGGAACACTTGTAATTCTTGGTGAAATTGGTTTCAACTTCGCTGCAGGTATGACAGGTGGAAAAGTCATTGTGTTAAATACACAAAAAAGCTTTGATCAATATATTTCAGAGTCTGCTCCGAGTTCTCACGATTTAAATGAAATTGACAGCCTAGACCTTAAAACATTACTAGAAAAGCATGTAAGTCAGACAGGATCTGAACTAGCTACTAAATTACTAAGCAAAGAGGATGCCTGGCATAAGATCTTTACTGTTTTTGGTGGAATCGCAGAGATCAGTGATAAAAAACAAATTTCATTAAAAAATAAAATTTCTGCTTTAGATTAAATTTTCTCTGTTAAAAAATAACATCTTCATTTACCATAGAATTATGTCTTTAACAAAAGAAACAAAAAATACTCTTAGCTGGTCAGATACTGTCGAATTGATAGATAATTTAAGAGTTGATGAGGTTGGCCTCAAAGAAAGAGTTGCTTCACTAGCTACTAGGAGTATTAAAAAAGACTCAAAGCTTCAGGCATTAAATTATATTGTTACGATGTGTGACCTTACAACACTTGAAGGAGAAGACACTGAAGGCAAGATTGGTCAGATGACAGCAAAAGCGATAAGACCTGACCCTAGCAATATAGAGGTTCCTAGTGTTGCGGCAGTATGTGTTTACCCAGCATTAGTTTCAAAAGCAAAAGAAATGACCAAAAACTCAAATGTTAAAGTGGCTTCGGTTTCATCTTATTTTCCAAGTGGTCAGGCTCCACTCGAGTCTAAGATTCTAGATACTCAATTTGCAATTGATCAGGGTGCTGATGAGATTGATATTGTGATTAACAGAAAAGCATTTTTTGAAGGTGATTATAGGAAAATGTATGACGAAATTGTTGCTTTAAAAGAGGTATGTTCTTCTGTGCATTTAAAAACAATATTAGAGGTCGGAGAGCTTAGAACTTATGAAAATATCAAGAAAGCAAGTCTAATTTCACTAGCCGCAGGTTCTGATTTTATAAAAACATCAACTGGTAAAATTTCTGATGGATCATCAAGAGAAGCATGCTACCTAATGGCAAAATCTGTATGGGATTATAAAGAGGTAACTGGATTTAAAGCTGGAATTAAAGTAGCAGGTGGTATAAGAGATTCTAAGGATGCCATAAGATATTTAGTAATTGTAAATGAGGAACTTGGAAGTGACTGGCTAAATCCAGACTATTTTAGATTTGGTGCATCAAGTCTCGTAGATGATGTTTTGAAACAAATTAAAAAATTAAAAACCAATGCCTACCAGTCGGGCTACTATTTTCCAAGAGGATAAATTATGAATACTTGGGAATACGCAGAATCTATTGAATCCAGTTCTATCGTTAGTATTGAAAAAAAATATGGAATCTTTTTTGACGGTCAGTTTCAATCACCAAATTCAAAAAAATATCTTAAAACTATTTCTCCCTCTACTGAAGAAGTGCTTTCATCAGTAGCATTAGGAAATCAATCTGATATTGATTCCGCTGTAGAGTCTGCAAAAAGTGGTTTAAAAGTATGGTCAAAATTATCTGGTACCCAACGCGCAAAATACTTATTTAAACTTGCAAGATTAATCCAAGAGAGATCACGAGAATTTGCGGTTTTAGAAAGCTTAGATGGGGGAAAGCCAATAAAAGAATCGCGTGATTTCGATTTACCTCAGGTTGCAGCAAATTTCTTTTATTTCGCTGGTTGGGCAGATAAATTAGATATATCTTGGAACACAAAAGGATTAAAACCTTACGGAATTGTTGGACAAATAATCCCATGGAACTTTCCTTTACTTATGCTTTCTTGGAAAGTTGCTCCAGCATTAGCAACTGGAAATGTCGTCATATTAAAGCCAGCGGAAAGTACACCACTCACAGCATTACTTTTTGCTGAACTTTGCCAAGAGGTTGGACTTCCACCAGGAGTTTTTAATCTTGTTACTGGTGATGGAACAACAGGAGCAGCGTTAGTCCAGCATCCTGATGTTTCTAAAATTGCATTTACTGGATCAACAGCAGTAGGAAAATATATTCAAAATGAAACAGCAGACCGAGATATAGGACTTACTTTAGAATTAGGCGGAAAAGCAGCAAACATAGTTTTTAACGATGCAGCTATAGATCAGGCAGTAGAAGGTGTAGTCAATGGGATATTTTTTAATCAAGGACATGTATGTTGTGCTGGTTCAAGATTAGTTTTACAAGAAGATATTCACGATGAGTTTGTGTCAAAGCTAGAAAAGAGAATGCAGTCTTTACGAGTTGGGAATCCTTTAGATAAAAATACAGATATTGGTGCAATAAACTCAAAAGAGCAATTAGATAAAATTTCTTCGCTAGTTAATGAAGGAATAGCAGAAGGAGGAAGCATATTTCAAACAGATTGTGACCTACCTACAGATGGATACTGGTTTAGACCAACATTGTTTACCAACGCACAACCATCATATAAGATTTCAAGAGAGGAAATATTTGGACCAGTATTAACTACTCTAACTTTTAGAACTCCTGAAGAAGCTATTGAAATTTCTAACAATACAGAATATGGACTTTCAGCAGGTATATGGACTGAAAAAGGGTCAAAAATCTTATGGGCAGCAGACAGACTTCAAGCTGGTGTAATTTGGGCTAATACGTTCAATAAATTCGACCCTTCATCACCATTTGGGGGTTATAAAGAGTCAGGATTCGGTAGAGAGGGAGGAAGGCATGGCCTTCTTTCGTATTTAAAGGTTCAATCATGAATGAGATAAAAAAAACATACAAAAATTATGTTGGTGGAAAATACTTGAGGTCTGAATCAGGTAAGACATTTAGGATTGCACTTAAAAGTGAGTTTTATGAAGTACCTTTAACGTCTAGAAAGGATGTTAGAGATGCAGTAGTTGCTGCAAAGAAAGGTTTTACAGAGTGGCAAAAATTAACTCCCTATAACCGAACACAAGTTTTGTATAGATTGTCAGAGATGCTTGAGGGTAATATTGAGACTTATCAACAAATATTAGAAGACTCAGGATTATCTAAATCAAAAGCAAAAGAGGATACAAAACAAGCATTGGATTCATTAATTTGGTACGCAGGTATTGCAGATAAGTGGGAACAGATGACTGGTAATTTAAATCCTGTGGCAGGAGAGTATTTTAATATTTCTCATCAAGAGTCTTTAGGAATTGTATTCACGTTGAATTCAGATGAAAATTCTTTAAATCAATTATTGCTAAATATATTACCTTCTCTTGTAACAGGTTGTTCAGTAATTAGCTTCAATGGAGATAACTCTATAATGGCTCTTAAATTAGCTGAAGATATTAATAATTCAGATTTACCAGCTGGAGCCCTGAATATTTTGTCTGGAAAATTTGATCAGATTATTGATGATGTTAGCAACCACGTTGAAATCAATGCAATGGCTATTTATAAACAACTTCCATCCACAGATAAAAAAATCATCAGAGAAAATGCATCAAAGTCATTAAAGCGAATCTTTATTAATCCTCCTGTTTCTGGATTAGAATCTTTGCTACCCTTCATTGAAACAAAGACTGTCTGGCACCCTAAGGGTAGATAGCCGCACCAAATCTAAATTTAAAATACTGTTAATATTTTTCTATGTCAGATACAACATGGGGCAATTTACCTGTACCAAACATTTATAAGGAACTTAAAGGCGAGTTCATTAATTTTAATGACAATGAAGAATATCTAGAATGCAAATATCCAATACAGGAAAAATATTTTAACCCAATGAACACAACTCTAGGTGGAATCGTTGATTCTTTTATGGATTGCACAATGGGACCACTGAGTTTTCTTTTAGGAGAGATGGTTGTAACTAAAACCTTTTCAGCAAAATATATTAAACCTGTAAACAACTCAACAGAATACGTTCATGTAAAGGCATGGAGAGACTCGATAAGTGAAAAGGGAACTATCTATAAAGCTGAACTTTTTCTAGATGATGGGAACATAGCAGCAATTGCTGAAGCTTTGTTCGTTACCCCTAAATCTAATCCACCGTCTTTGTAAACAAATACGCAGAAGAGATGATCAAAGACACTCCAGAAATCTGTGAGATGGTAGTTGTTTCTTGCAGAAATATGTAACCAAAAATAACTGAAAAAATTGGAATTATATAAACGGTGATAGATCCAAAAATTGCCCCAACATCGTCAATCAAACTATAGAAAGAAAGAAATGCAATTCCACTTCCTCCTATACCTAAAATAAGCATGTAAATTAAGGAGCCTCCAGGGGTAGGCATTAAAAACTCACTATTAACTATAAAAAGAATAAAAGAAAATACAGATGCATATCTCAATGCCATGCGCAGAGTAACTAATGCTCCATAAGTACTAATAAGTGGTTGTACAAAGTTAGCCGCAAATCCATAACTAATTGAAGCTAGAAGTGCAAGAAGCAAGCCTTTACTTAAGTAAACATCGGCAGCTTTAAAACCAAATGAAAGAATATATATTCCAGCAAATCCTGTTGTGAGATATATTTTTTTTATATTGGATATTTTTTGTTTAAAAAACAATACAGCAAAAAGACTAATAAAGATAGGAGTTGAGCCATTAACCAGTCCTGCCAAGCTTGAAGTTATAGTTTGCTCTGACTCAGCAAATAAGTAAAACGGAAGAGACATCCATAAAAATCCGACTAACGAAATAAGTCCATGGTCTTTTTTTGAAATTTTAATTTTTTCAATTTTTAATATGTTTATAAATGTCATGCCAATAAAAATTCTATAAAATGCAATTTGAAATGGATCTAATTCATTTAGAGCGTATTTCATTAATAGAAAAGATGAACCCCATAAAGCAGAGGTAAGCAACATTTGAAAATAGTTTTTCGTTGACATCTCGACAGAATACCTAACTTGTATTTATAGCTAGAGTTTATATGACTTTATGTTGATTGATCTGTAATAAGAAACGTTTCAGTCCTGTTATTGATTAGATCATTTGCGGGAGTACTTCCATTATTTAGAATCTCAGAGAGAATCTGATTCTTGTTATCTCCTGTAACAAGTAGATATAACTTAGTTACCTCTGTTAATAGTTTGAAAGTAGCTGTTGCTCTCCATTTAGTCACAATATTTACCTCATTCGAGGTATAGAGGTCTGTGTTGTTCTCTAATGCTTTAGTTCCCGGAAATAGTGATGCAATATGTCCATCTTCACCTACTCCTAATATTGCTGTGTCAAATTGTGATATATTATCAGATAGCTTTTTAGAGTATGTTGATGCATCGCGTTCAGCACTTTCCTGGGTATATTCAAATTCCATAATCTGTGCATCTGTTTCTTTAAAAATACTATTTATCATACTCTGATTAGAGTTTTCATCTTCGACAGAAATCCATCGCTCGTCAACTGTCCAAAATATGATTTTTGATAAATCAGGTATGTCAGTTTTTAACATAGAGTAAGCAATTTTTGGAGTATTACCACCTGAAAGACCTATCGAATAAGTTTTTTGGTTTGTTGAAGTTATGTCACTTATGATTAAATTACTTAGGCAGGAAGAAGCCTCTAAATGGTCATTTGCTTTGTAAATAATTAATGATTCTGACATAAAATTTATTGTTACACTTGTATCTTTAAGTAATATCAATGATAGTGGAAAAACATATAGTAATTGAAGGCAATCATCAATTAAATGGTGAAATTGCAATTAAGGGTGCTAAAAATGCTGTACTCAAACAGATGGTGCTACCCATTCTTGCTACTGGCGATTATAAAATAACTAATGTTCCAAATATTACAGATGTGACTTATATGCAGGAAGTGTTAAGTTGTCTTGGAATTACATCCTCTTTTGAAAAAAGTACGTTAAAAATTAATTCTCCAGAAAACATTGGTATTGAAGCACCCTATGAACTAGTACAGAAAATGCGTGCTTCAATAATTATCTTAGGACCACTATTAGCCCGAAAAGGCACAGCAAAGATTGCTTTTCCTGGAGGTGATCAGCTTGGGCCTAGACCAGTCCAAATGCATCTTGATGCTTTAGAGAAAATGGGAGCAAATTTTCACCTTGAACATGGAGTATTAATAGGTGAAACAGATGGTCTCAAAGGTGTTGAGGTAAATTTACCCTATGCATCAGTAGGCGCAACAGAAAATACCCTACTTGCTGCAGTATTAGCTGATGGCAAAACTGTTATTGAAAACGCTGCACGTGAACCAGAAATAGTCGACATAGTTCGAATGTTAAAAAATATGGGTGCTGATATTTCAGGTGAGGGTACTAGTGAAATAACTATCACCGGAGTTGAGTCATTAAAACCAACAAATCATGAAGTGATAGGAGATAGAATTGTTGCAGGTACTTATTTAGCAGCATTGGCTGCAACACGTGGATCTGGAGTAATACTTGGTGTAGATCCAAATACCCTTCCTATGGAGATAAAAAAATTCATTGAAATAGGTCTAGATATAACTATTCAAGAAAAATCACTAATTATTGAATCTACTGATAAATATGAGTCAATTGAATTATCTACACTTCCATTCCCTGGTGTAGCTACTGATTTACAACCAATATTTGGAACAGCTTTATTGAGAGCTCAAGGAACTTCAATAATTAC
The DNA here is from genome assembly GCA_002308095.1 of Acidimicrobiia bacterium UBA1281. Taxonomy (GTDB): domain Bacteria; phylum Actinomycetota; class Acidimicrobiia; order Actinomarinales; family Actinomarinaceae; genus Actinomarina. The sequence goes on from DBUV01000071.1 coordinate 22,696, forward strand.
TGAGAATGTTTACGATCAACGATTCCAATGGATTCCTGAAGTTCAGCGCATGGGGGCAAATATTCAAACTGGGTGGCAACATGCGATGATTAAAGGAGTCGAAGATCTTTCCGGGGCACCCGTAAATTCTACCGATATAAGGACCGGGGCAAGTTTAATAATTGCTGCTCTTCAAGCTGATGGAAAATCACAAATTACGGGGATTGATCATATAGAAAGAGGATATGAAGATATTGTTTCATCATTAGACTCACTTGGCGCAGCAATAGAATATAATTAAAACATGGATAACAGCGAAAGTATTAATTTCCCTTCTATTAAAAATAGAGAAGAGCAGGTTGATATAGATTTAGATATTTTGAATGAAACCATAGAGTATATCCGCCCAGCGGTTCAAGCTGATGGTGGAGATATAAAACTTGCATCAGTTGACAATGGTGTTGTAAATATAGAAATGCTAGGAGCATGTGTTGGCTGTCCTCTTTCAATAGCTACATTAAAAAGTGGTATAGAGAGAATCCTAAAAGAAAAAGTACCTGGCGTAGAAGAAGTTATAGCTTCTTAGGCATTTGTCGATTCAAGAATACTTGAATATAAATTAAGTCCAAATAACAAATTATTCTCAATTAATGGCTCAAGAATATATCTGACATTATTTTTTGTCACACTTCCAGCTAACTGCTTAGGATTACTAATTTCATCATAAAGTCCAAGATTGTTTAAGATATTTTCTCTTCCATCTTTGTCTAGAGTTTCATCTGATAAAGCAATAACAAGAAGAAAGAACAGTTTTGATTGTTGAGAGTTCACTTCGTCTTTTGAGGCTGGTGCAAAAAACTCAATTTCTTTAACTGTATTATTTTCGCTGTTTATATTTAAATTGATAACAAATACAGATTGAAGATTTTCTGTATTTCCAAATTCGTAATATAGAGTATCTTTTTCAATGCTTGTCCACTTTACTTCATCAGGATTTATTGAAAAGAATCCTGTTGTTTCATCATCTTCTGAAATTGTTGAGACTAGCTTATTCCAGTTAGAAACAAAAACTTCAGCGGTTTCTCCTAAACCTTCAGAAATAACAATATCAGCTTCACTATCTTGAGTAGTATCAGTTTCGTCAACGGCCTCATCTGAGCTGCATCCGATGAAAAGAATTAAGAATAAAAAAGAGTATCTAAATATATTTTTAATCATTAAAAAGTTCCTTTAGCCCTTGTAAATTGTTTTTCCATATAAGTCTTAAAACTGGTGCTCCAAAAAATTCACCAATTGGACCTGCAAGATAAATAGGAAATTTTAGAGTCTCTTCCCATTGAAACTCAGTCTTACTGGCATCGATTTCAGTTAATGTAAATTTACCTTTTCCAGTAACAATACCAACATGGTCTACACCTATCGATTTTTTTTCAACCCATTCAGTTACTGTCATATAGTCAAATAACTTAATTGGACCAACTTTTGTTAATACCTTCATTTTGGTATTAATACCTTGTGTTGATTCAGTTAAAAACTCAATACTTACAGCATCTTTCATCCAGTTAGTATGATTTTTAAGTACTGAAACCTCATCCCATACTTCATTTAATGGCTTATTTATTGTTGTTGAAACTGTTATTGTTTTACTCATTGTCTGTTAAACAATATTACTTCATAAGTAGAATAAATAAATATGAAAAAAAATGATTATCTGTATTTAGACCATGCAGCAAGCACTCCTATGAGAGAAGTAGCTTTTGAGGCATACAAAAGAACTGAATCAGAAGCTTTTGCAAATTCTGCGGGAGGACACGAATTATCTAGAAGAGCAAAAAATATTCTTGAAGAATCTCGTGATAAAATTGCAAATCATTTTGGTGCTGCACCTAAAGAAATTACCTTTACAAGTGGAGGTACAGAAGCAGATAACTGGATTATCAAGATGCCATTTATAAATAATCAGAATAAAAATGCAGAGCTAGTTACATCAGCAATTGAACATGAAGCAGTACTTGGTTCTGCTGAGTGGGTTGAATCACTTGGATATAAAGTACATTTTATTGGTTGTGATAATGCTGGTGTTATTAAAGTTGAAGATATTATCAATCAGGTAAATTCAAATACAGAAATCGTATCAATTATGATGGCAAACAACGAAACTGGAGTTATTCAACCCATTAAAGAAATATCACAAAACTTAAAAAAAATTGATCAAAATCTAATATTTCATTCTGATGTTGTTCAAGCTGTAGCAACAACAAAAATAGATTTTCATGAATTAGGTATTCAAAGTGCTGCAATATCTGGTCATAAAATTGGCGGTCCTAAGGGTGTTGGAATTATGTTCCTAAGTTCGGAAGTTAAAATTCCAAGTTTTCTACATGGAGGTAAGCAAGAATTAGAACGTAGAGCAGGAACGGTAAATGTATCTGGTGTTGCAAGCTTATCGGCTGCACTTGAAGAACAGCAAACACACATGGAGCTTCAGAATAAAAAAATATTAAAAGAAAGAGAAGATTTCGAACAAATTATCAAAAATAACCTGGATGTTAGTGTTGTCGGTGAAGTTGTTGATAGACTAGATCACATATCAAATATTCAATTTAAAGGTATCCACTCAGAAACTCTAATGGTAGCTTTAGACCTTCAAGGTATGGGTGTCTCTAGGGGTTCTGCATGTGCAAGTGGTGCACAAAAACCTTCTCATGTTTTACAAGCAATGAATGTCTCAGATGATTTAATTAATAGTCATTTGAGATTTAGTTTTGGGTGGAGTACTCAACAGGGTGACGGTACCAAAGCAGCGAATATCGTACTTACTTCGGTTAAAGGAATGCAATGAGAGTTCTTGTAGCAATGAGTGGAGGAGTAGATTCATCAGTTGTTGCTGGCTTGCTTAAATCACAAGGGCATGAAGTTATTGGTGTCACTATGAAATTATGGGAAGGTCCGAATGGTGAAATGCCAGAAACTGGTTGCTGCACTGCTTCTGATAGTGAAGATGCACGAAAAGTTGCAGCAAAATTAGATATTCCATATTATGTATTAGATTACACTGAGTCATTTTCAGATAAAGTTGTTGATAATTTCATAGACATGTACGCACAAGGCCTGACACCAAACCCATGTGTTGAGTGCAATAGGTCTGTAAAATTTGATCACTTTTTAAAACAAGCTAAAAAACTTAATTGCGATAAGGTTGCCACAGGGCATTATGCAAAGATTCTTGTTAACAATAGTAATTATGAATTACACAAAGCAGATTATCTAGAAAAAGATCAATCTTATGTTTTACATATGTTGAGTTCAGAAACTCTTGAGCATGTTATTTTTCCTTTAGGTACAATTTCTAAACCTGAAGTAAGGCAAATAGCAGCAGAATTGGGTCTCAAAACAGCTTTCAAAAAAGATAGTCAAGATATATGTTTTGTTGGTAAAAAAAATTATCGGGACTTCGTCGATAAAAGAATTGATATATCTACTTCAGGTGAAATAATAAATAGTAGTGGTGAAATAATGGGCAATCATGAAGGTGTTCATGAATTTACTGTCGGCCAACGTAAAGGAATTCCTGGCGGTCAGGGTTCTCCAAAATATGTTACAAAAATTGATGTACAGAATAAAAAAGTTTATGTTGGCAATAAGAATGAGCTTCTTACTTCTAGTTTTTATCTTGAAGAAGTTTCCTTTGTTAATGAAATCCAAACTGAAAATCTGAGTATTCAAACACGTTATAATTCTGACGATCTTCCGTGCAGTATAGAAGTCGTTGACGGTAGTCAAATAAAAGTATTATTAAATGAACCAACATTTGGAGTAGCTCCAGGACAATTTGGTGTTTTATATTCCGGCACAAAACTTGTTGGTGGTGGAAGAATAACAACGAAACTTAATGAAAAACTGTCTGTATGAATCCAAAAGATATAGATAAAGTAATTACGCAGCTTTCCGAAGCTGAGCACGCATATTATGTTCTAAATAATCCCATTATGTCTGATGGAGAGTACGACAAACTATTTAATGAATTAAAAAAATATGAAATAGATAATCCTTCAGAAGTAAAAGTATATTCACCAACACAAAGAGTCACAGGGACACCCGATGGTGCATTTGATCAGATAGAACATATTCAGAGGATGTACAGCTTAGACAATGCTGAAAACACTCAAGATATTGTTAAATGGTTTGAAAGATTAAATAAGATTACTGATGAAAAGCTGTTCCCCATTTCCTTAGAGCCAAAAATAGATGGGTTAGCAATTTCGCTTGTATATAAAGATGGAATCTTGCAACAAGGACTAACCCGTGGAGATGGTGTGATAGGTGAAGATGTTACACATAACGTGAAGACAATAATGAATTTACCTCTTCGGTTAAAAAAAGTTACAAAAGGCACTTTAGAGATTCGCGGTGAAGTGTATATGCCTACCGAAAGCTTTGATAGCTTGAATAAGAAAAGAAAGAGAGATGAGATAACATTAGGAAAATTAAAAACTCTTGAAAACCCCACAAAGGAAGAAAAATCATTAATGGCTGAAATTAGAAGTGAGGGGGTTTCCAGTTTCATAAATTCTAGAAATGCCGCTGCAGGTTCATTAAGGCAGAAAGATTCATCAATTACAGCAAAAAGAGATATAAGACTATTAGCTTATCAACTAATTGACCATGATAATCGTGAAGCATTTTCCACTCACCAACAGCAAATTCAAACACTTAAAGACTATGGATTTGAAACAAATCAAGTCTTTTTAACAGACTCCCTAGATGAAATAAATGATACATTAAATAAAATTGAGGAGAACCGCAATAACTACTTATATCAAATTGATGGTGTAGTTATGAAGATTAACTCAACAAAGATACAAGATGAATTAGGATTTACAGCAAAAGCGCCCCGATGGGCTGTTGCGTATAAATTTCAAGCAGAGGAACAAACAACAGTTCTTTTAGACATAAAACTCCAAACAGGCCGAACTGGTGCGGTTACTCCAGTAGCTGTCTTGAAGCCGGTTAATGTAGGAGGGGCTTTAGTATCATTTGCATCACTGCATAATCCAGATGAAATAAATAGAAAAGATTTACGTATTAATGACTACGTTGTTGTCAGGAGAGCAGGTGATGTCATACCTGAGGTTGTCAGTTCACTTGAGAAGAGACGAGACGGATCACAGAAAAAATGGAAAATGCCATCTACTTGTCCATGTGGTGATTATAAAATTGATTTTCAGAAAGAAGAAAAAGTTCCAAGATGTAGCGGAGGATCTGCATGTAGAATTGCTAAAAAAGAATCTTTAATATTTTTTTCATCTCGTTCTGGTTTAGAAATCGATGGTATGGGCAAAGAGACTATAGAAACTCTTTTAAGTGTAGGTTTAATTACTGACATAGAAGATATTTTTAATCTTCAATACGATGATTTGATTGAACTTCCACAATGGGAAGATAAAAAGGCATCGAACTTAATTAACTCCATAAAAAAATCAACAAAATCCCAACCATCAAGACTACTTACAGCATTAGGAATTCGTTTTGTAGGCAATAGAACTGCAAACTTATTAATTCAAAATTTTGGCTCTATTGATAAAATTCTAGAAGCAACATCAGAGGAACTAGAAAATATCCACGGGATTTCAGGAAGTGTAATAAACTCGCTTAACGACTGGAAAGTACAAGAGAAAAATATAAAAACACTCTCAGCACTTAAAGATGCTGGTTTTTCATTTACTGAAGAAAAAAAAGCTACGTTATCCAAACTTACAGGACAGACTTTCGTAATTACTGGCACTCTTGAAAAATTCAATAGACAAGAATTTATCAGCTTAATTGAAAATAATGGAGGAAGTGTTACAACGTCTATTTCTAAAAATACCAATTTTTTAATTTCAGGAACTAACCCCGGTTCAAAGTTAAATAAGGCCCAAGATTTAGGTGTGAAGGTTATTACAGAAGAAGACTTACTAGGTCTAATTAGTTAATTGTTAATGTAAAACTTCCATGAAAATTCTCCTACATCGGGTAAGCCAACAACCTTACTCCATGTAATTCGAATATTTTGCTCCCCAGGACTCCAGCTTTCGAATGTTTTATTAGGTCCTGGTTTCCAAACATAAACACCAGTTGCTTCAACATTAAGTATTTCACTTGAAGGAATAATGTAATTGTTTACTATAAGAACTATTTCGTAGTCGACAGGTAAATTTATCTCTAAGGATGTCTGCTGAGGTACTTGATAATTAGGTAATGGAGATATTCCTTCTATCACGGCTGGAAGCAGCACTGATTCTTCGTTATCCTGATAAAAATTTACTCCTACATAAATTGTTAAGAATAATAATAAGGACAAAGAAAGAAAAATAAGTCTATAAGTGTTCTTTTTCATACACTAAAATATTATCTAATAATAAAAAAGAGACCAAAGCAAATTATGGATAATTTTAAAACTTTAATAGAACAAATTGATATTGAAAATGTCAGTGCAGAGGATATTTCAGTTATCGAAAATGTTATAAACCTACTTGATACAGGAAAAATCAGAGTAGCTGAACCCTTAGGCGATGACTGGGTAGTTAATGAGTGGGTAAAAACAGCTATATTATATTATTTTTCAATTAAAAATCTTGAAATTATTAGTTCGGGTGAAATGGAATACTACGACAAAATTGAACCTAAGAAAAATTATGAAGAATTAAAAATCAGAGTTGTTCCACCTGGTGTGGTTAGGTATGGAGGTTTTTGTGAACCTGGTGTTGTTGTTATGCCAGGATTTGTAAACATAGGTGCATATGTTGGGTCTGGAACAATGGTAGACACATGGGCAACGGTAGGATCATGTGCTCAAATTGGAAAAAATGTACACCTTTCTGGAGGAGTTGGCATTGGGGGAGTTCTAGAACCACCAAGTGCTATGCCTGTCATTATTGAGGATGGTGCATTCATAGGATCAAGGTCGATAATTGTTGAAGGAGTAAAAATTCAAAAAGGTGCAGTTATTGGTGCAAATGTAACTATTACCGCAAGTACACCGATTATTGATGTTACGGGTCCTGAGCCAAAAGAATATAAAGGTATAGTTCCGGAAAATTCAGTTGTAATTCCAGGAACAAGGCCAAAAACATTTCCTAGTGGTGAATTTAATACAATGTGCGCATTGATAATTGGCAAAAGAAAAGAATCAACCAATGAAAAAACTTCCCTAAATGATGCTTTAAGAACATTTGGAGTACAAGTTTGAATTTAGAAAAATTAACTAAAGAGTTAATTGCAATCGAATCTGTAACTGGCGATGAAGCTGAAATATTAGATTTTATTGAAAACAGATTAACAAATTCAGAATTTACTGGAGAAATAATCAGAAATGAAGGTGGAATAATTGCATACCACCCATCAGCAGATTCAAATATTGCTTTAGTTGGTCATGTAGATACTGTCCCATTAGATAAGTCACAGTTAAATATTGATGACGATTCTAAAGTTTACGGAAGAGGATCAGTAGATATGAAAAGTGGAATAGCTGTGATGTTAAAAGTAATGAATAATAACTTCAAAGAAGTTGTCGGTGTATTTTATACTGCTGAAGAAGGACCCATGGTTAATAATGGCCTCGAGTATTTAATGCCATTATTAAAAAAAGACTTCAATCTTAAATTTGGTATCATTCTTGAACCAACAAACGCTGAAATCCAGTTGGGTTGTTTAGGTTCATTAAATGCAGACCTTCAGATTAATGGAAAATCTGCTCACTCTGCTCGTCCATGGATGGGCGATAATCCCATACTAAAACTTACTGACTTAATTGAATATATCCAAGCTAATGGAATAGAAGAAAGCGTTATTGATGGCCTTGTTTTTAAAAGAATAATCAGTGTTACAACAATTCAAGGTGGTTCAGCAAACAATGTCATACCTTCACACTTGAATATCAATATTAATTATCGATTTTTGCCTACTTCAAATGAAGTTGAAGCATCTGAATTTATTAATAAAACATTTTCGAAATTTGGTGATATAGAAATTAAAAACACATCAAATGGAGCGCTTCCTAATTTAGACTCTCAGGTTGTAAAAGACTTTATCGAATCTACTGGCGCAGTTGTAACACCAAAACAGGCTTGGACCGACATAGCAAGATTTTCAGAAGAAGGTATACCAGCAGTAAATTTTGGTCCTGGCGATCCGCTTCTTGCACATTCTCCTGATGAAGTTGTTAATACAAATCAAATAGTAGAATCATATGAGTCAATCGTTAAATACTTAGAAAGTTAAATTTATGACCGAAAAAATTAATATAAAAAATGTAGCTAAATTAGCAGCATTAAAGTTAACTTCTGAAGAGGAACAAAAATTAGAAAAAGATTTATCAATGATAATAGATCATTTTGCTGCTTTAAGTGAAATGGAATTACCTGACGAAAAAATTACAATTCATCCTTTAGGTATGTCTTTGAATTTAGCTGAAGATGAAGCATTTAAGTTTTTTACCCATGATGAAGCTCTTAGTAATGCACCTGAAGCTATAGATGGCCAGTTTGTAGTTCCTCCAGCTCTGGACTAATTATGGATCATTACAAATTACCAATTTCAGATATAAATAAACTATTTAAAGATAAAAAATTAAAACCATCTGAACTATATACAGAAGTTTTTGAGCGTACAGCGAGTACCGAATCAATAATTCACGGGCACTTGAGCTTATTTCAAGAAGAAAATATAAAAAAAGCAACTGATGCAGATGAACGGTTTCTTAAAGGAGATGAGTTAGGAGTTCTTGATGGTATTCCAGTTGCCATTAAAGACAACATTAATATATCAGGTTACGCTACAACATGTTCATCTCAAATGCTTTCAAATTATATTTCACCATATGATGCAACTGTTATTTCCAAACTTAAAGAAGAAGGTGTAATTTTTACTGGAAAAACTAATTTAGATGAGTTTGCAATGGGTTCATCAACTGAAAACTCAGCTTTCGGTCC
>DBUV01000071.1:32047-44970 GCA_002308095.1 Acidimicrobiia bacterium UBA1281
TAGGTAGTGATACAGGTGGTTCAATTAGACAACCTGCATCATTTTGTGGGGTAGTTGGTTTTAAGCCAACCTATGGAACAGTTTCCAGGTATGGATTAGTCGCATTTGCTTCATCTTTAGATCAAATTGGTCCAATTACAAACAACGTTTCAGATGCAAAGATTCTTTATAATTCGATAAGAGGACATGACCCATTTGATGCTACTTCTTTAAAAGATGTAAATGTCAAGCAGCCTAAATTAGAAAAAGCAAAAATTGGGATTATTAAAGAATTAATGGAAGATGGAATTTCTGAAGATGCAAAATCAGAAGTTCATAAAGTTTCAAAATTACTTGAATCACAGGGACACGAAATTATTGAGGTTTCGTTACCTCTGACAAAAATGTCAATTAGTATTTACTACCTTATTGCACCAGCTGAATGTTCTGCCAATTTATCTAGGTTTGACGGAGTAAGGTATGGAAATAGAGTGAATGGTAATACTAGTTATGAGATGATGGAAGCAACTAGAGCTGAAGGATTTGGCCCAGAAGTTAAAAAAAGGATTTTACTGGGAACATATGCTCTTTCAGCTGGTTATTACGATGCATTTTATGGACAAGCATTGAAAGCTAGATCTATGATGAAGAAAGAATTTACAGAAACCTTCGAGCAAGTTGATTATTTAATTTCACCGACTACACCTTCAGATCCATTCAAGTTTGGAGAAAAATCTGACAATCAACTTGAGATGTATATGTCTGATTTATGTACGATACCTGCAAACCTTGTTGGAATGCCAGCTATCAGTATTCCAACAGGATTATCATCCAGCGGGCTTCCACTATCAGTTCAGATAATGAGTCCCTCTAATACTGATAATACCTTATTAGATTTTGCTCAAAACTTAGAATCAGAGGTATCTTTTGATGCTTTACCTCAAATACAGGGTGATGGAGAATGAATATAGTACCAACAATTGGCATGGAGACACACGTTGAATTAAAAACTAATTCAAAGATGTTTTGTAGGTGCAATGTTGCAGAAACTGAAAAACCAAACGAAAATCTTTGTCCTACTTGTATTGGTCTCCCGGGTTCTTTACCGGTACCTAATAAAAAAGCAATTGAATACATTACACTTTTAGCATTAAGTACCAACTGCGCGATAACTAATGATGGCATGTTTCATAGAAAAAACTATTTTTATCCAGATCTCCCAAAAAATTATCAAATATCACAATTTGACCTGCCTGTTGGTACTGATGGTTCTCTTGAAATAGTTGTTGATGGGGAATTTGGAACAGTAGAAATTGAACGCGTACACATGGAAGAAGACACCGGAAAAAGTACACATATTGGATCAGGTAGAATTGATTCAGCAACTAGTACTCACCTAGATTTTAATAGAGCTGGGATACCTCTAGTTGAAGTTGTAACAAAACCTTTAATAAAATCTTCAAAAGAAGCAGTTGCCTACATAGAGGAACTTAGACAACTTGTAATAGATTTAAATATATCAGAAGGAAAGTTAGAAAAAGGAAATTTAAGATTTGATGCAAATATTTCAGTTGCTTACGAAAATGCTGATGAGTTAGGTACAAAAGTAGAGATTAAAAATATGAACTCTTTGAAGTCTCTTGAGAAAGCAATAGAGTATGAAATTTCTAGACAGACAAAAATGCTTAAAAATGAGGAAATTATTATTCAAGAAACAAGACATTGGGATGAAAAAAAAGAAGTTACTAGTTCTATGAGATCTAAAGAGGGAAGTGCAGATTATCGTTATTTTTCAGATCCTGATATTCCTAACATGATTCTAGATGAAGATTTTGTCACAGATATTAAAAAAGACATGCCACTGCTCCCATCAGATAAAAGAAATACATTTATTGAAAGTGGCTTAAGCATTGAAGATGCAAATAGTCTGGGAAAAAGTGCAACATGGATAGGAGAACTTTACAATTCTGTTTCAAACATAACTAAAGATTCTAAAGTTTCTTTCAATTGGATAACAGGAGAATTACAAGGGCAATTAAGAAAACTAGAGAAAGCTACACCTCCAACTTGGTTGAATCCTGAAAATCTAAGCGAGATAATTTCTTTAGTTAAGAGTGATAAGATATCTTTTACCTCTGGAAAAGAAATTTTATCAAAATTAATTGATGAGAAAATCAATCCTGAAGAGTATGCAGTAGCAAGTAAACTTATTCAAGAAAATGATACCGAAGAGATTAGTAAAATGGTCAAGGAAGTTCTTGATGAAAATGAAGAGGTAATTGAACGAATTTCAAACGGAGAGCAAAAATTAATAGGTTTTTTAGTTGGTCAGGTAATAAAGCTTTCAAATGGTAAAGTCAATCCATCAGTGGCTAAAGAACTTTTACTTAAAGAGATAGAACAATAAACTGATTTACAATTGTAGCTCCAAGCAATCCAAATGCACCTGCTGCTAAATCATCATAAAGTACACCTTTTTTCCCTGGAATAGATTCCATCTGAGCAACTATGTTAGGTTGCTTTAATATGTCAGATGCTCTAAATATTACAAATCCCGCAACCAGAGGTAATAATTCAGATGGGGAGGCTAGTGAAGCTAAGCTCATTCCAACTATTTCATCAAGAGTAATCCAACTTGGGTCGTTCGAACACGATTCATCATCTACGGTTAAAAAATAAAGTATTGTTAATAAAACAAATATTATTAAAAGCCATACCGTCTTAATTTGAAAAAGGAATAACAAAAGAACAAAGACAAAGGATGCAAACGTACCGCCTCCTTTTTTATCTCCAAATAAAGACTTCCAGATTAGACCTACTCCAAATCCTGAAGCAATAAATGTTTTCATATTTGAATAATAGTATTTTTTATGGATTCATTGAATAAAAGGTGTAGTATTTGTATTTAATAATGAAAAAATCAGAATTTATATGGCTTGATGGCGAACTTGTTGAGTGGGATAAGGCAACAGTTAGTGTAATGACGCACACCTTGCATTACGGAACAGGAGTTTTTGAAGGGATGCGAGCAAGAGAGACCGCACAAGGTACTTCAATACAATTTCTAAATGATCACGTCGACCGACTTTATAGATCCGCAGAGGCATACAACTTAGAAATTCCATTTAATAAGAATGTTATTACTAATGCAATTAAAGAAATTGTAAAAGTAAATAAACTAAAATCTGCATATATAAGACCACTTGTTTTTTTCGGTGATGGAGAAATGGGTTTACTTCCTCAAGATATTCCCGTAAGAGTAGCCATAGCAGCGTGGGAATGGGGTGCTTATCTGGGCGATGAGGCTGGTAGTAAAGGTGTTAATGTTTGTATATCAGATTGGCAAAGAATCAGCCCTAAAAGTTTTAAGCCATATGCAAAAGGTGTTGGTGGTTATATGAACTCTACACTAGCAAAAATTGATGCAGTAAAGCAGGGGTTTGATGACGCAATAATGTTAGGCGATACCGGCACAGTTGCAGAAGGTAGTGGTCAGAATATATTTATGGTTAAGGATGAACAACTTTTCACACCACCTATTGAAACAGGTGCATTGGGGGGGATAACAAGAAAAACAGTTATGGAAATCGCTAAGTATCTTGACATTGATTTGGAGGAGAAAAATCTGACAAGAGAAGACTTAATTTCAGCTGATGAAATCTTTTTTACAGGTACCGCAACTGAAATAGTAGGTGTAGTTTCAATTGATAAAATTGCTATTGGTGATGGAATGGTTGGAAAAATTACATCAAATATACGGAATAAATATCTAGAAATTGTTAATGGAAAAGAAGATAACTTCAAACATTATTTAACATTGATTTAATGTCACAAGAGCCAAATATAAACATAGATTATGGTGTAAGTTCAAAAGAGACAGCACTTCCAGTGCCTAGGAGAATGCCTTCACGACCTGCAGAAAAATTAGATCCTACATTTACTGCTTATGGTAACGTTGGACCAGATAGCGGATTTGCCATCAAGATAGTTAATAAATACTCTGATTTGTGGGCATCTCACCCAAGAAAAAAATTGATCACGAATGTTATTGTTAATTTAATACTGTACAGATCATCACATTTTGGCAGAGCTCCAACTTCAGCTGATTTTCATCTTGTTCTTGGACTCTTGAGAATATCTGAAAACTCTACAGGTGAGTTGACTAATGAAATACTCGATAAGTCTTCTAAAGAGAAAATGCAAGGGGCTTATCTTACAAAAGTATTTAATTTTTTAACATAGCTCATATAACATAGAATCAATAAGGTATTAAATATGCAAATAGTTAGAGCGAAATACGAAAATGATATTTTTTATGGTGAGTTACACGATGGAAAGGTGACTCGCTACGATGGATCCCCATTTGTTATATGGGAAAACACTGAAGAAGTTTATGACATTCAAGAAATTGAATTACTTGCGCCAGTACTCCCTTCGAAAGTAGTTGCAATTGCAAAAAACTATGCCAAACATGCAGCAGAAATGGGATTACCAGAATATAGCGACAATCTTCCAGAGCATCCCATTATTTTCATAAAACCTTCAACATCTGTTATTGGTTCGGGTCAAAAAATAAAATATCCAAGCATTGGTGAACATGTTGATCACGAATCTGAATTAGCCTTAGTTATATCTAAGGTATCAAAAAACATTGACAGGAATAATTGGAAAGATCACGTTTTAGGATTTACTATTGCAAATGATTTATCTGAAAGAGTATTACAGGGCAAAACTGGGCACTTCACAAGAGCCAAGGGATTTGATACCTTCTGTCCATTAGGACCATTTATTCAGACTGAATTTGATGAAAACCCTGAGCTCTCAATAAAATCATACGTTAACAATGAGTTGAAACAAGATGGTAATACTAAAGATATGATGTTTAAAATTGGAGAAATTCTTGAGTTCATATCTTCTATTATGACTTTGTTACCTGGAGATGTGATATTAACAGGAACTCCAGAGGGTGTTAGTAAAGTACAACCAGGAGATGAAATAAAAATTGAAATTGAAACGCTTGGTACTCAAATTAATACAGTTGAGTAGTAAATGAAATTAAGAATAGCTCCATCACCAACTGGTCACCTACATATAGGAAATGCTAGAACGGCTCTTTTTAATTGGTTGTATGCGCGAGCTAACAATGGAACTTTTTTAGTCAGAATTGATGACACTGATACTGCCCGATCTAGCGAAGAATATATCAATGACATTGTTAAAAACTTTAAATGGTTAGGTATAGATTGGGATGAGGGAATACAGGTAGGCGGTCCACATGGTGAATATAAACAATCTTTACGTTTTGATAGGTACAGGGAAATTGCTGAGTCCTTACTTTCTCGTGGACTAGCTTACGAGGATGAAGGAGCTATTAGATTTAAAGTTCCTAATGAAAACTCTATAGTTTTTGATGATATTACCCGTGGTTCAATGAAATTTGAACTTTCAGATGTGGAAGATTTCATTATTTTAAGATCTGATAAATCGCCAACATACCATTTAGCTTCAACAGTAGATGATATAGATTATGAAATTACAACCATAGCAAGAGGAGAAGATATACTTTCCTCTACACCTAAGCATATACTTTTAATGCAAGCTCTAAATGCAGACGTTCCTACCTTTTGCCATTTACCCTTATTATTTGGTCCTGATGGTAAAAAACTTAGTAAAAGGCATGGGGATACGTCAGTTAGTTCTTTTAGAGACATGGGTTTACTACCTGAGGCTTTATTCAACTATATGTGTTTGCTAGGTTGGGCACCTGGTAATGATCTTGAAATATTTGATAAGGATTTAGTAATCCAAAAATTTGATTTAGCTAATGTTTTACCAAATCCAGCTATTTTTGATACAACTAAACTCTTGTGGATGAACGGGCAGTATATAAGAAATACCAGCGATGATGATTTTACTCTTTCTGCTCTAGAAAAAATATCACAAGACTTAGATAGGGAACTTTTTGAAAAAGAAATTAGCCGAATAAAAAAAATTCTTCCATCAGTTCAAGAGAGAATAGAAACACTGAATGACCTAACCCCACAGATAAAATTTTTATTAGATGAGCCTTTTGAAGTTAATCAGGAAGAATGGGATAGTGTCAATTCATCAGAAGGACAAAGTTATTTAATGTCTATTAGAGAAATTTTTAAAAGCCTGGAAGATTTTTCATTATCAAACATTGAAAACATAATGAGAGAAGAATTAAAAAATAAAGATACGAAACCAAAAATAGGATTTCAAATTACAAGAGTATCAGTGACTGGTACAAAAGTGAGTCCACCACTATTTGAGTCAATATATGCTTTAGGTAAAGATGCAGTTTTAGCTAGGCTTGCAGAATCAATTGAAAAATTATAACAATTAATAATTAAATTGATATATTCTTAATACTTATACGGCCCCGTCGTCCAGAGGCCTAGGACGCTGGGTTTTCAACCCAGAAACGCCGGTTCGAATCCGGTCGGGGCTGCTATCTTTCGGGGATGGTGTAATTGGCAACACAATGGGTTCTGGTCCCATCGTTGAGGGTTCAAGTCCTTCTCCCCGAGCAGAGGCCCCGTCGTCCAGAGGCCTAGGACGCCGCCCTCTCAAGGCGGAAACGCCGGTTCAAATCCGGTCGGGGCTGCTAAGAGTTGTTAAGCTTTTTGTACCATCTTGGTAGATTTTGTAGAAATTCTTCATAGTCATCTTCATCATCTAACTCAAAATAAAATTCTTTATGGAAGACCTTCTCGCACTTAATTGACAAATCATGGAGAATTTCCATATGTTTTAAAAAACTATTTTTTCCATATGTAAAATTATTAAATTTTAAATTCCCACCAAAAATAGGTGTACCCCGATCTTTACTTTCTGTAATTACAATTTCTTTTGATTCACATAACTTTTTCCAGACACCCGCAAAGTGTTTTGTTATATAAGGTAAATCACCATGAACAATTGTCCAATAGTTGTAATTATCTACTGCATTTATGAATTCTTTAACTTCTTCATTTAGCCCTTGTTTTTGGGATTGAAAATTATTTAAGTTATTTAACTTACAGAAGAGTTCTACTTCAGGGCTATTACTAATAATATAGATACTTGTTTCCTCATCTGAGAATGCATTTACAAGATTTAATATAAGATTTTTTGCAAGGTCTATTCTTTCACTAGGAGTCAATAGGTCTGATAACCTAGACATAGGATTAACAAAATCTCTTATAGGAATTCCAATTAAAAAAGTTTTATTCATATTCTTATTTTTGTTATACCATGCTATTAGGTTGGAAAATGAAATGAATAGAAAAACAAAAATAATTGCAACAGTTGGCCCAAGTGTTCAAACAAAAGAAAAAATACATGAATTAATAGAAGCTGGTGTAGATGTTCTGAGATTAAATTTTTCTCATGGAAGCTACGATGATCACAAAAATGTTATATCTTGGGCAAGGGAATACCATAAACCTATTGCAATTATGCAAGACATCCAAGGCCCAAAGATTAGAACTGGCATAGCAGATGAAGGAACTGTATTTCATCCCACGGAAAAGGTCGATATTACTAATTCAAAATCAATCTCAAATAGTTCATCTTTATTTATAAATTATGAAAACTTATTCAATGATATAAAAATCGGTGAAAGGGTATTTATCGATGATGGTCAGATTGTGTTGAGAATTGAAAGCCTTGAAGGTTCAACCATGAAGGCTTCAGTGGAAATTGGAGGAGAGCTTAGAGACAATCAAGGAGTTGCATTTCCAGACTCCAAACTATCTGTATCTGCAATAACTACTAAAGATAAAGAAGATTTAAATTTTGGAGAAGAAATAGGTGTCGATATTGTCGCTGTATCTTTTGTAAGAAAAGCAGCAGATGTTAAAGAAGTTAGAGATATTGTTAAAAAAGGAATAAAAATCATAGCCAAGATAGAACTTAAAGAAGCTATGAAAAATCTAGATTCTATAATAGATGAAGCTGATGGCGTCATGGTAGCTAGGGGAGATTTAGGTGTACAGCTTCCTCTTGAACAAGTGCCCTTTGCTCAAAAAAAGATTCTAGATACTGCAAATTACAAAGGTAAAATATCTATCACTGCTACAGAAATGTTACAGTCTATGAAAAGTTCATTTAGACCAACAAGAGCAGAGGTAACAGATATCACAAATGCGATACTTGATGGAACAGATGCAGTAATGTTATCTGCAGAAACTTCAATTGGAGAACATCCAAATATAGTTGTAAAAGTGATGTCCTCTATCTGTGAAGAAGCTGACTCAAATAATCATTACTCATCAATGAGATTTAAAACTCTTTCATCTGTTGATACTTTTGCTACCTCATTAGCGAAAGCGGCTGTTCAGGTAGCAAATGATATTGATGCTAAAGCAATCGTAGCTTACACTGAGACGGGAACAACACCTCTCTTAATTTCAAATTACAGACCAAGTGCACCAATCATTACATTCAGTGCAAAAGACCTTACCTTAAGGCAAATGAATATTTTATGGGGTGTAGAGCAGACTAAAATTGAAAGATTTGATACAACTGAGGAAATGTTTGAAATTGCAGATTCTTGGCTACAAACCAATAAAAACTTTAAAAAGAATGATAAAGTTGTTATTGTTGCAGGAACACCTCCCAACCAAGAGGCAGCAACAAATTTATTACGAGTTATGAAAATAGGAGAATAATGGGACAAAAAATTGAGTTGAAAACTACCTCATTCAACAAAAATATAATCTTTGATTTGAACCGATCATTATCTGGTCAGGATGGCATAACTTACCATAACATTGCTGATGCTTCACTTCATGACGAAGTAAGTGCACAGTTAGCATTGAAATTGTTTAAATACTCTCAAGACATTGAGAGTATTTTTATTCAATCAAACATGGTTACGGTTAATTTTGATAAAAATTTAGGAACAGGTATTGATGAATTCTCAAAACAAATAGAAGATTTCTTCTTATATTACGGAGAAGAAGAATGAAGGTTGGTGTTACGGGCGCAAGTGGTTATGTTGGAAAAAAAGTTGTTAGAGAGCTTGAATCAAATAATCATGAGGTTTTAAAATTTGTAAGAAGACCTGTAAAAAATGAAAATGAAATTTATTGGAGCCCTTCTAAGCAAGAAATTGATATTGATAAATTTCAAGAACTAGATGCAATAATTCATCTAGCAGGTGAGAGTATTGCTCCAAAAGACTTACTTGGATTCCTGCCTTTTTCTGGAGGACGATGGAGTAAAGAAAGAAAATCAAGAATTTATTGGTCAAGAAAATGGGCATCTGATTTATTTGTTTCGACTTACAAATCCACTGATAATCATCCAAAAATATTTATCACTGCTTCTGGAAATGATATTTACGGTGACCAAGGAGACAGAGTAGTTACCGAAGACACACCATTTAATAAAGGACAATTTTTACAATTAGTTGCAGAAGAATGTTGGGAAGAACCTCTATATGAATTAAAAAAACTTGGAGTAAGAGTCGTATCTGCTCGTGCTGGAATTATGCTCGGAAAAGGAAATGTTGCTACTGACATTTTCACACTGATAACAAAATTAAATATCGCAAGTCCTATTGGTAAAGGTACTCAATACTTTAGTTGGGTGTCTGTTAACGATGTCGCAAGAGCATATAATTTTTGCTTAGAAAAAGATGAACTAGAAGGTCCTGTTAATATCACATCTCCTGAACCATTGATGCAAAAGGATTTTGCAAGAATCATCGCTAAGGTAATGAATAAAGCTTATTTCTTTCCTCCAGTTCCTGAAGCTTTAATGAAGCTTGCAGTTGGGTGGGAGTTAGGAGAAAGTCTGGGACTAAACAGCATCAGAGCTATACCTGAGAAACTACTCGCAGCTGGTTTTATATTTGACTATCCGACTCTTGAAACTCTAAAGGAAGAATTTGTATAATGTCTTCATATGAAGATCGGATGTCAGAGAAGTACGGTTTTTTTTCAGATAATAAAAAAACAGTTGAAGAACAGCAGAATCTAGAAGAAGATAAATCATCAGAAAATTTTGAACAAGATAAAAGTGAAAATAACGAAAACAATTTGATTGTCCCTTTAGAGGCTTGGCAAACAGTTTTAAATCAATTAGGAAATCTTCATGAAGCTAATCAATTAATGGCTGAGGCACGTGAAAGAGCTGCTAAATCAGAAGCTGAAGCAGAGTTTTTACGGGAAAAACTAAAAAACACTAGAGAACAATTAGAGGAATCTAAAAAAAGGAAAAGGTTCTTCTTTTTCTAGAACGTTTGTTTATCAGAAACACCTTTTATTATATAAAAGGAAATTGCAAGTAAAACAATGAGAACACCCATTGCAGCATTTCGACCATACCCCAGAGTGTTCACAACAAGACCCCACAATAGAGGCCCCAATATTGTTGCAAACCTGCCAACAGTTGAGTACAAACCATAAAATTCTCCAAGGTGCTGTTCAGGACTTAGTCTCGTCATAAAAACTCTATCCACAGCAAAAATTCCACCAATATTAAATCCTCCTAGGACACCTGTAACATAGATAAGCCATAATTGATTGAATTCAGTCGCAATAATTGCGATACTAAGAGAAGCCATCCAACATAATAAACTAATTAACGTTAATTTTCTTGGCCCATATCTATCAGCCGCTTTGCCAAAAACATAGCCACCTATTATTGAAATAATGATTGCCAACCCCAGTAAGTTTTGGCTATCTTCAGGAGTTAAACCAACTTCTTCCACTAAATATACAGCAAGTAAACCACTTATTAAGGTGTTGATTGCATCCGCATAAAAGAATCTTCCAACAAGAAATCTTGTTAATCCAGGATACTTTTTTGAGTGTTTCCATGACCGTATAACTAGAGAAATCGATTCAGTAACTTTAATTGTTGATTTTTTTTCACCTATCTTTTTTTCTTTAATAAATATAAATGCAGGAAGTGAAAATATTAAAAACATAATTGCAACTGATCTAAATATTTCAATATAGCTATATCCAAAACTTTGCAATAAAGTTGCTACACCAAAACCTAGTAATGAGCCAACATAACCAAAAGCTACTCCCATACCAGATATTTTTCCTCTATTTTCAGAAGTGCTAACCGATACCAGCAGTGCATCGTAAACTACTGAGCCTAGGTTGAAACCAATCAACGAAATGATGAAAAGTAAGACTGAAATGTTTACATTAAACGTTCCAAGTAAAAATGTTGCAAATATGCATATCAATGTAGTTATTAATAGCATAGGTTTTTTTCCTTGAGAACCATCTGATCTAGCTCCAACCCATGGTCCTAAAATTGCAACAATTACCATAGCACTGGAAGTAGCAAAACCTAAAGCTTGGTCAGTCCACCCTTGTTCGCTTACCAACCAAACAGAGAAGTATAATCCTGGAATAACAAAAGCATATACGGTGTTTGCCAAGTCAAAAAAGAGCCATGAATACAGACTTCTTTTTTGTATATTGTTCATTTGAGACTTTTAATAGCCTTAGCGAATCTTTCTAAGCCTTCTTTAAGGTTTTCATCACTCAATGCATATGAACACCTTAAGTATCCATTTTTCCCAAAGACTTCACCAGGTACAAAAGCTATGTAATGCTCATCCAGTAACCAATTACAAAAATCTATAGAGTTATTTACTCCGGGAATGACTTTGTCATTGCAGTAGTAACTTATATCTGGAAATAAGTAAAAAGCTCCTAATGGTTTAATAAGATTAACTTTTTCTATTTTAGAAAATTCTTCAATTGCAAACATCCTTCTTCTGTTAAAGCTTTTTTTCATAATTTCAGTCTCACCAAGACCATTCTTTAGTGCAGAATATGCTGCTATTTGGGACAAGTTTGACACATTTGAAGTTGCATGTGATTGTATTTTTTTTGCCATATTTATAACATCTGTATTTGCGATAATCCATCCAACTCTCCAACCAGTCATTGAATAAGCTTTGGCTACTCCATTAATTACGATAGTATTTTTCAAATCTGTATCATATTGTGCGGGTGATGGGGAAGTTGTGCCTTCGTATACAAGGTGTTCGTATAGTTCATCTGATAAAATCCAAATATCGTTTTCAAAAGCCCATTGGTAAATATCCTCAGCTTCCTTTTTAGAGTAAACAACACCTGTAGGATTTGAAGGGGATACCCAAACTAAAATCTTGGTTTTATTTGTTTTTAGACTGTCTAATTGTGAAGTGCTTATTTTAAAGTCATCTTCAAAAGATGTATCAACTATTACTGGTTCTCCACCAGAAATTTTTACTGCTTCTGGATAAGTAGTCCAATATGGTGCTGGAATTAAGACCTCATCTCCTTGATCTAAAATTGATAAAAAAGCTGTAAGAATTGCTTGCTTTCCACCATTGCTTACTAAAACATTATCATTTTGGATATTAATACCGGAATATAAATCACTAGTTCTTACAATCTCATCTTTTAATATGTCTAATCCTGCAACTGGAGAATATTTATGATTAACTGGATCCTCAGCGGCAATTTGAACATCTTTGATTACATAATTTGGTGTTGGAAAATCAGGTTCTCCAGCTCCAAACCCAATTACAGGTTTACCTTGCTGTTTTAACAATCTAGCTTTATTAGATATTGCCATTGTTCCAGATGGTGTGATTAGTTCATTTAATTTGGAAATTTGCATAATGTTATATTAATCATATTTAATTAAAAACTATGGTTGAGTCTTATTAAACTGTAGCAATATGGAACAAATATTGTATGGTCAGCCTGTAGCAAATCTATTGGATGAAGTTACAAAAAAAAATATACAAACCTATATAAACAAAAATGGTAATTCGCCAACTCTTACTGCTATAACAGTAGGAGACAACCCTGCCTCTTTATTATATGTTTCTAGAAAAGAAGATAAAGCAAAAGAACTAGGTGTAAATTTTAATTGGGTTAAATTGCCCGATGATTCCTCATCTGAAGATGTTTTGT
>DBUV01000071.1:45392-46630 GCA_002308095.1 Acidimicrobiia bacterium UBA1281
CACAATCTTGGCTATCTGTACACTGAAAATTACAAAATCATTCCTGCAACCTCTCTTGCTGTCCTAGAACTTTTAAAATTTTACAACATCACAACAGAAGACAAAAATATTGTAATAGCAGGCAGATCAAGATTAGTTAGCTCACCACTATCTAAACTTTTAAGTAATAAGAAATACAATGCTAACGTTACAGTGATTCACAGCAAAACAACTAATTTAAAAAATTTCACTAAACAAGCTGATATTTTTATTTCAGCAGTTGGAAATAGTAATTTGTTTTCAAAAGAAGATTTTAAAGAGGACAGTATTGTTATCGACGTAGGCATTTCAAACAATAATGGTAAAAATAGTGGTGATGTTGACACCACTGGATTAGACAACTATTTATCTAGTAGGTCACCATTTCCTGGTGGAGTTGGTCCAATAACTGTTTCAGCTTTGTATTCTAACTTAGGAAAGCTAATTAAATAGCAGCCCACTCTTCTTCAGTTATTGTTTTATCCATATCAACTTTTCTCAGAATTAAAAATCCAATTACAAAGAAAGATGTAATAACAGGTAATGACAATCTAGGATTTCCAGTTGTTGCACTAACGTAGCTATAAATTAATGGACCCCAAATAGCTGAGAATCTAGATAAAACTGAAAAGAAACCCATGAATTCACCCTCAGCACCTTTTGGTAGCATTGAGGCATAGACACTTCTACTAACGGACTGTAAACCACCCATTCCCATAGCAGTGAATACCCCTAGCCCAATAACAGGTAAAAATTGTTTTTCTGGCACAAATGCTGCAGCATTACCAACGATAAATATCAGAAACATTGTGTAATACAGAGTATTTTTTTGACCAATTTTTTTAGCCATTACGCCAGCTAATTTTGCACCAAAATAAGCTACAAACTGAACAACTATAAAAACAATTATGATTTGAGTCTGATCAAGAAGAATAACTTCTGTAAAAAATGCTGCCGACATATTTATTACTGTTTGTAGCCCATCCCAATAAAACAAATATGCAATTAAAAAATACATAAGAAAGGGAAATCTTCTAATCTTTTTAAGTGTTTTGAAGTTTTTTGTGTATGCATTCGCAAATACATTTCCACTTGATATTTCCGGTTTATTTTCAGTAATTTTCATTCGTGAGAAGCTCATAAAAGAGAATATTAACCACCAGAGTCCTGCAGATGATATTGCAATTCTGGAAGCCATTTCAGTCTCAATTCCAAGCATA
>DBUV01000040.1:0-2484 GCA_002308095.1 Acidimicrobiia bacterium UBA1281
TTGAGCATCTTGCCTTCTAGGCCAATATTTAATACACCAGCAGCAGAGCAAATTGCTGCTGCAAGACCAACAATTGCTATCGGTGCTGTTGACCTAAGTAAACTTCTTACAAGTGATATATCGAAAATTTCAATCCATTCCATTACATCTTCTTCCTTGAAAAGAAACTATCCATTTTCTTGACGATAGGATATTTCTCTAATCCTTTTACTATTTTTTGTGCACTTACAAAGAATATCAAGATTGAAATTAACACAATTATTATCTCTCTTGCGACATCAGTTTTATAGTCAACATAAAAACCACCATTTTTTATTGCCCCATAGAACAAGGATGCAATTATTGCACCAATTGGTTCAAGCTTTCCTAAGATTCCTATCAAAATGCCATCAAAACCCTGATTAAATTCCAACTCTTGAAAGAAATACCTTACGGCACCAAGAACCTCTATTGCGCCAGCAAGACCTCCTAATGCACCTGATAGGAGCATGCCAATTATTGCAGATCTATCGGATGGGATTCCTAAATATGAACTAAACCTTGATGGATACATCCCGACCAGGCCGTCACCACCAGAACGTAGTTCGTAACCAAAAGTTGTTTTATTCAACACAAAGTGTGCCAATATAGCTACAAAAACAGCAATAAAGAAGCCTGTATTAAATTGTGAGTTTGGAAAAATTTGTTTTAGTTCAGCTGTTTCGAGAATCCTTGGGGTAGCTGGTGCAATTGGATCTGCTCTAAAAGGTCCATTTGCCATGTAAGAGACAAATAACACTGCAACGAAATTTAATATGATAGTTGAGATAATTTCACTCACCCCAGCATAAACTCTCAGTAAAGCTGGCAACAACATCCACGCAGCACCAACAAACATTCCTATTGCTATACATAAGGTTACATGAGAGTAGTGACCGAGATCAGTAAATCTGTATCCAGCCCAACCTGCATATAAAGCTCCAACGTACATTGAACCATTAATTCCGATATTAAACATTCCTACCCTGAATGATATAAGCGTGGCAACAGCAGTTAAAATTAAAGGTGTTGCTTGATAAAGAGAGTTTGCTATATTCCTGGTTCCTTTGAAGCCTCCTTCATAAAGGTACTTTGCTACCTCTGATGGATTGTTTCCTGTTGCAGAAATAAGTACCCATGCAATAAATACTGTAATAAACAAGCCAGCAACTGTGACTAAAACATCTTTAAATGAAAACTTATCCACTAGTCTTTAACTCCTGCCATGTAGAGACCCATTTGAGCCTGGTCAACTTCTTTTGGATTGACCCATTTTACAATTTCTCCTTCATACATGACACCTACCCTATCTGCGACAGCCATGACCTCGTCAAGCTCAGCAGATACAAGTAACACTGCTCCACCTTCATCTCTCATTTGTACAAGCTGTTCATGAATTGCTTCAATATTACCAATATCAACACCTCGAGTTGGCTGTGAAGCGATTGTCAAGGATGGGTCTTCGGATAATTCCCTAGCGACAACAACTTTTTGTTGATTACCTCCAGAAAGAGACTTAACTTTTAGAGAAACGTTTGGTGCTCTAATATCAAAGTCTTCTCTTAACTTATTAGAATGCTCTGCTACCTTTTTCAGATTAAAAATTCCTCTAGCTGATAAGGGTTTTCTAAAGTAAGAGTTTCCAATTAAGTTTTCCCAAATACTTAGTTGAGTATTGAGCCCAGTGTTTGTCCTATCCTCTGGTATATGAGCAATTTTTTTTCGTCGAATATTTTTAGGTGTACTGGATGCTATATCTTCATCCAGATACATTACTTTGCCCTCACTAGCTTTTCTAAGACCTGTTAAAGCCTCTACAAGCTCTGTTTGACCATTCCCTTCAACGCCTGCAATTCCGACTATTTCACCTTTTTTAATCTCAAGATCTATTCCTTTTACAGCCAGTAAACCTCTTGCATCGTGTACCCATAGATTTTGTACATCAAGAATTTTTTCTTTTGGTTGAGCTTCATCTTTTTTAACCTGCAAAAAAACTTCTCTTCCAACCATCTGTGAAGCTAGCTCTGTTATTGAAGTCTTATTCGTCTCAGAAACACCTTGAACTTCACCAGCTCTCATTACTGTTACTCTGTCAGCAATTTCCATTACCTCTCTAAGCTTATGAGTTATAAAGATAACTGTTTTACCTTCATCAACAAGAGTTCTAATTACAGTAAATAGTTCGTCTGTTTCTTGAGGTGTTAGAACAGCTGTTGGCTCATCTAATATAAGAATATTTGCATTTCGATACAAAGTTTTCAATATTTCAGTCCTCTGCTGTACCCCCACAGAAGCATCAATCATTTTTAGACCAGGATCAACTTCAAAACCATATTTTTTAGCTATTTCCATAACTGCGTTGTTTAAACCCTTCCAGTCAACAAGTCCTCTACTATTTTTTGGCTCCTGACCGAGACCAATATTCTCCGGAGCAGTAAAGCTTGGAACAAGTGTAAATTCTTGATG
>DBUV01000040.1:2787-2920 GCA_002308095.1 Acidimicrobiia bacterium UBA1281
TTCTTGATGCACCATACCAATACCAAGATTTATTGCAGTTTCAACTTTGTTTATTACTTGAGGAGTACCATTGATTAAGATTTCTCCTTCATCTGGCTGCTCGATGCCGTAAAGAATTTTCATAAGTGTGGAC
>DBUV01000066.1:0-2419 GCA_002308095.1 Acidimicrobiia bacterium UBA1281
CATCAAACAAAAGATGAGGCAACTAAAGAAGCATTACAGATGCTAGATATTTATGAAGAGTTCACACAAAATGTAGCTGCGGTGAAAGTTGTAAAAGGAATAAAATCTGAAATTGAAAAATTCGCTGGAGCAAAAGTTACTTATTCAATTGAAGCAATGATGTTAGATAAAAAAGCTTTACAAGCTGGTACGTCACATGAACTAGGACAAAATTTTTCGAAAGCTTTTGAAATCCAATACTCTGATGAAAACAATGAATTACAACACCCTTATCAAACTAGTTGGGGAGTGAGCACTAGATTAATTGGCATGATTATTATGGCTCATGGTGATGATAAAGGGCTAAAGTTACCTCCAGCAATAGCTCCTATACAGGTCGTAATAGTTCCGATAATTCCTAAAAATAGTGATCCAAAAACAATTCTTGATACCGCACATCAGCTAGCTGATTCACTTAAAGGAATTAGAGTTAAAGTTGATGATAGAAGTGAGGTATCACCAGGCTTTAAATTTAATGAATGGGAGTTAAAGGGAGTTCCTTTACGAGTCGAAATTGGACCTAAAGATATTGAGAAAAATTGCGTTGTTGTAGCAAGAAGAGATATTGATGATGTGAAAACTGAAATTGATTTTAAGTCATTAACCACTGAAGTACCTTTATTATTAGATTCAATACAATCTGGTATGTTAAGTAAAAGTAAGGATTTTCTTGAAGAAAATACCCAACACGCAGAAAATATGGAAGATTTAATTCAAAAACTTTCTGAAACTGATGGCTTTGTTTCTTGCTACTGGAACGAAAATAAAGAAGATGAATTAAAAGTAAAAGAACTTACTAAGGCAACAATTAGATGTTATCCCTTAGATCATTCCGATGAACAACCTTCGATAAATGAGAGCGAAAAAAGCGGTAAATTTGTAATTTTTTCAAAATCATATTAAAAATTTCTTTATCTTTAATCCTCAATTTGTTAAGATAAATATAGACAATTTAGCTACATTTGGTGGGTGTCATAACCCACTTTTTTTATGAACGGAGGGAAGATGGAGTACACTGAAGTCGACATCAAAGAATCCGTGATAACGTTTCTAACCGAAGAAAATCTTGAACTTTATGATATAAACATTGTTAATTTTCCAAATATTGACAAAATAGAAATTTTCATATTCTCTGAAGAAAATATTAATTATTCAGTTATTGAAAGATTAAATTATCAATTACAGCGTCATTTAGAAGAATTTAATCTATTTAAAGGTGACTATGAACTTGTTATCTCAACTCCGGGAATTGAACGTACATTAAAAACTGATAGACATTTCGAGTTAGCACAAGGGGAGGAAGTAAAAATTAAACTTTATTCTCCAGTCAATAATGAGTACACATTTCAGGGTGAATTGATAGAGTCAGATGTTAATAAAGTAACAATCCAAATTGAAGAAGAGCAACAAATTTTTGAAATAGACAACATAAAAAGAGCAAGAGTAAATTACAACAAATTTAAACAGAAAGTTAAATAATAGAGGTAGAAAAATGAAATTAGGTGGAGACATAAAACAAGCTATCGAATCATTAGCACTAGACAAAGGTGTTACTGTTGACAGCATGTATGAAGCATTGGTTTCAGCTTTCAGGTCCGCATATATGCGAATAGATGGAGCTGCAGAAGAAGCTAGAGTAACACTAGATCCAGAAAGTGGTGAAGTTACTGTTTACGCTCAAGAACTTGATAACGAAGGAAATGTTTTAAAGGAATGGGAAGCTGATATCAGTGATTCTGATTTTGGAAGAATTGCAGCTCAGTCCTTCAAACAAATGATGACCACTAAGGTTAGGGACGCTAAAAGAGCAACTGTATTAGATGCTTATATTGGTAGAGAGGGTGAATTGATAACTGGAATCGTTACTCAGTTTGATTCTAGATTTAATCAAACAATTATCGATCTTCAAGACGCAGAAGCAGTTATTCCTTCAAGTGAAAGGATCCCATTCGAAAGACTCGAAAGAGGGAATAGGATAAAGGCACTTATTACCGAAGTTAGAGAAGATGCAAAAGGTATACCTATTATTATCAGTAGAAACAGACCTGAGTTTATTCAAAGAATGCTCGAATTGGAAGTTCCAGAACTAAATGATGGCACTGTTGAACTAAGAGCAATCGCAAGAGAAGCAGGAAGCAGAACTAAAATTGCTGTATTTTCAAACGATCCAAATGTTGACCCAAAGGGTGCATGTGTAGGTTCTCGTGGTTCTAGAGTGAGACAAATTGTTAACGAATTAAAAGGTGAAAAATTAGATGTCGTTGAGTGGAGAGAGGACAAAGTCCGATTTATTATTGAAGCCCTAGGACCAGCAGACATTGAATTAGTTGACATAGATGAGCACACTAAAAGTGCAAAAGTCACAGTAAAAGATAACCAG
>DBUV01000066.1:2788-3051 GCA_002308095.1 Acidimicrobiia bacterium UBA1281
TACAAAATCGACATAGAAGGATTAGGAGATTCTCCAGTAGTGGAAGAAGTTCAGGAAGAAGCTACCCAAGAGGAAGAGTAATGGCCAAAAAACGAATTCATCAAATAGCAAAGGAATTGGATGTTGCATCTGCTGATATCGTATTCCTTGCTAATGAATTAGGTATTGAAGTAAAAACAGCTTCATCTGGTTTAACACCTGAAGAAGAAGAATTAGTTCTTCTAGCATTTAATGAACAAAATGTAACTGAAGATAGTACTACC
>DBUV01000066.1:3445-3797 GCA_002308095.1 Acidimicrobiia bacterium UBA1281
AACAAACCGATACTGAAAGTGTAGATATTCAAATTATTGAAGTACCATCTGGCTGTACCCCTGAAGAGCTCTCTTCAATTATTAATATAGATGCTACTCAAATAGTTGGAGACTTAATGTCTCTTGGCATTATGCAGTCAATGACCTCGCAGTTAAAAGACAAAGAGATAGAAACACTTTTAGAAAAATATGATTTAATGCCAGAAATCGTTGAAAAAGTTGAAATTAAACGCTCAGAAATACTTGCTTTACAAGAATTTCAAGATGAAGAACAGAATTTAACTGTGAGATCACCAATTATTACTGTTATGGGCCATGTTGATCATGGTAAAACAAGTTTGCTAGATTATAT
>DBUV01000006.1:0-1343 GCA_002308095.1 Acidimicrobiia bacterium UBA1281
TCTCCTACTCCTATTGAAAGTACGTCTCCAGTTTGTTTTACTGGCATTCCTTCTTGAATATGGTCTGAGTCTCCCATTAAAACAACACCAATAGAATCTTCATCTAAGTTAAGAGCGACACCTAAAAGTCCTCCTGGAAACTCAAGAAGTTCAGAAGACATAGCATTTTCTAATCCTTTAACTCTTGCTACACCATCAGCAATAGAAGCAACATAACCAACAAGGTCATCTTTAACTTCCTCTGACCAGTTCCCTAGAGTCTCTTTTAGGGAATCTGAAATTTGTTTTGGATCTATATTTAAATCACTCACATTACCTTCCTTCTAATACTGTTTTAATATCTGAAAATTTTGATGAAAGTAAACCATCAAAAGTTCTTTCACCTATGCTTACTTTGATTCCACCTATTACAGAGGTATCTACTTTAAGGCTTAACTCAACATCTCTTCCTAGTTTATTTTTGAGTGCAGCTTTAAGACTTTTTTGAGTTGATTCATTTAATTCAACTGCAGAAACAACTTTTGCTAAAGCAGCACCTCTTTTTTCAGCAATATAGTTTGATACTTGTTGTTCAATCTCAGATAAGTTATCTGCAAATCCTTGTGAGATAGTAAGCGTTACTAAATCTAGAGTCATTGAAGTAACCCTTGAAGAAAAGATATTACTAATTGCTTCTATTTTCTTATCAGCCGGGATACCAAAATTTCTAAATACATCTAACGCTTCACTGTTACCGTTTAGTGCTTGAAGAACTTGGAGGAATTCCTCTTCAATTTTTGCACTTTCATCAGATGATGAAATAATTTCAACTAACCCTTTAGAAAAAGACTCTGTTCCCATTTAGCTTGAAGTCTCCATATCTTTTATGAATTTATCAATTAAATCTTGTTGATCTTTTTCTGACATTGATGCTGCAACTTTTTGTGAAATTGCCAAAGACAAATCAGCTACCTGTGAGCTTATTTCAGAAGATAGTCTTTCTTTTTCAGCTTCAGAATCTGACTTAGCTTTTTCAACAATTGCTTCAGCATCTTGCCTTGCCTGCTCAATCATTTCTTCTTTTACTTTTTCAGCAGCAGCTTTACCTTCATCAATAATTTTTTGAACTTCTGAATTTGCATCAGCTACAAGCTTTGCATATTCAGCTTTTGTAGACTCTGCTTCAGCTTTAGTTGCTTCAGCAGCTTCTATTTGTCCTTCTATTGACTTTGCTCTCTCTTCTAGAGTGGTATTTAAAGCTGGTAGGGCCCATTTCCAAACAAAGAAAAAGACAACAGCGAATGCTGCAATACCAGCAACTAACTCTGAAGTAGCTGGTAACAGAAGATCGACTCCCGAACCTG
>DBUV01000006.1:1653-7765 GCA_002308095.1 Acidimicrobiia bacterium UBA1281
TTCTTCAGCTTCTGCGTAAAATACGTTTAAATTTAAAGTCATTAGTAAATCCTATACTAAGAAGAATAGAACGAATCCAATAAGTGCTAATGCCTCAGTAAAGGCGATACCTAAGAACATAGTTGTTCTTACCATACCTGCAGCTTCTGGTTGTCTAGCCATCGCTTGTACAGCATTACCTGCAATTAACCCGATTCCAATACCGGGACCAATTGCGGCTAGTCCGTATCCTATTAACGCGTATGCAGCTTCCATTTTCCTCCTTATTATTAATGCTCTGGGTGCAGAGACGTTTGTATATACACTGCAGACAACAATGTAAATATGTATGCCTGCAAAATTGAAACTATTAATTCAAAACCATAAATTGCCAAACCAAGAGTAAACCAAGCGGCTCCGATAGGGGCTCTGGCTATTAAATACTCTACCCCACCAGGTTGCACAATGAAGAAGTAAGCAGATGCTAAAAGAAGACTGAGCATAACATGACCTGCTACTAGGTTTGCAAAAAGTCGAACTGCTAGGCTGAATGGCCTAACTAATAAGACTGATACGAGTTCGATAATACCTACTAGTGGCTTCAAAGCTACAGGAACTCCTGGAGGCCAAATTAAATGTGTGAAGTAACCAATACCTTGTTTTTGAACACCAACTACCAAAAAGATTAAATAGGTTACAAGACTTAGAAATAGTGGCAGTGCCATTCTTGAAGTTACGGGAAAGTTGACCAGTGGCGTCACTTCAAAGAGATTTCCAACAAGAACAAACATAAATACTGAAATTAAATAAGGAGTGAACTTTTCACCACCCCTACCTATTACACCGACTGCTATTTCATCTTTGACAAATGAAAAAATTGATTCGATTACGGATTGAAGTTTACCGGGTACGGTAGATTTTTTTCTAAGACCAAAGTACATTAAAGCTACAGGTATTAATCCCGCAAGAAGAATTAAAACTTCGGTCCTGGATATTTGAGATGATCCAAAATTAGCGAACTCAAATAGCTCTTTTACATTTGCTGGTTTGCAAACTACTTCATTTATAAAATCACAAGTTTCAGCTGCTGTTATCATTTGCCCAATCTAAATCTGTGTCTTTTCTCTTAATAACCATAGCCATTTCTAAAAATAACATGCTTAAAAAAACAATTGGCACTGTCAGTGACATTGCCATTTCATCAATAGGATATATGTTTCTGAATAATAAGAGAAACCCAAATATGTAAATTAATCTCACTACATAACCAAATAATGCTGAAAAATAATAAAAATTTAAGGAAATCTTTGCCGCGAAAGACATCAAAAAAGCACCCAAATAAAATCCTGAAGCAACAATTAAACCTGAGACTAATGAGGTAACCATTGACTCTGTAGACTTAATCAAAAAGAAAAGTGGAACAATTGTATAAATTGGTATTGAACGTTTTAACATACGCGTAGCTAGAACTAGTTCAACGTTCATTATTTACCTTCTATCTTTTTTGAGATCTGCCACATTCTCCTTGAACCATCATAGATTCCAATTAAAACAAATATAATTACAGGAACAGGTTCATAACCTATAAAGTACTGTATTAGTAACCCAACCAAAAGACCGCTAATTATTGAAGTTGAAAAAGAACTTACTGGTCCAAAATCTTGTAAATTGAGACTATTTTTAGCCATATGGCTGATATGAAACTGCCAGATCGCTTACCTGGTCTTTAAGACTAACTAGTGCCAATTCGTCATCTCTGTTTTTTAAAATATTTGATATAAGCTGACCAACTTCGGTAAGCTGTTCTTCCTTCATGCCACAGGTTGTAACAGCTGGCGTACCCATTCTGATTCCTGATGTCACAAATGGAGACCTGGTATCAAAAGGAATTGCATTTCTATTTAACGTAATGCCCATTTCGTTTAGGAGGATGCCTGCATCTTTCCCAGTAAGCTCAGAGTCCACACTTTGTGTATCAACTAATACAATATGATTTGTAGTACTCCCACTTACAACCCTTAACCCCTCTGTAGTAAAGGAATCAGCTAATGCTTTTGCATTTTTTAAAATCTGTTGAGCATATAATTTGAAATCATCAGATAATGCCTCTTTAAAACAAACAGCCTTGGCAGCTATCTGATTATTTATTGCACCTCCTTGAGCACCTGGAAAAATATTTTTATCCACATCTTTTGCAAATTTTTCTTTGGATAAGATCAGTCCTCCCCTGGGTCCTCTAAGGGCTTTATGGGTAGTAGCAGTAACAACATCTGCATACTGCATTGGATTCTCCACTACCTTTCCAGCAACCAAACCAATAAAATGTGCTGCATCGACCATGAATGTAGCACCAATTGAATCTGCAATTTCTCTAAATGCTTTAAAGTCTAAATCTTGAGAATAAGATGAGTAACCTGCAATTAACAATTTGGGCTTATGTTCATGTGCTAATCTCTCGACCTCTAACATATCGATTAATTCTGTATCTTTGTCTAACCCATAGCCAATGAAATTGTACATACGACCAGAAAAATTAACAGGTGAACCGTGTGTTAAGTGACCGCCTTGATCAAGATTCATTCCCATAACTGTATCCCCTGCTTCTAGCAACTGGAGATATACGGCCATATTTGCAGATGAACCCGAATGAGGCTGTACATTAGCGTGGTCAGCTTCAAACAGTTCACAGGCTCTGTCTATTGCCAATTGTTCAATTTCATCAATAGTTGCACACCCTTCGTAATACCTTCTTCCGGGAAATCCCTCAGAGTATTTGTTGGTTAAAACCGAACCCGATGCTTCCATAACTGCTTGTGAAGCGAAGTTTTCAGAGGCTATTAAATGTATGTGTGAATTTTGTCTTTCTAAATCTTCTGAAATTAAATCTGATATTTCACTATCAACATCAGATAATTTTTTTTGTGATGCACCATTATTACTCATAACTATATCCTAACAGTAAGTTGGTGGCCATTTTAGTGGACCCTGCCTTAATATTTCTCCACCATCAACCCTGAGGTCCACAACAGTTGATCCCTCACCATGTGTTGCCTGTCCTTCTATGTATGCTTTTACAGATTCTCCGAATATTTTTTTAGCTTCAATGTGGTTTACAGCTTCTTCCATACCAGATTTATTTGCACTTGTAACTGCTAAGGGCCCCGTCTCTTTCAATAATTCTAATGCTAATGAATTTTCTGGAACTCTGATTCCAATAGAGTTAGGATTAGTGGTACCAACTCCAGAAGGAAAAATGTTTTTAACTTCCACAACAACTGTCAAAGGGCCAGGCCAGTAAAGTTCTACTACTTCGGGTATTTCTGTATGGATATCCAGTTTGTGTAATTCTGCAAAAGAATGAACAAGAAGCGATATGGGTTTAGAATCATCTCTTTCTTTTATTTCAAATAGGTTGTCGACAGCCTTTTGAGAAAAAGGATTTACCCCTATGCCGTATACCGTTTCTGTTGGAATTCCTACAATGGAATCATTTTTAAGATGTTCAACTGCAATCTGTAATTTATCTTGTTGCAAAAACATATCTATCTCTCTCAGCTAGGTCTTGATATAATTTTACTTCTTTCCAATTAGAAAATAAATCTAAGGTTTTTTTTGATTTAGTAGAGTCAATTTCAAGACAAAGCATTAAATTAGTTAGTTTTTTGTTTTCTATTTCTTTTATTAATTTAGATATTACTTCTAGACCATCTTCTCCGCCGTTTAATGCAAGTAACGGTTCATAATCTATTACTTCTTTGTCGAGACCCACAAGATTTTCTTCTGGAATATAGGGTAAATTTGCAATTATTACGTCTAAATCACTTGTGTCTACATTCCCAAGTAAATCAGAATGATAAAAATTGACTGCTAAAGAATTTAATTGTGCATTTTCAATTGCAATGCTTAGTGCTTCCTGAGATACATCTACACCCGAGACTTCAGAGTTAGGATATAATGCTTTCATCATCAGGGCAATACACCCAGATCCAGTACCTACATCCAGAATGCTTTTTGGATTATTAGTATTTTCTTTAATTAATTCAATAAGAAATTCTGTCTCTGGACGAGGGATAAGACATCTCTGATCTACTTTTAACTGGATAGTGTAGAAAGGAACGTACTCTTCAATATATTGAAGAGGTTCGTGGTTTAACCTTCTGGTTAATAAGCTTTTATATTCTTGTTCATAGTCGGTAGTTGAACCTTTTATTTCTTTTGCCTTTTCACGGAGACGTGCAAGTTCGTACTCAGGTATGTTTCTAATGTCCACGTTATTCTTCTAAGTTTGCTAAACGCGCAGTTTCATGATCTGCAATTAAAGCATTCACAAAGTCTTCTAAATCACCGTCTAGTACCTGATCAAGCCTTTTAATTGTGAGATTAATTCGATGATCAGAAACCCTGTTATCTTTATAGTTATACGTTCTAATTTTATCTGATCGTTCACCAGAACCAACCTGTTCTTTTCTATCCTTAGCTCTTTCTGCAGCAGCTTCGTCCTGTCTTGTTTTTAATAAGCGAGCTCTTAAAATTCTCATAGCTTGGTTTTTATTCTTTAACTGAGATTTTTCATCTTGACTAGTAACTACAAGACCGGTAGGAATATGTGTAATTCTTACTGCGGAATCTGTAGTATTAACACTTTGCCCTCCTGGTCCACTTGACCTGTAAACGTCTATTTTTAAATCGTTTGCAGCAATGCTTAAGTCCACTTCCTCCGCCTCTGGAAGCACTGCGACTGTAGCAATTGAAGTATGTACTCTTCCTTGTGACTCAGTTTTAGGAATGCGTTGTACTCGATGTGCTCCGGCTTCAAATTTTAATTTTGAATAAACTCCTTTTGACTTAATAGAAAAAATTATTTTATTGTAGCCGCCTTGATCTGAAGCGGTAAGTTCTATCGGTTCAACATTCCAAGTATTTCTTTCAGCAAAACGGGTATACATTTTGTACAAGTCACCAACCCAAATAGCAGCTTCCTCTCCTCCTGCTCCTGGCCTAATTTCAACAAGTACATCTTTTTCATCCAAAGGATCTTTTGGCAATAACGCTATTTTTATATTTTCAGTTAAATCCTCTATAGATGTTTTTGATTCGCTCATAATTGTTTCTAATTCAATTTTCATTTCTGAATCCTGTTCTGACTTAAGCATTTCTTCGGCATCAGCTATATCACCATTAAGGGTTCTCCACTGGTTGAACAAAACTACAATTGCACTCACGTCACTATGTCTTTTTGCTAACTCAGCATAGGCATTTGGATCAGAAGAGATATCCATTTTTTGAAGTTCTAATTCTATTTCTTCTAACGAACCTTCTAAAGCAGTTAACTTCTCTACTAATGCTTTATCCATTTAAAACTTCCTTTGAGTTAGATAGTAGCTCATCAAAATTATCAGTATCTTCACTATGTTTAATACAATTCGCCATGGATATGATAGCTACTTCAATCTGCTGATCATTTGGTTTTTTTGTCGTAATTTTCTGAGTCCATAACCCTGGAGTTGAAAATATTTTAGCAATTACGGATTCACTATTTTTGAAATTAAATTTCAAAATTTCATACGAAATCATTGCAACTACAAATACATGTAGCAACCTTGTTACGAGTGTAAGAAATATATTTAGGGTTGGGATTAGCGGAAGAGTTAACAAACTAACAAATACGATTAAGAAGATAAAGGCGGTCCCACATCTAATGTGTTCTTTTGGATATCTCTTTACATTACTCATTTCCAATGATCGATCTGACTCATAAGAGGCAATCGTCATATGCTCAGCACCATGGTATTCAAACAGTTCTTGTGCATCTTTTGTTTTACCAACCAAATAGATATAGGTTATTACAATTACACCCCTAAGAATTCCCTCTGAGAATCCTTTATTGATTTGACTCAAATCTAATAGGTCAATTAATAATCTAGGACCAACTATCAGAAGACTTAAAATAGATACAAGAAGTAATGAAGTTGTAATCTTCGCTAAAAAAGTCTCTTCTTCTTGTTCTCCATAATATAAGGTGTCAGAAAGTGATATTCCTTTATATCCCACAAATAATGAATCGACTAATGCTGCAATTCCTCTAATAAGAGGTAATTTCCAAAAACCATCTCGCTGAGTTAAGGGAACCCTG
>DBUV01000006.1:8174-9891 GCA_002308095.1 Acidimicrobiia bacterium UBA1281
GCTTGTCCACCATAGGCAATATGATCTTTAGACATTTTGGGTGTATTAAATTAAGTTATTCTTCTTCTTGAGAAGAAGCTTCTTGTTTTGGAGCTTGGCGAGTACTTGTAGACCCGTACCTTTGTTTAAACCTCTCAACACGACCTGTGGAGTCCACAAGTTTTTGCTTACCTGTAAAAAATGGGTGGCTAGCACTAGAAATTTCAAGTTTAACTAGTGGATAGTCGTTTCCATCTTCCCATGATATTGTCTCGCTTGTTTTGATTGTTGAGCGAGTAAGAAACGCGAAACCTGCGTCTTCATCTTGGAAAACTACTTCTCTATAATCTGGATGTATGCCTTGTTTCATATCTACACTCTAACTTACTTGTTGTTTTTTGCGACATCTTTTAAGAAGGCTTCATTAGTTTTTACAGTTTTAAACCTATCAATTAAAAGTTCAGTAGCTCCACCTTCTAGACCAACCAATACTCTCCTTAAAGCCCACAATGACTGTAGTTCCTGAGGGGAAACGAGCCTTTGTTCTTCTCTTGTGCCAGATGGAGTAACATCAATAGCTGGAAATACACGTTTATCAGCGAGACCTCTGTCGAGTTTAAGCTCCATATTTCCAGTTCCTTTAAACTCCTCAAAAATTACTTCATCCATCTTTGAACCAGTTTCAACTAAGGCAGTACCTAATATAGTCAAGCTACCCCCTCCTTCAATGTTTCTAGCAGCTCCAAAGAATTGCTTAACGGGTGTAATAGCAGTTGAATCTAAACCACCAGAGAGAATTCTTCCGCTGGCAGGTGAGGCTAAGTTGTGAGCTCTAGCTAAACGAGTTATTGAGTCTAAGAGAATAACAACATCCTTGCCTTCCTCGGTAAGTCGTTTTGCTCTTTCAATTGCTAATCGTGATACTTGTGTATGTTCTTCTGGCGGTCTATCAAATGTAGAAAAGATTACCTCTCCATCAACCGATCTTTGCATATCTGTTACTTCTTCTGGTCTTTCATCAACAAGAACAACCATCAAGTGAACTTCAGGATTGTTAGCAGTAATTGAATTTGCAATTTCTTTAAGAATTGTTGTTTTACCAGCTTTCGGAGGTGAGACTATTAATCCTCTTTGACCTTTACCAATAGGTGCGATTAAATCAATTATTCTTCCTACTATTTTTTCAGGTTTGCCTGGTACTTCTAGCTTTAAACGTTCATCAGGAAATAAAGGTGTAAGTTTATTGAAGTCAACACGTCTTGCTAATAATTCAGGATCTGCTCCATTTACTGTCTTTGGCTCAACTAAGGCTGGAAATTTTTCTTTTTGCCTTGGAGCTCTTATTGGTCCTTCAACTAGATCACCTTTACGCATTCTGAATTTTTTGATACTCCCTGCTGGTACATAGACATCATTATCACCAGGTTTGTATCCGCTACACCTCAAAAACCCATAACCTTCAGGAAGAATATCTAAAATACCTTCCCTAGATTCTCCAGCTTTTACTTGGCTGTCTCCAGAATTAACTACTGATGGAAGGTCTGAGTCATCATTTTTAATTACCTTTGCAACAACTGGTTCCTCAGCTTCAATAACTGTGTCCCCTTGCTCTAATAGAAGATCTATCAGCTTTGCTTTTTGTAGGCCTTTAAATTCAAGACCTAAACCTTCTGCTATTGCTCTAAGATCTGCAACTGGTTTTGATTGTAATTGCGTTCTTGCGGACATTTTTCTCCTA
>DBUV01000033.1:0-287 GCA_002308095.1 Acidimicrobiia bacterium UBA1281
TGAGGGGCCTCGCTTACTGGTTTTTCTTATAAGCATATTTTTCTTTTTAGTTTTACTTTTAAGACTCATAATGAAATTTATGAATTCACTACAAAGTAAAAATTCTATTCTTTAATCACAAGAAATATAGAGAGCAAGACCAGAACGACACCACTCCAATTTAGTAAAGTTAATACTTCACCTGCATAAGATAATCCAATTATCAAGGCGAATATTGCTTCTAGGCTTAAAATTAACGCAGCTGAAGAGGCCTTAATTACTTTTTGCCCAAATAATTGAAGATAAAA
>DBUV01000033.1:656-20508 GCA_002308095.1 Acidimicrobiia bacterium UBA1281
AAATTTAACTGGTCATATGTTAAAAATGGAAAACACAATAGGGCACCAATTAATGACTGAATAAACATTAATTGTGAAATATTCTGATCTTTAATGTACCTTTCAACCATAACTATATGTAGTGCATATCCAGTTGCACATATTAATGTAAAAAGATTACCAAAGAGTTGTTCACTACTATTGCTAGCAATTAAAAAAATGCCTAAAAAACCTGTAAATGAAAAAATATAACTTTTACTGGTAATTATTGTTTTATTTAAGAATTTCGAAAGTATAGGTGTTAATACAATATAGAAACCTGTAACTACTCCAGAATTTATTGTTGAAGTAGTAAGTAATCCTTGGGTTTGTGTTGCATACCCAATCCATAAGAAAAACCCCATAAGAATACCAGGTTTTACTGTTTCTCTTTTGGGTATTCCACCTGTTATAAGAAATAAAAATGCTGCAATTGAGTATCTTAAAAAAACTATATTCATTGGTGAAAAATCATTTAATAAGTCTTTTACTATTACAAAAGTAGAGCCAAAAAATAATGCAGATAACACTAGTGAGGAAATAGCTAAGGATTTATTATTTTTAATCATGTAATTTAATGAAGATTAATATACAGTTTAAGATAAATATATGAGCAATGAAATAAAAAAACTTGCTGCCAGCTTTCAAAGATATCTTCGAAAAGAATATTCAGATATAAAAACAATTTTAAAATTCAATTCTCAATTTCAATTACTAGTATCTATCGTCTTGTCAGCTCAAACCACCGATGAGAATGTTAATAAAGCCACAAAAGGATTATTCAAGAAATACCCAAACGCAAAACTTTTATCAGCAGCAAAATTGAGAGATATTGAGAGCTTGGTATTTTCTACAGGATTTTATAAAGTGAAGTCAAAAAATATTCACACTTTGTCAAAGGTTTTAGTCAGTGATTACAATTCAAGGATTCCAAAGACTATAGATGAGCTTGTAAAACTTCCTGGGGTTGGCAGAAAGACAGCTTCTGTCTTTTTAGCTGAAACATTCGATCAGCCCACAATCGCAGTCGACACTCACGTTTTACGGGTATCGCACCGTTTGGGATTTAGCAGCAAAAGATATGATCCAATACAAACAGAAAAAGAATTAAAGCAACTTTTCCCTAAAAATTTTTGGAGATATCTTTCAATGAGTTTTGTACAGTTTGGCAGAGATGTCTGCAATGCCAAAAAGCCCTTGTGTAATGTCTGCAATTTTAATAATTCATGTAAGTATTTTCTTTCTGTTAATACATAACCCTATATATATTTAACTCATGGAAGTAAACATTTTTATAGCCTTTATGTTTGGTGCACTTTCATTTTTTTCCCCTTGTGTTTTACCTCTTGTTCCTGGATACTTAACAATATTTTCTGGAACTGATAACTCATTACAAAGCAGGTTAAAAGGATCAATAGAATTCTGTTTAGGTTTTTCAATTGTATTTATATCTTTAGCAGCAATTGCATCTTCAGTTGGCTCATTCTTTACTAGAAATTCATCAACCTTGGGTATGGTAAGCGGGGTAATAATAATATTTTTTGGAGTATTACTTCTTTTTCCCACTCTAAACATGAAGTACTTTTATTCCTCTAATTATGTAGATTTAAAAAATTTTTCGACTTTCAAAAATTTTATACTGGGTTTAACTTTTGCGTTTGGGTTTACACCGTGTATCGGCCCAGTACTAGGGGCTTTGTTAACGCTGACATCTAATTCTGAAACTTTAAATCAAGGAATAGGACTATTAGTTAGTTTCTCAATTGGTCTATCGATACCTTTTATAACTATTTCTATTTTATCTGGT
The DNA here is from genome assembly GCA_002308095.1 of Acidimicrobiia bacterium UBA1281. Lineage (GTDB taxonomy): Bacteria > Actinomycetota > Acidimicrobiia > Actinomarinales > Actinomarinaceae > Actinomarina. The sequence continues at coordinate 2,482 of DBUV01000033.1, forward strand.
AAGTTAAATCTTAAAAATCGTATATTTGTAGCTTTTCAAAAATATTCATCAAAAATCTCAGGAGTTGTTTTAATTGCTATCGGTACATTGATATTCACTGATAAGATGTACATTCTGGCTTCATTCTTTCAAGACATCCTAATATTAATTAATTTAGACTGGTTAAGTACAATCTAAAAATGAATAATATAAAAATTACACATTCCCTGTTAGTTGAAGGTGATGAAGCTATAGAGTTTATAGAATCTTTAATATCGCTAGATCCCGAAGAAGGGACCTTCAAAACATCCTTTTTATTAAAGCCAGATGGAAAAATTGGCCATTGGTTTGTTATTCAAAAACTAGAAAAAAATCTTAATATTTTTCAAAGCAAAGAACAATTAGAGGAAATCAAAACTTCACTCGAATTTTATAAGATAAGGACGAAATGCACGCTAGGGATTGTTGAAGATGAGAGGTATATAAAAGTCAAGATAAATAAAGATACATTTAATTTTTTAGAAACACCTGACCAAGAGAATTTATTAAGTTGGAAGGAATTAGCGATATTGCTAGAACTTCCATTGCCTGAAATAATTGAAGAAGGCTTGTTGCCAAATGAAACTAAATGGTTGGACATTATGGTTGATTTCAACAAAGGATGTTTTCTCGGTCAAGAACAAGCTTCACGTGTTAAGTTTAGAGGACGTCCAAGACGGCTTTTAACATCTAAAGGTGACTCCCAAGAATTAATCAAAATTTAAAATGCCAAGATGTGATTATTGCGGTAGGTCTCTTTTTAAGAATGTGTCTGGAAAATATTTCCTGTGTTCAACTAAATGTAAATCGAAATTTAAAAACCAAAATTTTATGTTGAAATTAGAAAAAAACGTATTTTTAAATGTAGTTGATGGAATCACACCCAATGACGTGAACAAATTTATTGAATCTGATAAGTTTGATGTGATTTCAGCTGTAAGAAGGCTAGTCTATTTCAAAAAAATTTTATATATTAAAACAAATGATGAAATAAAACAGTCAACAAAGTTATTTATAGAGAAAAAATAGCACCCTTGTCAAATTTCGATAAAGAATATTGAACTATCGGACCTACCGTTAGTACCATCACCACAGTTCCATAGCCGTATGATCCTCCAAGAATTACTCCAATTATGAAGGCAGTAAAGTCTATCCCAACTCTAGTTACTCTGATACTTGGTCCAAGCTTGGATATTCCAGTCATTATTCCATCTCTTGGACCGGGACCTAAGCCAGACCCTATGTAAACACCTACGCCAGTTGCAAAAATCACTGTGCCAAAATACAAATACAAATGTCTTATATAGATAATTTCAGGAGAGGGTAAAAAATTCATGGTCAGGTCAATAACGTTCCCAATAGTTAATATATTTATAATTGTACCTACAAAAGGTACTTGTTTTAAGGGAATCCATCCAAGCAACAATATAAATCCAGTTATTACACCTGCAAATCCAATTTTAACATTTATGAGTTTGCTAAATCCATCATGAAATACATCCCAAGAATTTAATCCTAAATTGGCTTCAATAGTGAAGGCCAATCCAAAACCACATAAAAATAAACCCAGCATTAATTGAGGTAAACGATTTAAAATTTCCCTTTTATTATTCAACAAACAAACTTTCAAGTCTATTTATATACTCAGGACAAAGTTCATAAGTTGATTGAAATCTAAGAATAGGAAGAATCCTATTGTTGATATTTACATTAATTCCATTCTCCCCAAGCACTTTTTGAATCTGAATTAGAGATTCTTTTTCGCTACTCCACAGATCACTTGATTCGCATACTTTCTTGCCAATTGAGATTAAACTATCATCAGAGATATTCGAGAGCGTTTCTTCACTATCTGCAATTCTTATTTGAGCTATAAAATCTTTACCGAATGTATCAAAATTATTATTAAATAGGATTATCACAAATACAGCTAAAGAAACGAATACTATAAAGCTTAAAATTGGTAATTTCTTCAAGTTACCATTCTATACGCGTGTCTTATTTTATTGTTAAAAGTACCCGGAGGGGGAGTCGAACCCCCACATCCGAAGATACTGGATTTTGAATCCAGCGCGTCTGCCAATTCCGCCATCCGGGCTTATCATTAATGATTATATTTCATATTGAATCCAAAGAGAGAAAAATAATTTAAGTTTACAATGAAAGAATGATTGTTCTTGTTGATGGCTTCAGTATTGCATTTCGAGCTTTTTACGCACTACCCGAAACATTGATGACTTCAAAAGGTACACCAACAAATGTAATTCATGGCTTCATGTCTATGCTCAACAAGATAACTTCTGACTATAAGTTAAATCAATTAATTGTTACCTGGGATCTTCCCGGACAAACGTTTCGAAATGAAATTTATACAGAATACAAAGCAAATAGAACTTCGGCACCTGATAATTTCAATCTTCAAATTCCATTACTTCAAAGTCTTTTAAAAACTTTCAATATACCCCAAGTATCGAAAGAAGGTTATGAAGCCGATGATGTGCTTGGTTCACTTTCGAAATCTTTAAACAGTGACAAAAAGAAAGTCCTTATTGTTACTGGAGATAGAGATACCTTTCAATTAATTTCAAAAAAAACAAATATTTTGTATACCAAAAGAGGAATCTCCGATGTTGATTTGGTAGATGAAAAATTTTTCGTTGAGAAGTTTGGTATTAAAACTAGTCAGTATGTTGAATATCTAGCTTTAAAGGGTGACCCATCAGATAATATTCCAGGTCTTCCAGGAGTTGGGCAAAAAACTGCAACAACTCTTCTCCAGGAGTATCAAAATATAGACAATATATATAAAAATTTAGATGATTTAACTCCAAAGATTAAAAGTTCTTTTGAAGAAAATAAAGAATTACTTCTTATGAGTAAAGAGTTGGCAACAATAAAAACTGATATTGAATTAGACATACCTGATACGCAAATAACAGATACAATATTTAAATCAGAATCTGTATTACAAGATTCTCAGGAACAGGTTTCTGAGCTTGAATTAAATAAATACATTAGACAATATAAAACACAACAAGAAGACATGACCCCATCTCCTAAAAATACAAAATTAGTAGATATTACCAAACAGAACATGCCTCAAAAATCAATTATTTTTGAATACGAAGGAGATATTTACACAGTTTCCGAAGGTATAGCTGGTAAGTTAATAGATCATGATGTAGAAAACAAAGAGTTTATCTCACTTACTACACAAAATATATATAAAATCAATCCAAATCTATCTGATAACAATTTTATAGCATATGATTGCCTAGTATTTCTACACGAACCAAATAAAAGACCAGACACACTGCTAAACATTTGCAAACACATCGAACAAGCCAATCTTTTAACTAAGAAATCTTCTTTGGATGAATATATAAATTTTATCAGTATTAATTACAAAAAAGTTGTGGCTGAAATCAAAGAATTTAATAATGATAAAGATTTGATGAAGCTTTACAAAGATTTGGATTACCCCATAGCTTCTGTTCTTAATTTAATGCACACTAAGGGCGTAAAGGTTTCAAATAAAAAAATCGAATTAGTTTCCAAATTTATAAATACTGAAATTTCAACTTTTACAAAAAAAATCTTTCAGATTACAGAACAAGAATTTAATTTAAATTCTCCTAAACAATTAGCCAAGGTTCTATTTGAAGATATGAAACTTCCAGTTATTAAAAAAACCCCTAAGGGAGCACCATCCACCGATGGATCTGTTTTAGATGAACTTTCAAAAGAATATGAAGTAGCAAATTACATACTTAAATATAGAGAGTATGAAAAAATCAGATCAACATATATTGATGGATTAAAGAGTGAAATCACGAGTGATAATAGAATCCATACAACATATAACTTATTCGGAACTACTACCGGTAGACTGTCATCTGAAAAACCTAATCTCCAAAACATACCCAATAAGACTGATATTGGTCAAAAAATTCGTGAATTTTTTATTGCTGATAACAATCATGAATTTATAATTTCAGATTATTCCCAAATTGAACTTCGGGTCTTGGCTCACTTAAGTTCTGATACAAACATGATTAATATTTTAAAATCACAAGATGCAGATATTCATACTGAAACTGCATCTAGGATATTTGATGTAAAAATTGAATCAGTAACCAAAGATATGAGAAGAAAAGCAAAAGAAGTTAATTTTGGTTTAATTTATGGAATGGAAGCATTTGGCTTGTCTAAAAGCTTAAATGTTTCCAAAAAAGAGGCTCAAGACTTAATAGACTCATACTTTGCACAATTTCCAAAGATTAAAGGTTACTTGGACAGGATTGTTTCAGATGCAGAAAAGAATGGATACACCAAAACCCTCTATGGACGTAAGCGTTACATTAAAGAGCTGAGTTCATCTAATTTTCAACTAAAAGCAATGGGTAAAAGAATAGCAATGAATGCTCCAATTCAAGGTACAGCAGCAGATATTATGAAAATAGCTATGCTTGGCGTTCAGGAAAAGACTTTAAAATATGAATCTACCAATTTAATACTTCAAATACATGATGAAATAATTGTTCAGACACCAAAAGAATCATCTAAGGAGGTAATGAAAATTGTTAAAACCGAGATGGAGTCAGCCTCAAAATTAAAAGTTCCATTATTTGTTAATATCAAAGCGAGTAAAGATTTATCAAATAATTAATATTCGTTTGTAAAAACCATAGATATGTTATGCTAAAAGTCGAAAATATTATGATTGGAAAAACAAAACTATATGACAGATAATCAAGAGAAGGTTGTTGAACCTTCAAACGTTGTTGAGCTTCCTGACAACATCAAACCAGAAGACTTCCCAGATTTACTCGAAAAAACACTCATAACCTTTAATGATGGTGATGTTATTGAAGGCACAATAGTTCGCATTGACAGAAATGAAGTAATGGTAGATGTTGGGTATAAATCTGAGGGTGTAATTCCTTCAAGAGAGCTTTCAGTCAGAAAATCGGTTAATCCAAAAGATTTAGTTAATGAAGGTGACAAAATACAAGCCTTAGTTCTTGACAAAGAAGATGATGAAGGAAGGCTTATCCTATCTGTAAAAAGGGCAATTTACGAAAAGGCTTGGGGAGACATTCAAGAAATCTCAGATAATGACAAGTCGGTCAAAGGTACTGTTATTGAAAGTGTTAAAGGCGGCTTAATTGTTGATATTGGAGTTAGAGGTTTTTTACCTGCTTCGTTAATTGACGTTAGACGAGTTAAAGAATTGACATCATATATAGGTGAAGAAATAGAGGCGAAGATTTTAGAATTAGATCGTCAACGAAATAATATTGTTCTTTCAAGAAAAGCTCATCTGGAAGAAGAGCAATCAGGAGAAAGACAAAGTTTCCTTGAAGATTTAGAAGTCGGAAATATTAAAGAAGGAAAAATATCATCGATAGTTAATTTTGGAGCATTTGTAGACATTGGTGGTATGGATGGATTAGTTCACGTTTCTGAATTATCTTGGAGACACGTTGAAAATCCTAATGAGGTTGTAAAAGTCGGAGATACAGTAACAGTCAAAGTTCTTGAAATTGATAACGACAAGGAAAGAATATCTCTATCAATTAAACAAGTTACAGAAGACCCATGGCTTGATTTTGAACTGCAGTACAAACAGGATGATATTGTAGACGGAGATGTTACAAAAGTGGTCCCTTTCGGTGCATTTGTTACCATAGGAAAAGGTGTTGAGGGACTAGTACATGTATCAGAAATCTCCTCTGAAAAAGTTGACTCACCTGAGCTTGCACTAGCTATTGGTCAAAAGGTAAAAATAAAAATTACAGAATTAGATATCCCTAAGAGAAGAGTAAATCTCTCAATCAAACAAGCAGATCCAAACTGGAAAGATGTTGAAGAGAAAAAAAATGCTCCTAAGACACATTCTTCACAATCAGAGGAAAAGCAAGAACAAAAACGTCAAACAGTTGAGGGAGTAGATGAATCTCTAGAAAATATTCTTCAAGAGTTAAAAGAAAGAGGAATAGGAAACTCCTAATAACTCCTAATACTCTTTATTCTTAAGAGTATGAATCCAAAAGTATATTTAATTACTGGCCCCATAGGTAGTGGGAAATCTACTGCATGCAATTATATAAAACAACATGGGAAAACAACTGTAGATCTTGATATTGTCTCAAACTCTATTCTGGAAAGTCCAGAGTCTATTGATTTTCTAGAGAAAAATTTTAAGAGTTGCATTATAGATGGAAAAGTTGATAGAAAATTATTAGCAGAAATAGTATTCAAGGAACCTTCACAACTCCAAATTCTTGAATCATACTTGCATCCGTTAGTCTTAGAAAAATTAAGTAAAATAATAGGAAAAGCAGAATCTGATGTTTTTATAGAAGTATCTGCACCAAAGAATCTTCATAAAGATTTTTCTTCGATAGTAATTATTGCTGATGAAAAAGTTCGAAGAGAAAGGCTTAAATTAAGAGGTATGTCTCCAGATGATATTGATAACAGAATTAATACACAACAAAATGAGGATTGGTGGCGGTCATTGGGAACAGTTGTTGAAAATGACACTTTGGTCGGATTAGAAAATAACCTCAAAAAGATTCTTAACTTTAAAGATGAATAAATTTAAAGTTATTTCTGACTTCTCTCCACAAGGGGATCAGCCTAATGCTATTCAAAATCTTAAACAAGGTGTAATTAATAACTTAGACTACCAAACGCTAATGGGTATAACTGGCTCTGGAAAGTCAGCAACTATAGCCTGGTTAATAGAAGAGCTTCAAATGCCATCATTAGTTCTTGCTCCAAACAAAGCACTTGCTGCTCAACTTGCTAATGAATTTAAGCAATTTTTTCCAGAAAATAGAGTTGAGTATTTTGTTTCATATTATGACTATTACCAACCAGAGGCATATGTCCCAAGAACAGATACTTTTATTGAAAAAGATTCAAATATTAATGAAGAAATTGATAGATTAAGACATTCTGCAACTAGTGCCCTTTTGCTACGTAAAGATGTAATCGTAGTATCTTCTGTATCTTGCATATACGGCTTGGGCTCACCTCAAGAGTATAAAAATAAAATTATTCCTTTAATTAAAGGTAGTGAATTTGAATTAGATAAATTGCTAGAAGAGCTCATTCGCCAACAATATGTAAGAAATGATTTAGTAGTCACAAGAGGAACTTTTAGATTGAAAGGGGATACCTTAGACATCTTTCCTGTTTATGAAGAGACAATCTTCAGAATCGAATACTTTGGTGATGAAATAGAAAACATTTCTCGGATAGATCCAATAACAGGAGAGATACTTGAAAAACTTACGGAGTTGGCTATTTTGCCTGCTTCGCATTATGTTACCTCTGAAGATGTAATGAACAATGCTTTGAGCCAAATTGAAAAAGACATGAATAAACAAATTAAAAAATTTGAAAAAGAAGACAAACTTCTAGAAGCTCAAAGAATTAAACAGAGAACAATGTTTGATCTAGAGATGCTTAGAGAATTAGGAGTATGTTCAGGAATAGAAAATTATTCAAGATATTTCGATGGAAGAAATCCAGGTGATCCTCCCTATACACTGCTTGATTTTTTTCAAGATGAATTTTTAATGGTGGTTGATGAAAGTCACATAGCTATACCTCAAATTAGGGGACAATTCGCAGGAGATAAGTCCAGAAAGACTACTCTTGTAGACTATGGTTTTAGATTACCTGCTGCATTAGATAACAGACCCCTTAAGTTTGAAGAGTGGCAGACTAAGGTTAAAAACACAGTTTTAGTTTCTGCAACACCAGGTAAATGGGAAAATTCTAATTCCCAAAATTTTGTTGAACAAATTATTAGACCAACAGGTTTAATTGACCCAAAGATAGTTATTAGACCGACTGAAAATCAAATTGAAGATTTATTAAAAGAAATAAAACAAGTTATATCAAAGGGAAATAGAGTTTTAGTAACAACATTGACAAAAAAAATGAGTGAAGCTTTAAGTGACTATTTCTTAAAAATGGGTATAAAAACACGTTACTTACATTCGGATATAGACACCCTTGAAAGAATTGAAATCTTGCGTGATTTACGTAAAGGAGAATTCGACGTACTAGTTGGGATCAACCTTTTAAGAGAGGGATTAGATTTACCAGAAGTAGAGCTTGTAGCAATAATGGATGCCGACAAGGAAGGTTTCCTAAGGTCTGAAACGAGTTTAATTCAAACTATAGGAAGAGCTGCACGTAATAAAGATGGTTACGTAATTATGTATGCCGATAGAAAAACTGATTCAATATCTAAGTCTGTATTTGAAACTAATAGAAGAAGAGAAATACAAATGGCTCATAATGAAAAATATAACATCACACCAACAACAATTTCGAAAGAAATAACAGACATTCTTGAGATGGTAGAAAAAAACAGACCTTCAAAAGATGATATGACCTTTAGGTCAAATATAGATCTTAAAAATGCATCGAAACAGGATTTGTATAAAATATCCAAAAATATTGAAAAAGAAATGAAGGTTGCAGCAGATTTATTAGAGTTTGAATTAGCTGCTAGGTTAAGAGACGAGCTTAAAGAAATTAAAAAAGAAATAATGGAGTTACCAAACTGATGTCTCAAGATTTTTTAAAAGTCAAGGGTGCTAAAGAACATAATCTTAAAAATGTTTCACTAGATATTCCAAAAAATAAATTTATCGTTATAACCGGTTTATCTGGTTCAGGAAAATCTTCTCTGGCATTTGATACAATATACGCAGAAGGTCAAAGAAGATATGTAGAGTCCTTGTCTGCATACGCTAGACAGTTTCTCGGCCAAATGGAAAAACCTGACGTTGAGAGTATTGAAGGCCTATCACCAGCAATTGCAATAGACCAAAAAACTTCCTCCAGAAGTCCTAGATCTACAGTTGGAACTGTTACAGAAATTCATGATTACCTAAGATTGCTTTGGGCAAGAATTGGAATAAGTTACTGTCCTATATGTGGGTCAAAAATTGAAAAACAATCAGTTGATTTTATAGTTAATCAAGTCATGTCACTTGGTGAAAATGTTGATATTGAAATACTTGCTCCTGTGGTTAAATCAAGAAAGGGAGAGTTTGAAACTCTTTTTAGAGATTTGTTAAAGGATGGATTTACTCGAGCATATGTTGATGGTGAGCTTATCAGGCTTGATGAAGCAAAAAGATTAGATAAATATTTCAATCATGATATCTCTGTTCTTGTGGATAGGGTAAAGATTAAAAAAACTGCAGGTCGTCGATTACCGCAATCTGTAGAAACGGCACTAAAACTTACTGGTGGAACTTTAGATATTAAATTTAATGATAATATTCAAAATTATAGTCAAAATCTAGGATGTCTCGAATGTGGTACTTCCTATGACAAATTAGAGCCTAGAGATTTTTCATTTAACTCACCTTTTGGGGCATGCAAAACATGTAACGGTTTAGGTATTAATTATGAGATAGATGAAAAATTACTTATTAAAAATAGAGACCTCACGATAAATGAGAATGTATTTCCCGATATGTCTACCAGAAAATACTTTAGAGCCCAGATTTATGGTGTTTGTGAATTTTTTGAAATACCAATGGATGTCTCATACAAAGATTTGAGTGAAAATGATAAGCATATCTTATTAAACGGAAGCGACGGAATTAAAACACCAATCAGATACACAAATAGGTTTGGAAATTCAAGAACGTGGGAGAGAGCATATCCGGGAATAATTCCAATGTTTAAAAGGCTCTATGAAGAAACCACCTCAGATCATGCTAGAGATTATTATATGCAATTTATGAGAGAGTTACCCTGTGGTGGTTGCGATGGGGAAAGACTTAATGAGAGATCTAGAATGGTCCAAGTTAAATCACTAACATTAGGTGAATTTAATAAATTATCAATTAAAAAAGCTCACGAAGTTGTGAATAAATTAAAACTATCTGGAAATTCTAAAGAAATTGCTGAAGCCATTTTAAGAGAAATAAAAGAGAGGTTAAATTTTCTAAATGAAGTCGGTTTAGGATATCTTCAATTAAACAGAGGAGCGGCGACACTTTCTGGAGGCGAAGCTCAAAGAATTAGACTTGCTACTCAGATAGGATCTGGATTAACAGGAGTACTCTATGTCTTAGATGAACCTTCTATAGGACTGCATCAGTCTGACAATAATAAGTTAATTGAAACTCTGATTAGGTTGAGAAATCTAGGTAACACAGTTTTAGTAGTCGAGCACGACGAAGAAACTATGAAACAGTCAGATCATTTAATAGATATTGGCTGGGGGGCAGGAGAGCAAGGTGGAAATATAGTTGCATCAGGAACATGGCAAGAAGTTTCAGAAGTTAAAAAATCTATCACCGGAAGGTATTTATCTGGAAGGGTAAAAGTTCCTTACCCAAAAGTAAGAAGGCAAGGTAATAAGTCAAAAATCGTCCTTAGAGGAGCACAAGAAAATAATTTAAAAAATTTAACGGTTGAATTTCCTTTAGGTAAATTTATATCTGTAACTGGAGTATCTGGTAGTGGTAAGTCAACACTTGTAACTGAGATATTATCAAAAGCTATACAAAATGAATTTACAAGAAAAAATTGGGTCCCACCAGGAGTACACAAAAGCATTTCAGGATTAAATTATCTGGACAAATTAATAGAAATTGATCAATCTCCCATAGGGAGAACCCCAAGATCAAATCCTGCAACTTATTCAGGAGTTTTTGATATGATCCGAAAACTATATTCAATGACAGAAGAATCAAAAATACGTGGATATAAACCCGGTAGGTTTTCCTTTAATGTACCTGGTGGTAGGTGTGAGGTCTGTAAGGGTGATGGAACAATAAAAGTTGAAATGTACTTTCTTCCTGATGTATATGTTAAATGTGAGGATTGTGATGGTTCCAGATATAACCCTGAAACTTTAAGCATAAAGTGGAAAGGTTACAGTATTGCCGATATTTTAAATTCAACCATTGAAAATGCTTTAAAAATATTTGAGAATCAGCCTTCAATTTTTAAGATTATAAAAACACTTGATGATGTTGGATTGTCTTATATTACTTTAGGCCAAGCCGCAACAACGCTATCCGGAGGAGAAGCACAACGAGTAAAATTAGCCAAAGAATTAAGCAAAAGGTCAACTGGCCAAACTATGTATATACTTGATGAGCCAACAACAGGTTTACACTTTGCAGATGTACAAAAACTATTAGAGGTTTTACACATGCTTGTAGACAAAGGAAATACAGTAGTCGTTATAGAACACAATCTTGATGTAGTTAAAAATTCAGATTGGGTAATTGATCTAGGTCCAGAGGGTGGAGAAAATGGCGGAAAAGTTGTTGCTTCTGGTACTCCCGAAAGCATTGTAAGGGATAAAAATTCACTTACCGGTAAATATCTAAAAAGCTTGCTATAAATGGAAAAAATATCCACAAAAGAAATACCAGAGAACCCTGGGATATACATATTCAAAGATAAGTACAACGACCCTTTGTATGTTGGTAAAGCAAAAAATTTACGCAAAAGAGTGCCTTCTTACTTCCGTGAGAATACTACTTGGAAAATAAAAAGATTAACATCTGAAGCAACTGAGATAAGTTTTATTACTTCTAAAAACGAAGCCGATGCATTGTTAGCTGAGTATTCTTTTATACAAGAATATAAACCAAAATATAATGTTCGTCTCAAGGATGATAAATCTTATCCCTATGTCACCTTGACTAATGAACAATGGCCAAGGGCATATGTTTCGAGAAGTATTAATGAAAAAAATATTAATTTTGGCCCCTTTCCTTTTATTGGCGCAGCACGGCGATCTCTTGATCACCTCATTAACATTTTTCCTGTAAGGACTTGTACAAAAAATGTTTTTGATAGACATCAAAAACTTAACAAACCTTGTCTATTGTTTGACATAAAAAAGTGCGCAGGACCCTGTGTTGATGCAGTAGATGCTGAGTCCTATCAAGATATGCTTAAAAATATTGAAAATTTTTACTCCGGAAAATCAGACATGTACGTGAATGATAAAGTTTCAGAAATGAAGAAACATTCTCTAAATCAGGAGTATGAAAAAGCTAATGAAGCAAAGAAACTCATTGAACATCTTGAAAATGCACGTTCAACTCAAACACTTATGGTTTCTAATACTAAGTCTGTAGATGTAATTGGTATAGATGTAAGCAATCTAGATGTAGTTATTTCTTGTTTACTAATTAGAAACGGACGAATTATTGGTGAAGTGAAAAAAACGTTTGAACCTATTGATACCAAAAAACATGATGAATATTTGCCACAGATTATCTTATCTATATTTTCTGACAATCAACCATCAGAAGAAATCTTAGTTAGTCATAGTTTTCCTTATATTGAATTGATACAAGATCAACTTTCAAAAAAATGGGGTAGGAGAATAGAATTAAAAACGCCTAAACAAGGTTGGAAAAAAGAGTTATTAAATACTGCAATAATCGATGCAAAGGAATTACGCAGAGTCGTTAATTTTAGAAGAAGAACTGATTTAGAATTTAGAACAAGATCTCTAGAACAATTAAAACATAAATTAAATTTATCTAATATTCCTTATCGTATTGAAGCATATGATATTTCTAACTTAGGACCTGAATATAGGGTTGGCTCTATGGTCGTGATGGAAGATGGGTTATCAAAGCCTTCAATGTATAGAAAGTTTCATATAAAGTCTTTTCAAGGTCAAGATGATTTCAAATCTATGGAAGAGGTTTTATTTAGAAGGTTAAAGAGGTTGGCCAAGAACACTGAGAGTGATCCAAGCTTCAGAAGAAAACCTGATTTAATACTTATTGACGGGGGTAAAGGCCAATTGTCTTCAGCTAAAGGAGTATTAGACCACTTACAACTTGATATTGACATAGTAGGTCTTGCCAAAAGAGAAGAAGAGATTTTTAAACCCTTTCAGAAGGAACCAATAACGTTGAATAAAAACTCGGAAGCACTTTTTACGCTTCAAAATATTAGAGACGAAGCTCACAGATTTGCTATAAATGAAAATAGACGTTTAAGAATAAAGAATTTTGATAAACAAACTCTTCTAAACATTGAAGGAGTTGGGGCTATATCTTCCAAGAAAATTTTAGACAAGTACAAGACAATAGATGTACTCTCAAAAGCAACTTATGAAGATTTAGTAGAGATAGTTAGTCCCAATATTGCAAGAAAAATATTCACTCATTTTAATGGACTTTAATTAAGCATACATAAAAACTCTTCCATCTAAAAACAGGACAACTAGAATACTTATGAAAGGTAAATTTGAGTACTAAAAGACCTGAAGTTTTATTACTAGTAGGGATGTCCGGTGCAGGGCGTTCTGCTAGTTCCAATGTCTTCGAAGATCTTGGGTACTATGTAATTGAAAACTTACCACCTGAATTAGTAGAGTCAGTAGTTGAATCAAATGATGTTGCAGAGTCAAACAAACAGTTAGTACTGACTATTGATGCAAGGGACGGATCGGCACAAGATGAGCTTAACAAAAGTCTTGAAAGATTAAGTCAATCTGGAGTTCTTACAAGAATGATTTTTCTAGATGCTAATAATGAAACTCTTATTGAAAGATATGAAGAAAATAGACGGCCACATCCAATGGGTCTAGATTCTCTTTCTCAATCTGTAAAAAACGAAAGAGATCAGTTGAAACCTATTAAAGAACTTGCAGATCTAGTAATTGATACGACTGATATGAATGTTCATGAACTACGAAAAAGAATCATAGAAGGATTTCAAGGCGAAGCCACCAATCAAGATTTGAAAATATCGGTAACATCATTTGGATTCAAAAATGGTGCACCTAGGGATGCTGATATTGTACTTGATGTTAGGTTTTTACCTAATCCCCACTGGAGAGAAGAGCTAAGATCTTCAACAGGACAATCACCCATGGTAAGAAACTATGTTCTTTCTTTTGAGGATGCAGAGATATTTCTTGAAAAAACTAAAGATTTAATTGATTTTTTACTTCCAAGATTTACTTCTGAGGGAAAATCTTATGTGGGTATTGCGATAGGGTGTACTGGTGGAAAACATAGAAGTGTTGTGATGACAGAAGAAGTAGGCGGTTGGTTGATAAACGAGGGCAAGGATGCAGTCATCCTCCATCGAGATATGAAAGAATAGTTTTGCCAGATCAAGAATTTCTTGGAAACACATTAATACGTGCTGATTTAAATTCACCAATTCAAAATAAAGAAGTACAGGATAACTTTAGAATTGCTAAAGCCATAGAAAATTTAGAAGAAATTAGATTGAACTCAAAATCTGTAACATTTTTAAGTCACCTTGGAAGACCAAATGGACGAGATGATAAATTTTCATTAAAACCAGTTGCAAAAGAAATGTCTAATTTACTTGGTGAAGAGATAATCTTTATTGACACTATAAAGAATAATGAAATAAAAGAAAACCTTGAAAAAAATCCTGGAAGAATCTTTTTGTTGGAAAATTTAAGATTTTATGATGAAGAATTAAATAATAATTTAGACTTTTCACAAAAAGTTACAAGCAGCTTTGATACATTTATTTTAGATGCTTTTGGTGCAGCGCACAGAAGTCATGCGTCTATTGTTTCCTTTGGTAAGTATATAAAATCTTATCAAGGCAAGCTTATGACTGAAGAAGTTGAAAATCTAAACAACCTTATCAATTCCCCTCAGAAGCCTTTTACAGTATTACTAGGTGGTGCAAAGATTTCTGACAAATTAAAGTTAATTGATAATTTATTACCACGTGTTGATCACTTACTTATCGGTGGAGGTATGTGCTTTACCTTTTTAAAAGCAAATGGCTTAAATATTGGTAAATCACTTTGTGAGGATGATTATTTAGAAACTGCACAAAAAATTCTTAATTCAAATCATGGTCATAAAATTCATCTTCCTGTTGATTTTGGTGTTACTACTTCAATTGAAAGTGGATTAAGAAAAGATAAGAATATTGATAATTTTAGTAATGATGATATTGGTGTAGATATTTCTTCAGAAACAATACAAAAATTTGGATCGATATTGGAAAAATCAAAAACTGTTTTCTGGAATGGTCCAATGGGTATATTTGAAAATCCTAATTTTAAATTAGGAACTGAAGAAATAACTAAAAAAGTTTCTTCCCTAAAAGCTTATACAGTTGTAGGTGGTGGGGATTCTGTAAATGCTATCAAAATGTTCTCAAATCTATCAGATTTTGATCATATATCTACAGGCGGCGGTGCTTCGTTGAAGTATTTAGAAGGAGGTCAATTGCCTGGTGTAAATATATATAATCCTCTTATACTTTAGATTTATGAAAAAAATTATAATAGGTAACTGGAAGCTAAATCTTGATCATTTTGAAGCAATTCAACTTCTCCAGAAATTAAATTACTCTCTAGAAGTAAATATAGAAGAAAGCATAGACATAGTCCTAGCCCCATCCCACACTTCATTAAGATCCTTACAAACAATAGTTGATGCTGATAAATTAAAAATAAAGATCTCATCTCAAGATGTTTCCGCTTATCTAAATGGCCCTTATACAGGTGAAGTATCATCAACCCAATTAAGTAAGTTGAATATAAGTTATTCTATAGTAGGTCATTCCGAGAGGAGAACACATTTTAATGAATCAGATGAGACAGTAAATCTTAAAGTCCATAACTGTATTAATGAAAATATTACTCCGATAATATGTTTTGGTGAGTCAGAAGAGCTTAGGGAAAGAAATGAATATTTGCCATTTATCGTAAATCAAGTCAGCAATGCAGTAAAGGGAATTCGAAAAGATAAGGTTGACGAACTTATTTTTGCTTATGAGCCGATATGGGCAATTGGAACTGGTAGGGTAGCTTCTGTAGAAGATGCAATCGAGGTTATTGCCGCTGTAAAAGAAGAGATTTCAAGCAAGCCATATTTTGATCAAGAAAAAGTTAGATTTATTTATGGTGGAAGTGTATCTCCAACAAATGCTTCAGAGCTACTAAATTCTAAAATTATAGACGGAGCTCTTGTCGGAGGAGCCTCTCTCGATGTAGAAAAGTTTGTACAAATAATTAAGGCTGTCAAATTATGAACCTAATATTTGTTCGTCATGGACAGAGCGATTGGAATAAACTCAATAAATTTACAGGATGGGTTGATGTGGGCCTTTCAAAAAGAGGAGAAACAGAAGCTATTGAAGCAGGTAATCTTTTATCTAGTTTAGGTTTCTTACCATACGTTTGTTACTCGTCTTTTTTAAAGCGATCAATAGATACAGCTTCACTTGTCTTAGAGCAACTTTTTATAGATAAGTCACATGAATTAGACAGGATCAAAACCTGGCAACTAAATGAGAGACATTATGGTGCGCTCCAAGGTTTAGATAAATTGGAAACTGCAAAAAAATTTGGTGAAGATCAAGTCCTTAAGTGGCGTAGGGGTTATAAAGTTAAACCTCCTCTAGTAGAGTTGGGTACTGAATTTGATCCAACCTTAGATAGTAAATATAAAGATTTAGCAGAAGCCATGCCCTTAGGTGAATCATTGGAAGACGTTGTCTTCAGAGTTAAAGGTATACTTTCAGAGATTATTAATGCTACTCAAGACGGAAAGGTTTTAGTAGTTGCTCACGGAAACAGTATTCGTGCAATGATTAAAATTCTGCAGAATATTTCCGATGAAGAAATTGTGGATATAAATATTCCAACAGGAATTCCACTCGCATTTAACATTAATGATGATAAAATAACAAGAATTGGATATCTAGGTGATAAAGACAAAATCCAAAAACTAGAAGATGAAGTAAAACAACAATCTAGGGTGAAAGAGTAAAATTATGGATACATTAACAGCGAGTCTTGTTGCTATACACATTGTTGTTTCTATTGCGCTCATCGCATTGGTGCTGCTTAATAGTGGGAAAGGTGGAGGTCTTTCAGATATGCTTGGAGGCCCTGGAGCTTCGGGAAACATAGGGCAAACCTTGGCAGAAAGAAATTTGAGTAGAATAACGGCTTTTGTTGCTTTATTGTTCTCAATAACAACATTACTTCTTTTTTGGTTTCTTGACTGATTTAGCGCGGGTGGCGGAACTGGTAGACGCGCAGGATTAAGGATCCTGTGGGGTAAGACCCGTGGAGGTTCGAGTCCTCTTCCGCGCACAATTATGGAAACAAAAAAAACAATAGCTATAATTAATGACCCTCAAGTAACACTTGGGTCAATTCAACCTAATGACATCGATCAAATCTTTGCATGGGAGATAGATTGGAAGTCATTAAGCCCTAAAGACAACTATATAATTCTAGGTGGGCATATGGGAGCCTATGACACAGAGGAATTTCCTTACCTAACTTCAGAAAAAAAATGGCTTAGAAAAGTAATCCCTTTGGGTACGAAAATACTTGGTATATGTTTAGGTGCACAATTAATAGCAGATGCGATGGGTGGAAAAGCTTATCTTTCTGATGAAATTGAATTTGGTTTCAAAAAATTAGAATTTCATAATAATTATGATTTTTTAAGTAAGTTTGAAAATCTTAGTGTTTTCGTTTGGCATAGAGATACGTTCACATTGCCTCCTGATGCAGAACTTATAGCAACGAGTGAATTCCCACAGATATTTAAATTATTTAATACTTTTGCACTTCAGTTTCACCCAGAAATAACAAAAGAACTATTTGATATTTGGTACAACAATGACATCAGTAAAAAAGAACTTTCAAAATTTAATATCTCTCAAGTTAGAACTCATTTAGCTAATAACGAAGAGTTGATAGCAAACGGAATGAATAAGTTATATGAAGATTGGAAAAATTTAAAACTCTAGTTCATTTATTTTATTTACGTAACTTTTTAAAATCTCATATCTTTTTAATACATCATTTTCGTATATAATCTTACTTCTCAAGTCATCTGACATAGGAATTTTGGAGGAAAGTTCCCAGAGTTTTAATATTCTGTTGCTGGTGTCAATTTCAAAAACTGGCAAATCTATATCTAGTCCTTGTTCTACCATTTTCCCAATACCTTT
>DBUV01000033.1:20893-24433 GCA_002308095.1 Acidimicrobiia bacterium UBA1281
GGGTATTCATTTTCTGAAAGAAGGTCTAGGGTCTTAATCAAACCTGTACACTCAACTACAACAATTTGTTCTGCATTTGAAATATCTTTATGATCAATAATTTTTACTTCTGATACAATTTGACCAATTTCTGATAAGTTTTTGCCAACACTAAAAAGTGTGTCATTCTTTATGCTGTCTCCTATAAGAAGCAAATATCGAGGCTCAAATACTCTTAATACAGAAATCTCAGTAGGAAAATAATTAATACCAGCACCAAATAATGGAATTTCAACTATCATATTCGTGGTATTTAGGATAAGTGATTTAAAACGATATGAGAATAGAAGATGAAATAAAGTTAACCTTTGATGATGTTTTGATTAGACCAAAAAGAAGTACATTGGTCTCAAGATCAGAAGTTGAACTTAATAGAGAATTTAAATTTAGACATTCTGACCAAAAATGGACAGGTGTCCCTATTTTTTCTGCGAATATGGATACAACTGGTACATTTGAAACTGCTAAAGCTTTACAGAATCACAACATGTTAACGGCGGTACATAAGTTCTATACATTAAATGATTGGGAAGAAAACCTCCCAAATCTTAATCCCGAATATCTCGCTGTTACAGTAGGAACTTCAGATGATGATTTTCAAAAATCTATTGATATTTTTTCTTTGGAAGAGAGCATTAAGTTCTTATGCTTGGATGTTGCAAATGGATATAGAGAAGATTTTGTAGTTTCAGTCAAGAAATACAGAGAAAGATTTCCTAGCAAGATTATTATTGCTGGAAATGTTGCAACAAGAGAAATGACCGAAGCATTAATTTTAGCTGGAGCTGATATTGTCAAAATAGGGATTGGACCTGGATCCGTATGTACAACTAGGAAAGTAGCAGGTGTAGGATACCCACAACTTTCATCAATTTCAGAGTGTTCAGATGCTGCTCATGGTCTAGGGGGCCATGTTATTGCTGATGGCGGATGCAAGTATCCTGGTGATGTTTCAAAAGCCTTTGGAGCTGGTGCTGATTATGTGATGCTTGGAGGAATTTTCGCTGGACACGCAGAGTCAGGTGGAGAACTAGTAACAGATGACAATGGAGTCCAATACAAAGATTTTTATGGAATGTCCTCTAGGAAAGCCCAAGAAACTTATTATGGTGATCTAGCTGAACACAGAGCTCCGGAAGGTAAAAAAGTTAGATTGAAGTATAAAGGAAATATTGATACAACAGTTCAGTCTATTCTCGGAGGTATTAGGTCTGCATGTTCCTATGTTGGTGCTAAATCCATAAAAGATTTACCAAAAAGTACAACCTTTATAAGGGTTACACAGACAACAAATGAAATCTACACAGGATCAGAAAATAGTTGAAAATAGAAATTTATACAAAAGATAACTGTATTTGGTGCGATAGAGCAAAAACTCTTCTTGCTTCTGAAGATTTAGAATATAAAGAATTCGATTTATCAGATGATAAATTAAGAGCTGAATTCTATTCAAAAATAGGTAATGACGTAAAGACAGTTCCTCAAATTTTTATTGATAATGAACGTGTTGGGGGATACCAAGATTTAGTAAGGTGGTTTTCAAATGGCATCAAGTGAATCTTCAAAAACTGTTTTTTTAGCTATGTCTGTTAACTTCTCAATTGGAGTTGCAAAATCAATTATTGCAACCATTACGATGTCCAGTGCTATGTTTTCTGAAGCAGTACATTCTTTTGTGGATACAGGTAATCAATTCCTTCTTTGGTTTGGTATCAAACAAGCTAAAAAGTCCAATCCTAAAATTTATCCATTGGGGAGAGGTAGGGAAGAATATTTCTGGACGCTTGTTGTAGCCGTATTGATTTTTACAATTGGTGGATTAGTCTCACTTGAACATGGAATTGAATCTTTATCTCATCCAAAAAAATTGGAAAACTTATCAATATCTCTTACTTTATTAATTGTTTCGATAATTCTCGAGTCATATGTTTTAAAAAAAGCAATAAGTGAATTAAAGAGAGGTAAGGCAAAAAACAAAGGTATATTGAAACTTTTGAAAGAATCTACTGATGGACCACTGATTGCTATTGTTGTTGAAGATTTTGCTGCCACCTTGGGGTTAATTTTTGCACTAGTTGGAACAGTTCTCTCATTTATAACTCAAAATTCTGTTTATGACTCAATTTCAGCTATTTCAATAGGAATTCTACTGATGGTATCAGGAATATTTTTAGGATATGAGATGAAACATTTAATAACTGGAGAAAGTATTTCTAACGAAAAACTTAAAAAAATTAAACAATTAATCTCCTCAAATGAACAAGTTCTAAATTTATCTAATCTGAAAATACTACCAATAGGTAGCAATCAATACCTTGCTTTAATTAATCTAGATTATAGGGATTCCTTAAAAGATGAAGAAATAATTACTGTAAATTCATCTTTAATTAATTCAATCAAAAACTCTGAACCATCAATTAGTGAAATTTACTTTAATCCTCAGTAAGATATCATAATTTTATGGAAATTAATAAAGACCATTTGTCGGAAGAGCAAATTCAAGTAACTCAATTTTGTGGTACGGAGCCACCATTCTCAGGGAAATTACTTGATGAAAAAAGAAAAGGTGAGTATATTTGCACAGTCTGTAAAGAAGTACTTTTTGACTCAACTTCTAAATATGAATCAGGATCAGGTTGGCCAAGTTTCTTTGATGCTGCAGAAGGTAAGGTGTCAACGAGGATTGATAACTCCCTAGGCATGACTCGAACTGAAATACTCTGTAAAAATTGCTCATCACATTTAGGTCATGTATTTCCAGATGGACCCAAGCCAACTGGTAACAGATACTGTGTAAACAGTCTTAGTTTAGATTTTATAACTCATGAGTGAAATTTTTATTGATAGCGATTGTAGTGTCTGCAATACATATGGTTCATTCTTGAATAAAAGAAATAAAAATCTAAATATCTCTAGTCACCAAGAATTAAACAAGTCAGATTTTGAAAAGGATGAGGTTATTTACTTAAAAGATAATATTAAATACTATGCATCAGATGCAGTAATTGAATCCATTTACGATCTTGGTGGTGTTTACAAGACTGTAAAAATATTAACCTTAGTTCCCTTAACAATTCGTCATTTTGTTTATAAAGTAATTTCTAAAAACAGGAAAAGGTTTTTTTATAAATAAGTTCACAAAAATAAGAAAAAGCAAAGGATTTAAAACATTCATCTATTTCTCTATTTTTAGAGCTGTACATGGTTTTCTTGTCCTAATATTTATTTATTATTTTGGCTACAAAGCAAATGCGGGAGCAGCAACTTATGCAGTCTATCTTTTAATCTCTGCAGTTTTATCTAGATTAATTTTCAAAAAAATAAAAAAACGATTTAATCTCTAAAATTTCCAAATGTTAAATGAATCTCAAAGTTTTCCTCTTTTATTGCATTCATTATCATTTGTAAAGAATCTTTCTTTTTAGAAGTTACCCTCACTGATCTGTCTTGAATAGATACTTGTACTTTCTTGTCTAATTCTTTTATATATTTAACAATTTC
>DBUV01000027.1:0-4478 GCA_002308095.1 Acidimicrobiia bacterium UBA1281
TAGAAAATATCTGAGTCTGTAGTGATATCAAGATTTTCATCGTTAAGAGCACTTACGATACCAGTAGCTTGTATTATTCCTGTAAACATTAATTCTTAGTATAAGTAGTTAGTGAATTATCTTTAAGCTTGTATTTTTCAACAACTTTAAAATTGAAATTTACTTTATCTCGATATGTTTTACCTACATTCAATCCTTGTTTTACATTAGATGCGCTTTTAAATTCATAAATTTGGTCAATCATGTCTTTTTTAAGAAATGACTCAATAATTGACTTACCACCTTCAATAAAAATATTACGAAATTCTCTTTCTATAAAATACTTTTCAACCTCTTCAAGTGAATCCGTATTACATTGAACATTATTATTATGATTCGGCATATCACTAAGAAATGTGAAGTTTGGATAAGTGTTCAATGCTTTCATTAGATTATCATTTGATTTACCCCACATAACTATCGGAACTGGTTGCGTTTTCATATTATTAAGGTCATCCAATCTAACATCTAATTTTGGATTATCGTTTAGTAGAGTGGTCTTTCCAATAATTATACAATCAGCGGAAGCCCGAAGGTAATGTGAAATATTTAATGAGATCTTATTGGTTATATACTTTGAATCTTGTGATGAATCGCTAAGGTAATCATTATTGCTAAGTCCTACCTTTAAAAGATAATTTATTTTTTTAGAATTCCTGTGAAAATTACTGTAGTAGGGATTTAAGAAATTGTTTACATTACCTTCATTCAGCACAGATACATTGTTTTTTTTAAGCAATTCGACACTTTTTCCTCTTGTTCTTATGTCATCATCAATGTCTCCAATAATGACTTTTTTAATTCCTCTATTAATTATCTCAGTAGCACAAGATGGTGAGGTATCGCTATGGAAGCAAGGCTCAAGTGTTACATATAGTATGTCATGTTGAGATGGATTGACTAAATCAAATAAATTCATTTCAGCATGATTACTCCCCTTCTTTAAGTGATTCGATACAGCTTTTATTTGGCCATGTTGATCAGTAAGTACTGCTCCTACTCGAGGGTTTGGATGTGGGTTAGCCTTTAACGCTTCAATTATTGCAACAGTCATAGGTTTTGAAAATCCTAATTTTTGTAAGTTATTATCCAAATATGGCTCCACCTTGAACAGCAATATCTACACCATTTTCTTTTAGTAGAGTTAAGTCGTCATTAGATACTCCCCCGTCTACTAGTGTTAGTATATTTTCATTGGTTTGAATATGGTTGAGCTCTTCTATTCTTTGAAGCAAATCTACCGCTTTGGACTGATTAGAAAAACCGGGGTTAACAGTTAATAACAATACAGCTGAAGCAAATTCCAAGTAAGGTATAAGTGAATTTATATTTGTAGTTGGAAGAATTCCAATCCCAATATTTTTATAGTTGTTACTTAATATTTCAAATTCATCTATTGGTGAAGATTCACAGTGGACTGTAATCAGATCAGCGCCATTGTCATAAACTTTTTCAACAAACTTAGGATTTTTATCAACCATAAGGTGCACATCAAGAAAGTAATCTGTTTCTGTTTTTATTTGTTTAACAATATCTAGAGAAAGGCCTATATTGTCGGTGAAGTGTCCATCTGTAATATCAATATGTAACTGATCAAATTTATTTGAGTGTTCATTTATGTCAGATAACAATGTAAGTTGATTAGCTGCTTGAATGCTTGCTGAAATCTTCATAGTTATTCAGTTTTAGTTACTATTAATGAAAACTTACCTATTTGCAGTCTGTCACCACTTTTAAGATATGACTCGTCAGTTAACTCCCCATTAACAAATATTCCATTTGTTGATTGCTCGTCTGATATAGAAATATCGTCGTCATCTACTGTAATAAATCCATGGTTTCTAGAAACAGTTACATCATCTAAAATAATCTCTTTCTCAGGTAGTCTTCCTATTTTGTGAATTCCATTAGTTAAAAACCAGGATATTGAACTTATTTCTTCGTTGATAAGAGATAAGATGTATTTAGAATTCTTATTAAAGATTAATGAATCTTCAAGAGGTTTTGTTTCATTGTTCATAATTAAATATTAGATAATATAAGTACTCTAATGCAACAAAGTAATAAAAAACCATAACCGGTGTTGCTAGATATCCTATGAGTCCAGTTTGAAGACTTGTTTCTAAAACATAGATGCAAATAGTAATAAACATAAAGACAGTCGCCAGCTTTCCTTTTTTTGAAACTTCAATAGGCTTTTTCGACAATAGAACGTATATCCCACCTAAAAGCACAAGTAATTCTCTAGCTATTAAAGTGAGAAAAAAGATATTTGGGAAAATATCTCGTAGCCAAATAACTAACAGAATAAATACTGTTCTGTCGACAAAAGGATCGAGAATAATGCCAAGCTCAGTGACCATATTAAAACGTCTTGCTACGATTCCATCTAAAGAGTCGCTTAAGCCAATAACAGCAATGACAGTGACAAGAAGATAGACATTTATATCTAATGGATAAAAGTTTTGAAAGAGGTAAATAGAAGCAAATAATCTAAGAAGGGTAATTAAATTAGGAGGCAAAAAGATATCTTTTATTCTCAAATAAGTAAATCCTTAACATCGTGTGTTGCTACGTAATGTTCATCTCCGACATCAACCATTGGTAGATTTTCTGTATTGTCGGCTATAATTTTATCTAATTCTGTGAAATCTATGTTGTATTTTTCCCTCGTATATTTAGGATCTGGAACTGGTATTGAAGATATTAATCTTTTTGTATACGGATGAATTGGGTTACTCAACAGATCTTCAGTTTTAGCTATCTCAACAATTTTTCCATTAAACATAACAGCAATCCTGTTACACATATATCTTGCTACAGCTAAGTCATGTGTTATGTATAGATAAGATACTTGTAAATCTTTTGCAAGATCAAGCATCAAGTCCATAATTGAAATCCTTATAGAGACGTCAAGCATAGACGTAGGTTCGTCACATATTACGAACTTAGGATTCATGATTAATGATCTAGCAATTGAAACCCTTTGTCTTTGGCCACCAGAAAGCTCGTGAGGATATCTTGGTAAGTAGTTTTGTGGTGGAGTTAATCCTACAGTTTTTAGTATTTCAATAACTGCTTCAGTTCTATTTTCTAATGAACCAATATTATGAATGTTTAATGGTTCTAAAATAATATCTTTTATGGTCCATCTTGGATTTAACGATTCATAAGGATCTTGAAAAATCATTTGAGTATTTCTACGGAATTGTTTGACTTGTTCCTCACTTAGATCATCTAAATTTTGCATTTCATCGGCTTCGGGATTATAAAATTTTACGTCTCCTGAAGTTTTAGGATCTAACAAACATAAAGCTCTTGCAGTTGTTGTTTTTCCGCAACCACTTTGTCCCACTAAACCAAGTGATTCACCTTTAGGAATACTAAAACTAATACCATCAACAGCTTTTACTACTGTTTTGTTTCTTGAAAAGAATCCCTTAGATACATCAAAATTTTTGATTAAGTTAGATACTTCAATTACATTATCCATTTTGTCACCCACAATTTACACAACACTGATCTGCCCAATGTCCTTCTTCTATCTGTATAAGCTCCATATTAAGATTACCTTTAGCACAGTCATCTGATGGGTCAGGACACCTTGGAGAAAATGCACATCCATCTAACCCATTAATTAAGCTTGGTGGCTCACCATCTAAAGCACGTAATTTCTTTTTTTCTCCGACAACTGACGGCGTTGACTCAAGTAATAGTTTCGTATAAGCATGTTTAGGATTTGAGAAAATAGAGGAAGTTGGTCCTTTTTCAACAATTGAACCTGCGTACATCACAGCCATGTTATCTGTCATCTCAGCAATTACTGCAATATCATGAGAGATGTAGATTAAGCTCAAACCTAATAGTTCTTGAACTTTTTTAATTTCTTTTAAAATTTGATCTTGTATTACAACATCTAAAGCAGTTGTAGGTTCGTCTGCAATAACTATTTTTGGATCACAAGATAAAGCAAGTGCAATGACAGCACGCTGTTTCATACCACCTGATAGTTCATGTGGATATCTATCCATAATGGAATCATCTAATCCAACTATTTTGAATAATTCAGATATTTTTTCTGTATTTTCTTTTTTTGTATTTGCTGGGTGGTGTTCTCTTATTGCTTCTCTTATCTGTTCACCAATCTTTATAACAGGATTCCAGGCATTCATAGCTCCCTGAAATACGATACTAATATCATTCCAGCGAACTTTTCGTAAATCGGATTCAGACATACCAACTAGTTCCTGATTATCTAACTTTATGCTTCCTGATGAAATGACAGCGTTGTCTGACTGAAGTTGTAATAATGTTGAAGCTACGGATGACTTGCCACAGCCTGATTCGCCGACTAAACCGAAAGACTCTCCTTCTTTTACAGAAAATGTTACATTATTAACAGCCATTACATTTCCCTCAAGCGTTTCGTAATGCATATT
>DBUV01000027.1:4861-9392 GCA_002308095.1 Acidimicrobiia bacterium UBA1281
AATCCACGTCCGACTAGATAAAAACCTCCGGCCAAGAATGTAACAGAAAGTCCCGCGGGTAAAATTAACCACCAGTATTCAAGCCCAGAAAATATAAATCCGTCAGTTTGTGAAAGATAAATCATAAGACCCCAACTCATATCAATATTTAATAGACCTAGGAATGATAATACAGATTCTGAAGCTATTGCTCCGGTCACACTAAAGACCATGAATAATAAAGCCAATGGTGCGACATTAGGTAGTACATGTGAGAACATTATTTTTCTTTGTGATCCACCTGTTATACGTGCTGAATCAACAAAAGGTTTAACTTTTACCTGTAATGCCTGAGACTTAATAGTTATGACACTACCACCTAAACCACCTAATACTCCTAGTACTACAGCCAGATGCCAAATTTTTAATTCAGCAAATGCAGATATGATAAATAATAAAGGTAGGGTTGGAAGCATCAGCACCAAATCGGACTGTCTCATTAAATAAGCATCAATTCTTCCCCCAAAAAAGGCAGCAATAGTTCCAAGAATTGTGGATATACCAACGCCTAAAGTTGCACTTAAAAGACCTAGAACAAAAGCAACCTGACTACCTTCCATAATCTGAGAGAACACATCTCTTCCTAGAGAGTCTGTGCCAAGAATGTGCTTACGAGAAGGTGGTGCTGGTTGTAAATATACGTCATACATGTCGCCAACTTCAACACCTTGTGCAAGGTATAACATTTTCTTCTGTACTTCTCCCTCACCAGGACAATCAAATGAAGTTTCATATTTTGGAGTTGGATACTCTTTTGGACATTCAACAACTAATTTTTCCTCAATGATCTGATCATAACCAACTACTGGATGGTAAATACTTTCATTCCAGATACCAGTTAAAAATAAAAAAGGTTGAAGTAAAGCAAGAATTAAAAATACTGAAACAATCCCCAAACCAATCATGCCTAATTTACTTTGGTTGAAAAGCTTCCAATTTCTTTTTAGAGCTTCTCTTCTCAGTTGTTTTTGTAAATCTTTTTCCTTTGCTTCATTTATTTGCATAATTTATCCTTGTGACTTTACTCTAATTCTTGGATCTAAATATGAATATGAAATATCTGCTATTAGGTGAGCAATGAGTGCAAACACTCCAACAAATGAAAATGCAGCCATGGCAACAGGTATATCCTCTTCTAAAACTGCTTGAAGAAGGAGCTGCCCCATTCCCGGCCATGAAAAAATCTGTTCTGTGAGGACAGATCCATCAATAATTGTGACAATTGTAAAAATAAAAGATGTTACAACTGGTAATAAGGCTGTTCTGGCTGCATGCCTGTCTCTTATTCTCTTTTGACTTATTCCTTTAGCTCTTGCTGTAAGAATGTAGTCTTCTTTTAAAACTTCCATCATAGTAGTTCGTGTAAGCAGTGCCGTACCAGCGAAAGCAACAATCGTTACAACCAATACGGGTAAAATCATATGATAGGCTATGTCGGCAGCATAAGGTTTTCTCGATAGCGCTTCACCGGTATTCCAGTAAAAATAACTGCCAATAAATATAGCAATTAGACTGGCAAAGCGAATATTTCTTCTTGACGATAAAGCTTCAATACCTCTAGTGGCCGTATAGGCTGCAAACTGTATGAGTGATACTACTAGAACAAACTTTATCATCATAGCAAATATGACATCACTATCAAAAGGTGCGTCATACCATTTTTCGGGGTATAAAAATTTACCTATTGGGAACCATCCCATTTTATAACCAAAGAACCACAACATCATTAATGCAAACCATGGATAAAAAACTGTATATGAAAAAACTGAGGTAATAGTAATCCAAGTTTCTGACTTTGAGCCTCTGCGCCAGGCTAGAATTTTTCCTATAAAAAAGCCAGTGTAAAATGCAACAATATTAACAACAGAAAAGAGCATTAAAGTTCGAGGTAGCCTTTCAGCAATTAACTCTATTGGGGTTTTAGGAAAGTATTTATATGAATAACCAAAATCACCTTTAAAAAAGTTTACTACGTATAGCTGAACTCTCTCCGAAAGAGGCTTGTCAAGTCCATACGTTTCTAAAACTTTTGCATATGCATCGGGTGGTAGATTTGGATTAAGAAGTAAATTAGAGAATGCGTTACCAGGGATAGCATTAAATAATAAATAAGAACTTACAAGGAAAATGAAAAAAACAACAATCATTTGTAATGTTCTTCTAATTATATATTCAACCATTTGCGTACCCTATTTTATATGATTAAAAAACATAGGTAGGCCGTAGCCTACCCATGTTTAATAAATATTATTAGCTTTGTACTTTCACAAGTGAAGCGTAACCGCCACCTGTTCCAGTAAGTCCGTCTAATACATCTGTGAATGGAAATTCTACAGTATCTCTATATACCTCTAATGTAGGTACGTTGAATAATACCAAATATGGCATTTCTTCGAATAAAATAGCTTCCATTTGTTGTGAGAGGGCTATAGCATCACTAATAGTTTTAGCAGCTTGGAACTCAGCATCTAATGCATCGAATTCTGCGTTGTTAAAACCAGGTGTGTTATAACCACCTTCACATGTGTCATTCTTGGAATTGAAGAAATCTCCAGGGTGATTAGGGAATGCACTTAGACCCCAACCAAGCATGTAGAAATACCAATCCTCACAAGTTTCTGGTGTGAACACCTTGTCAACGATAACGTTGAAACCAGTTGGTCTCGCTGTAACGTCAAGTCCAAGTTGTTGCATCCAATCAGCAATAAATAAGGACATTGTTGATCTCAATGGATCATAACCAGCACCTGGTGCATAAAGCAACATGTCTGATGGAGGTGTTACTCCTCCTGGTCCTTTAATTCCTGTTGGAGCCACTGCTCTTTCAGCACCACCAGCATGGGAACCCCAGTCTGAAGCTGTCCAACCACCTGCTTGAAGAATTTCAACTGATTTGTTGAATCTTTCTTCAGCATTAAGGCCAGCACAATCAGCAAGGACACCTGTTACAGGTGCAACCCAAGCTGTTAGAGCTTCAGGCATTTGACCATCCATATTTACAGCAACACCTTGAAGAATGTTGTTTAACACGAATTCTTTATCAGAAATACATGCAACAGCTTGTCTAAAGGCTTTGTCGCTACCAGGGAAAACCCTAGTGTTGAATGCCATGTATCGCATACCGTTACCTAAGTTGGAAACAGTTTCGACACCTGGGACTCTGGATAATTGGTCAAAAAGATTTCTTTTAACACCTAATGGGTTAAGTACGAAATCAACTTCGCCATTTTGGAATGCAAGATAAGCAGCATCTTGATCACCATATAATGTGAACTCAACAGTTCCTACATAAGGTCCTGCTGTGTATGAGAATGAATCACCGGTTGTATCACCAAATGCCATATCGACTTTTGGAGCTTTTCCGTTATCCAATACATAGGTGGTACCACTCTTATAAATTGTGGTAGTTCCACCATCCCACATTGTATTAGCATCATATGCCCATGTGTAGAAAGCACCTTGTTCTACTTTGTCGTAGACGAATGCACTAGCTACTGGAGCGTCAGCTCCTGAGGCTGCTAAAAGGGTCTCTCTGTCAGTAGCATATTGCGCCCAATAACTTTCTGGAAGTATTGGTGCTTGTGCAATTTGGTACTGCCATGAAGCTAACCCAGCATCAAAGTTTACGGTTATCTGTACAGTGTAGTCATCAACAGCAACGAGACTCAAAATACCTTGTGCATATCCTTCAGCAGCTGGATCTGTACCACTACCTTGTGGGTAGTTGGTTTCCCAGTTACTTAAAAGACCAAGGTCTTTAGCGGTATTATATGTAAATACCATGTCGTTAGCTGTGATAGCTGAACCATCACTCCATTCAAATCCTTCGTGCATTGGAACAGTATAAGTCCATGTTCCGTCACCATTATCAACTGATGTCTCAACAAGCTCTGAAGCCATGCCAGTTACCAATTGATAGTTTGGATATGAAATAGAGAATAATGATACAGCTTGTCCGGACATCACGTATTGTGTCCACACATCTGTTTCTGTATCAAGATAATTCCAGTAATTTTGTGTTTGTGGATCTGAGAAGATCGCCATCTTATAAACGCCATCAGGTCCTGATGGAGCTGCTTCTTCAGCTGGTGCAGCAGTTGTAGCAGGAGCTTCAGTTGTTTCTGTCTCTTCGACAACAACTTCTTCTTCTGCTGTGTCGCCACCACAGGCGACTACAACTAATGCAAAAACTGAGAAAAGTAAGATAAGGCGCCAACTTCTGGATCCTTTGAAATTACTCAATTTTTCTCCTTTTGTATACAAAATCCACATATAAATGTGGATGTATTAATAGTAGATATTTATACATTTATTACAATCAAAAAGTATATTTTTTATTCATACCATTTGTATTTTTAAATAACAAGATTTATCAAATACTGAAATAATCTGAGTATTAAATAGAATCCAAATAGGAAAACTCCAAGTTTAAAACCGAAATTTTCCATTAGTTTTTGAACTTTATATTTAGACAAATATTGTCAAAATTATA
>DBUV01000027.1:9763-16713 GCA_002308095.1 Acidimicrobiia bacterium UBA1281
AAAATAAAGCTAAATGAAGGTGGGTAGACATCATATTGAGTAACATATTTTAGCTTTGCTCTTCTTCCTCGAAATGGGTGTGGAGGCTTTTTTGTCCAAATTTCCCGAAATAGAATATTAAGTTCATGCGTAGTCACCCTTGTTGATAGTTGTTGTTGGAGATCGTATATGACTGTATTTAAGTTTTTGACACCTTTTCCATTTAAGGCAGATACTCTTAAAACTTTCATCCATGAATATTTTTTTAGAAGAGAGGAAATGTTCTTATTGATAAATAATTTTTCATCTTCTTTTAATAAATCCCATTTATTCATTATCAAAATTGGTGTAACTTTATTTTCAATACACTCACTAATAAGCCTCATGTCTTCAAAATTTATCCCCTGATTCGAATCAACTACTAAGAAAGCCATAACTGCATTTTCTAACTGGTTTACTGCAAGAGAAGATGCATACCGATCTATTTGATTTTTTTGTTTCTTTCGAGGGACTCCTGCTGTGTCAATAATATTATAAGAATCAGAATCAAACTTTATTGTTTCCTCTAACTTGTCTCTTGTTGTCCCTGAAATGTTTGAGACTATTGCCCTCTCTTCATTTAATATCTTATTAAATAACGTAGATTTGCCAGAGTTAGGTTTTCCGATTATCGCAATTGATTTATATGTCTTTTTATGTGAATCTTTATGTGTTGATACCTTCTTCGTGAGGGTGTTTAACAAATCGTCTGTACCCAACTTGTGAATTGAAGATACGTAGTGTTCAGATTGATATATGTATTTATAAAGATTGCTATTAAGTTCGAATTTCTGAAAGTTTTCACATTTGTTAAATACTGTTATTACCTTCTGAGTTTGCTCAAGGTTAGTTTGAAGAAGATTATGTATCTTGTCCAAAGCAGAGAAGTTCGTTGTGTTAACGTCTATCACAAATAAAATAATCTTTGCATCCTTAAGATACTTGTTTAACTTATTTTGAAATTTAATATTTAATTCATCAGGATCTTCCAAATATCCAGGTAAATCAGAAATATTAAAAATTTTATCATTAGCTTTTATTGTCCCAGTTACTTTATCTCGTGTTGTATTTGGAGTGGAACCAATGATAGATACTTTCCGACCACAAAGAGCATTGACTAGTGAGGATTTTCCTGAATTGGGTAATCCAATTAGTAAAACTTCGTCAATATTGTTTTTAGTCATAATTTAAATATAGCTATCCTATTTCTATGGTAAACAATCTTTATATAGTTACTCCAAGAGGTTTTTGTGCTGGTGTTGAGATGGCCATTAAGGCTCTAACGTGGATGTTAAAAATATATGATGAAACTATCTACTGTTATCATGAAATTGTTCATAATGATTGGATTGTTCAAAAGTTTAAAAATAAAAATGTAAAGTTTATTGAATCTCCAGAAGATCTACCTTCTGGATCTGTATTAATGCTTTCAGCACACGGAACAGCACCTAAGATTGAAAAAAGTTTTAATGATATTTCTGCAATTCAAGTGAATGCTGTATGCCCGTTAGTTACAAAAGTTCATCACGAAGCTAAAAAATTTACTGAGAGTGGAAAACAAATTATATATGTAGGACATAAAAACCATGATGAAGCGACTGGTGCTTTAGGTGTTGCTCCGAATTCTATGCATCTTGTTGAGAAAAAAGAAGATTTAAAAAATATAAATATCACTGGTGGTGAAGTTGCTTTATTAGCACAAACTACTTTGGCTATGTCAGAATGGGAACCAATTATGGAATCAGCTAAAAATATCTATCCAAATCTTGATATGCCAAGAAAAAGTGATTTATGCTATGCAACAACAAATAGACAAGAAGCAGTTATTAATGTTTCACCTCTTGTAGATGTAGTAATTGTTGTTGGATCAGATACATCAAGTAATACAAAAGCTCTTGTTGCTACAGTCAAAAATTTAGGTAAAGAAAGCTACAGAATAAATTCGACTGAAGAAATCGAAGCTCTAAATCTCACCGGTAAAAATGTAGCAGTTACAGCTGGTGCTTCTGCTCCAGATCATATTGTTCAAGAAATTATCGACAGGTTAAATCCGACAAAAACAGAATATTTTGAAAATACAAATGAAACAGAGTACTTTCCTCTTCCAAAGCAATTAAGATCTGATATAACTTCTTTAAGCAACTTCTTACTTGAAGTGTTTCCTGAAAATAATATTGACCCAGAAAAAAGTGTAAATAAAGATAAGAACTGGACTGCTACTGAAGCTTTAAGTTCTCTTTGACGAGATTTAATACCTCTGACATATCAATATTACTGTTATCAATATAAAGCGAGCCTTCTGGAATAATTAATGGAGACTCAATTCGGGTCATATCATTTATGTCTCTTTTTTGTAAATCTTCTAATGTCTCAGATTCATTAGATTGCTGAAGTCTTCTTTTTGCTCTCACTTCTAAGCTGGCATCAAGATAAATTTTTAAATCAGCTTCAGGAAAAACAACAGATCCCATATCTCTACCTTCAATAATTAATCCATTAGTTAATTTATCATTTAATAACTTAAGTGATTCTGAAATTTTATTTCTAACGACTTTTTCTTTAGCAATTTCAGAACTTTTAGCATTTATATCTTTTGAATAAAGTTCAGAGTCTTTATATGATATTCCATTGAGATCAATATTAAGTTTATGATCAATTAAAAGGCTGAGATCATTAACCGAGGATTTGGGATGGTGTACCAAATATGCAGCTATTGTTCGATAAAGTTTTCCACTTGAAAAAAAATTTGATTTAAATTCCTTTGCAAGTAACGTTCCTAGAGTAGTTTTGCCAACCCCGGATGGTCCGTCAATTGTTATGAGTATATTCATCATTAACTATGGTAATTAATTTTCTTTAACTCACCAATTTTCATTTTGCCAATTTTAAATTTATCGACTTGAACTCTTTTTAGGTTTTTTATTTGAATATTATTCACATCAAAAATTCTTCTTATTTCACGGTTTCTTCCAGTCTTTAAAACGACTTCATAAGTTAATTTTTTCAACTCTGTAAGTTTATGGATTTTTAATTGTTCATCATTATCTTTGATTGTTTTTCTAAAGGTTTCAAAATTAATCTCCATTGCTGTTGTTACAATATATTTCTTTGAGATATTACTTTTTGGGTGAGAGTACTTATTTAACCAAACACCATCTGTGCTTAACAACATAAGACCTTCTGAATCTTTATCAAGTCGCCCGCCAAATTTAAGAGATTTATTGTTTATAAGATCATATATGATTTTGCTATCTCCCTGTCTTTTATGAGAAGATACATACCCATATGGTTTATAAAAAAGGTAATATTCATGCTCGCTTGTTGGCTGTACAACTTCATTTTTAAACATGACAATGTCATCTTCGTCGACTGTGTCACCATGTTGTGCTATTTTGCCGTTAATTTTCACATTTTTTTTCTCAACAAGAGTATCGCTGTCTCTTCTAGAAATATTAAGATTTAAAGCAAGAAATCGATTTATTCTCAATAATTTACTCTTCTTCTGAACTTGTGAAATATTCACCTATTGTTGGCAAATTATTTACAGAACTTATATCCAATTTGTTTAGAAAAAGATCTGTTGTTCCATAAAGAATAGGGTTTCCAGGGACGTCTAACTCACCACTTTTTTCAATTAGACCCCTTGACTCAAGAGTCTTAATAGATGACTCAGACTCTACTCCCCTAATTTCTGATATTTTCATTTTTGTTACTGGTTGCTCGTAAGCCACTATTGCTAAAGTTTCTAATGCTGGTGTGGATAAACCTCTTAATATTGGAGGTGGTTTTACGTCTGTAAGTAGTTCAGAGATTTCAGATTTTGTCACTATGTCTGATTTAGATTTATCAAATTTAATATAAAAGCCAATGTCAGCATTAGTAAGATCGGTATTTATTTGTTCAAATATGGAAATTAGAACTGTATTTTCTATTTTTAAAAGTTCTTCAAAATAACTATGTTCGATAGGACCATCGCTTACAAGTAAGACTGCTGATATTACTTTTTTATTATTCATAGTTTTTCTCAATAATAATGTCTTTATTTGTATTTGTTTGTTCAGCTTTTATAAAACCCCATCTTACAGCTTCTAGTAGGGCAAGAAAAAATGCCACTGCTTCTTGGGAAGTATTAACTGAAGAAACAAGTTCTTCGAAGGTTGTATTTAACCTTCTGTCAACAAGTTGAAGTAGATCGTCGATAGCTTCTTGTAAATCAGGTAGTTCTTTATCTATGTGAGAAAAACCTTGAATTGTCTTATATCTACTAAATACCTCAAGAGCAGTATCTTGAAAATCAGAAATATTGAGTGTGTATTGAATGTCGGGCTTTACCGCGAGAGTGTTTGTTTGATAATATTTAAATGCTGATATCTCTTTTTCCGTTTGCTTAACTTTTACTGCCATAGCTATGCCTACTTCAGTAAAAGCTTTAAATTGCAACAATCTTGCGAAAGCTAAGTCTTTATCTTTAATAAGTTCTACTTCATCAAGCCATTCAACTTCATCATCTTGTGGTAGCAATCTTTTAGCTTTTAATTCAAATAAGGATGCTCCAAGTAGAACAAACTCTGAATAATTATCAATATCGTCTTTAAGTGATTTGTTTTCAAAACTTTGAAAGATCATCGTAAGATTATTTTCAATTTGGACTTCTGATTTTGACGTATATTCAACAAGAAGGTTTTTAAGATTTTCAATAATTTCAGTATTTTTCATTAGTAATCAGTTTCTTCCAGTACATCGTGACGCCGAAGGAGTAATTCTTTTTGATAATAATTTTTTAATTCATCTAATCCATCGATACTACCTAATACTTCATAACCAATTACCTCATGGTCTAAATAGTTTTTTGATTTTTTTGAAGTTACAAGATTCAAATCAGACATTATTCTGAACAACCATGAATAATGACCTGTATTTTTTCCAATATCATGTATTAGAGAAAGTATTAACACATCAGGTTCTTCAGTAATTTTTTTTGATCTATTTAATACTTCAAATGAATGGTGTCTATCAGCTTTGTTCAGCAGCCAATACTGTTTAATCAAATCTTCATCATTCAATATGTTTGATATCTGTAATTGAGCAGCAATTGAGAGATGTCTGTAAAAAAAGAACCTCACTGCTCTTTTAGATTTTAAATAAATTTGATTCATGCTCTCGGGTGGCTTTCATTAAAAACTTCATTTAGAAATTCCTTAGTTAACTTAGTATATATTTGTGTTGTTGATACAGATGTATGTCCTAGATATTCTTGAAGTGTTCTTAGATCACATCCAGCTTCAAGCATATGAGTAGCTGCACTGTGACGCAATGTATGAGGGTGAACATTTATTTTAACACCCGTATTGAGGGCAGTACTTTTAATTAATCGAAATATAGCTGTTCTATCCAAACGATTATTAGATTTAGATAAGAATAAGAGTGGGGATAAATTTTTCGGATCTTTAAGGTTTCTAGTATCTAAATAAAGTACTAAATTTTCTTTAAGCTTTGAACCAATTGGAACAATTCTTTGTTTAGAGCCCTTTCCTGTTAGCTGGACATAATCATCATCAAAATCTAAATCTGATATTTTCACATTGCACAGTTCACTGACACGACAGCCTGTAGAATACATAAAATCAATAATGGTCCTATTCCTAGAACTTAAAAAAGAATCTAGTTTGAAATAATTAATCATTTTATCAATTTCCAAAATTGATAAAGTCTCTGGAAGTTTTTGACCAGATTTAATTTTTATGTCTTCAAGAATAATTAATTTTTGTTGATGATTTGTGTTAAACCATTTTACAAACTGCTTAATTACTGAGAGTTTTCTTTTTTTGGTATTTGGGCTGTATGTTTTTTTAGAGATAAGATCAATTAAATTATTAAGGTTGGCTGAGTTAACATCAGTTACTTTATTTTCAATAAACAAATTATATAAATCTGAGATATAGGCTTTTACTGAATTATCAGAAAGACCCTTAGAATAAAGCAAGTAACTACCGTATTCATCAAGTAAGCTATCTAAGGAATTATTAATCTTTGACTTTCGTTTTTAGAGTTGCTTCATTTTTATTCTGGGTTTTAATTGAAGCACTTTTAATAAAACTGTTAAAAATAGGTGAAGGTTCCCATGGTCGTGATTTAAATTCCGGATGAAACTGGGAAGCGACAAAAAATGGGTGATCTTTTAACTCAATCATTTCTACCAAGTTATTATCAGGCGACAAACCACTAAAAATTAGTCCATTCTCCTCTAATGTATCCCTGTATTTATTATTAACTTCATATCTGTGCCTATGTCGTTCGTAAATTACCTCGTCTTTATAAATTTCAGAAGTAAGTGTATTTTTTTCGATTTTACAAGGATAGGTTCCAAGGCGCATTGATGCTCCAACGTCATCTTTATCTAAATCTTGGTTAGGAAGAAGGTCTATGACAAAATCCTTAGTATTTTGTGAAAACTCTGAAGAATTGGCATCACTTATTCCACATACATTCCGTGCATATTCTATAACTGCACACTGTAGCCCTAAGCATATACCAAGAAAAGGAACCTTATTTTCTCTCAAATACTGTATTGCTGAAATTTTTCCTTCAATGCCTCTTACGCCAAAACCACCAGGAACTACTACCCCGTCTAGATTTGAAAGATCTTCATTATCGTAATTATCAGCATCAATCCAATGAAGGTTTAAATTAACTTTATTTTGCAAACAAGCATGTTTAAGAGACTCAACTACTGACATGTAACTATCTGGTAAACCAAAGTATTTTCCTAAAATTGCTATCTCAACATCTTTAGTAGCCTCTTTCTTTAGGTCTAACATATTTTTCCAATCTTGTAATTCAGGTTCAATAGTGTCAAGATTTAATCTTTTATCAACTGCTGCATCTAAGCCTTCAGAATGCATTTTTAAAGGAACATCATAAATATCATCAAG
>DBUV01000027.1:17097-19398 GCA_002308095.1 Acidimicrobiia bacterium UBA1281
AGTCCTCTATCAGAACGTAAAACAATCAAATCTGGACTTATACCGTAACCTCGTAACATTGAAACTGAATGTTGAGTAGGTTTTGTTTTCAATTCTGTACTTGGACCTATAAAAGGAACTAAGGTCACGTGTATAAACATAACATTTTCAGATCCTAGTTCTTTTCTAATTTGTCTAGCAGCTTCAAGAAAAGGGAGGATTTCAATATCGCCAACAGTTCCACCTATTTCAGTAATTTGAACGTCTACATCATTAGAAATGCCTTTAATCCTTCTTTTAATTTCATCTGTAATGTGCGGAATAACCTGAACAGTAGCACCGAGGTAATCTCCTTTTCTCTCTCTTTCGATTACTTTTCTATAAATGCTTCCTGTTGTTACATTTGCATCCTTTCGTAGGTTAACACCAGTAAAGCGTTCGTAGTGTCCAAGATCTAAATCTGTAGTGGCCCCGTCTTCAGTTACAAAAACTTCTCCATGTTGAAAAGGATTCATGGTGTCTGGATCTACATTTATGTAGGGATCTAATTTTTGATTAACAATTGAAAGGCCTCGAGACTTTAGAAGGTTTCCAAGAGATGCAGAGGTAATCCCTTTACCAAGACCAGAGACTACACCACCAGTTACAAATATGTATTTGGTCACCCAGAAATTTTAGCATGATAAATTGCTATTAAAAGGATTATCTAAGTATTTGATTAAGGAACAAATCTAGTCTTGGAGAATTTTCAGTTCCAATAATATTTAATGCTTTCTCTGATAATGTATATTCAAACGTATTATCACTATCAGATAAGACTTCAGATTCTACAACACCGTCAAATTGGATTGCATAATTCTGATTTTTTTTAACTGTAATTTCTATTTTTGAATCACTGTCTAGAACTATAGACCTAGGAAATTTAGAAAATGGAGATATTGGTGTAATGATAATGGACTCTAAACTATTTTGAACAATTGGTCCACCAGCAGAATAATTATATGCTGTGGACCCTAAGGAAGTAGATATGATGATGCCGTCAGCTCTTAACTTAACCGTTTGATCGTGAGTCTTAAATACAACATCTAAAATTCTAGTTGGGGAGTTTTTAATTATCACAACTTCATTAAAAGCTGGTAAATCTTTTTCAGAATTTTGAATAACTGCAGACCTTTTTACAATTTCATTATCCTCGTTAATCCAAGATTTAAGTACATCATGAATATCACCTGATTGGTTTACAAGATATCCCACTCTTCCTGTTCCTAAAGGCATGAATAGTAAATCGTTGCTCCAAGAAGTTTTCATAGCTTTAAGTGCGGTCCCATCTCCTCCAAAACTAACAATGAGTGTCTCAGGTGTTAAATGTTTACCGTAGTCCGCATCACTATCTTCAATGTAAACAGTATTATAGTTAATCTCCATAACCTTAAGGAGTTCAAGTAACTCTGTATAAGTTTTTAATTTTGTATATTTCTTTGATGAAATAATTAATATATTCTTCACTAGGATATATTATACGCAACTTAGAGTGAGTACAAAATGATACCTATATCAGATATAAATCCTGCAACAAATACTCCCTATATAACTAGAGTATTTATATTTTTAACCATAGGTGTATATTTGCTTATTCAACCAAAAGATAGCTTGGAACTATTTAATTTTTTCTATGAGTATTCTGCAATACCCTGTGAAATCAAAAATGGCTATCCCCTAAGTGCTAATCAGTTTTATTCGAATAGTTGTATGGCAACAGTTGACAACGTAATATTTGAGAATAAAAACATAATTTATAGTTTAGTTATTGCTAATTTTCTTCATGCAAATCTACTTCACATCATTGGTAACTTATGGAGTTTTTGGATCTTTGGAAATAACATAGAAGACAAGCTTGGTGTTTTCAAATTTTTACTATTTTTACTGATTACTTCATTTGGAAGTATAGGTGTACATATTTTACTCAATATATCAAATTTAAACCCAATTGTGGGTGCATCTGGAATTGTGTCAGCTTTAATGGGTGCGTACCTTTACAGATTTCCAAATGCAAAGCTTTTAGTATTAGTTCCTTTTGGAATAATTTTTCCTACAACAGTTAAGGCTAAATATTTTATGATCTTCTGGTTTGTCTCTCAAATATTTATTGTGTTTCAAAATAATAATATTTCATGGGAGGCACATATCGGTGGTTTCGTAATAGGTTATTTTAGTATGAAGCTACTTAATAACAGATGAAACAAACTTATTAAAGTCATCAAAAATTTGATCTGCAAGACTGCTTGGCATAAAGTTTTTAATACTAGATTTAACTAATATTGA
>DBUV01000027.1:19759-20297 GCA_002308095.1 Acidimicrobiia bacterium UBA1281
TGATACCTTTTTTTTGAAAATACTCTGCGAAAAGATTTCCTTCTTTCCCGAATGAATCAAGAGTTTTATTTGCAGCTGATTCAATATATTTAGCTATTTGTCCATTCCCAGGTCTAAATTCGGTAGGGCTAACTGGATATGTTAAATCTTTATTTAACGTTGCACCAGAAATACCGGATTTAATAGCAGCCGCAATTTTTTCAAGCTTATCTTGGTTAGGGTCATCTAATCTCCCTAAAATTACTAAATCACATTCTTCAAGGCTGTTTACAACATTTGAAAATCTGCTGATGAATTGCTTAATTTCATCTGAACCATATACATACACAGAGTAAGTTTTATTTTGAAGATATTGTTGGAGAACTACGAGGGGCGTGATAATTGATGATAAGTCTATTTCTGTTTGAAGGAGTTTTTCTAATTTAAGACCAATAGCCTCAATTGACTGCGAGCTGTTGTTAGTTGTGTGGTAAATATAAAATTTATTTGAGAGAAGTAATTTGTAGGAAGTTTCAACACCAGGAATTAAGTTTTGATC
>DBUV01000029.1:0-264 GCA_002308095.1 Acidimicrobiia bacterium UBA1281
GCTCCGGCCTCACATGCCAGGCATATTTTTTTAACTTCTGATGCTTGTATTGAACTCATTTTTCCTCCAAAAAAAATTGACTCGGGAGTTTTACCTCCCAAGTCAATTATAACTTATTAGTTTATGTTAGACAGTAGGTATATTGCTTTCGATAGTAGCTTCTACGCCTGCGTCTGTTTCTTTGATTGGGCGAGCTCTTAGTAAAATAACACCGACTACAGCAGATGCTGCTGTTGCGATTGCTACTCCACCTAGAACTGCAAA
>DBUV01000029.1:578-808 GCA_002308095.1 Acidimicrobiia bacterium UBA1281
GCCCCACCTTTTGGAAGCATAGCAATGTATGCAAAAATACTTCCTGGTGATGGAGGTCCTACAAGGCCTGCTCCGGTTGCTACGAACCAAAGGTCAGCTGAAATTCCACCAGCCCACATTGCGATGATCATAATTGGATGACCAAGGACATATGGGAAATAGATTTCGTGAATTCCTCCAAAGAAATGGATAATTATTGAGCCAGGTGCGGATTCTTTCCACATTCCTGT
>DBUV01000029.1:1210-3662 GCA_002308095.1 Acidimicrobiia bacterium UBA1281
TTCTGCTGACTCAGCTGCTCCAAGAGGTGTTAACACACCTTGGTTTACAGCATTGTTTAAGAACAATACTTTTGCAACTTCAATAGGAATGTCAGCTAACGGAACTAGACCACTGTCTACTAACGCTGCTGCACCATTTCCTAATGCTTCTGTAATTGCATCAAGTATTGGACTGATAATGTTAAAAGCTAGAACAGCAAGACCCCAACCCAAAATACCAAGTGAGAAGTTATCATATAACATCTCAAAACCTTCTGGTATATTGTCTTGTAATCTACTATCCACTTGCTTAAGTACCCAAGCTGCTGCTGGACCAATGGCCATAGCACCTAGGAACTGCGGTGAAGATGTTGCAACAATAATTGCTGTTGTAACGACTGCACCAATCACACCACCTCTATGACCATGTACCATTTTTCCACCTGTGTAACCTAACAGAAGTGGAAGAAGAGTCAGAATCATAGGACCCACCATTTGGACCAAATCTTCATTTGGTAACCAACCAGTTGGTATATAAAGTGCTGTAATCAAACCCCAAGCAATGAAAGCACCAATGTTAGGAATAACCATTCCTGACATAGCACCGCCAACGCGTTGTATGGATTCTTTCATATTACAATCCCCCTAACGATCGTTTGTGTTGATTTTCAACAATCCCATTATAAAAGTAGAGTTTCCTGTTTCACTTTAACTTTTGTTCATCTAAAATTAAATATGTAACTATATTTTTACCTAAAAGTCTATTTTTTAGGCAAATATCAGCAAATAAAGCTTATTTCTAAAATAAAAGGGGTTTTTTTGAAAAATATTCTGATTTTTTTAATTTTAATTGCTTTTTTAGCTGCTTTATCTATTGGGGCAACAGGATCATTGGTTTCGGGGACCTCTGGAGTGTTTAATAAAGTACAAGGTGAAGTCTTTCAAGAAACGTCGAGTGAAGTGCTTATTGAAGGTAAAAAACTGTATATCTCTATAAATCAAAAAGGGGAAGAGAATGCAGAGAAAATAGTAATTGATTGTCTTAATTTTTATGCGGAAAAATATCCCGACCTATCGGAGTACACTTGTGATTTAGTGGTGAGAAAAAACTTAATCATTGACGATAGTTGTAATTATCTTTCTGGACTACTGAGTAAAAAAGAATCTGAAGAATCGATTACTTTAGATTACAACACTGATTGTTAATCAAATAGAGAGCCTAGTAGACTTTCTCCCTCAACCTCTATTTCGGCAAGAGTTTCTCCTACATTTAACATTGAACCCTCTTCAGCAACAAGTTTTACAATTTTTCCATCAAAAGGACTATCTAAATCCATATCTACTTTATCTGTAGCAATCTCGGCTATGACATCGCCTTTTTTTACTTCATCTCCAACATTTACTTTCCAAGTTAGTAGTTCCGCTTCTGTCATTTGGTCAGACATTGCAGGAAGAATGATATTCTCATTACTCATTACTCATCATCTCCTTTATTTTTTTTACGATATCCTCTTCTTGAGGTATTACAGTTGTTTCTAAATGTTTTGCTGACGGCATTGGACTATGTAAACCTGCCAATATTTCGGGTGCTTGTGTCAGCGCTTTAAAAGCACGAGAGGAAACAACTTCAGAAATTAAAGTAGATCCTATAGAACTACTTGCAGGTGCTTCTTGGCAAACAAGTAATTTCTTTGTTTTTTCAACAGATTCAATTATCTTCTCTGAATCTAAAGGTGACAAAGTTAGTAAATCAATAACCTCTATTGAATACTTCCCAAGAGATTCATCTTTAGTAGCGTTAATAACAGTGTTGACCATATTTGAATATGAAGCAATAGTTATATCACTTCCCTCTTTTACAACTTTTGACTTACCAAGTGCTGACGAGTCAGAAGGCATTGGCCCTAAATTTACATCCGACTTAAGCTTGTAAATTAATTTATGTTCCATAAATATAATGGGATTTGGATCAACAAAAGAAGCTAATAACAAGTCATAGGCATTTTGAGGATTTGATGGTGTCACAACCTTTAATCCTGGAACATGACAAAACCATGATTCTAATGACTGGCTGTGTTGTGCTGCAGCACCAGTCCCTGCACCACTTGCTCCTCGAACAACCATGGGAACATTTACAGCACCTCCATACATAAAGTGTAATTTTGCAGCCTGGTTTACTATTGGATCCATTGCATTAACTATGAAATCGCTAAATTGCATCTCAACAATTGGTTTAGACCCAGTAATGGCAGCACCTACAGCTAAGCCAGCAATAACATCCTCTGAAATAGGTGTATCTTTTATTCTTTCTTCGCCGTACTTTTCGAGTAATCCATCGGTGACTCCGAATGCTCCGCCATATACACCAATATCTTCTCCTGCCATAAATGTTGTATCATTAGAGTCTAAGCAAAGTGAAAGGGCTTCTTTAATTGCTTGACCTGTAGTC
Organism: Acidimicrobiia bacterium UBA1281; assembly: GCA_002308095.1. GTDB lineage: Bacteria > Actinomycetota > Acidimicrobiia > Actinomarinales > Actinomarinaceae > Actinomarina. The sequence goes on from DBUV01000029.1 coordinate 3,639, forward strand.
ATCTCAGGCATAAGAGTCCTCCTC
>DBUV01000029.1:3802-4199 GCA_002308095.1 Acidimicrobiia bacterium UBA1281
ATGTTGGGTGGGGGTTTTTTTTTTTTTTTTTCTCCCCCGTCTTTTTCGAGTAACCCATCGGTGCCCCCGAATCCTCCGCCATATACCCCAATATCTTCCCCTGCCATAAATGTTGTATCATTAGAGTCTAAGCAAAGTGAAAGGGCTTCTTTAATTGCTTGACCTGTAGTCATCTCAGGCATAAGAGTCCTCCTCTAGATTCGTCTTGGGACTCTCAGGTGACTCTAAAGCTTTTTTAACTGAATTTTTTATCAACTCTTTTACTTCAGTTTCAATCTTTTTCAAGGTATCCACTTCAATTTTTTCCTCAGTTAATTTACCTATAAATCGTTCGAGGGGATCTTTTTCATCCTTCCAGAAATTAATCTCATCTGATGACCTATAAAGATTTCTGTCA
>DBUV01000073.1:0-2297 GCA_002308095.1 Acidimicrobiia bacterium UBA1281
AAAATCAAACTTCTTGAAAAAGGTGTTTTTGATAGAAACAAAGCTGTTCTTATGATTCATCCTGCAACCAGGAATGAAGTAGACCCACTAATGGTGGCTGTTAAACAGATTGATGTTGAGTTTATTGGAAAAGCTGCCCATGCATCAGGGTCACCGTATATCGGAAAGAACGCTCTTGATGCGCAAATATTGGCATATAACTCAATAAGCGCCCTAAGGCAACAGTTGCTACCAACTGAAAAAATACACGGTATTATCACAAATGGTGGTGAATCGGCAAATATAATTCCTGATTACACCCGTTCTAGTTGGATGATGAGAGCTCAGAAAACATCTGGACTAAAAGTTTTAGAAAGAAAAATAGTTAACTGTTTTAAAAGTGCTGCAACAGCTACTGGTTGTAAATTAAATATAATTGAGGGAAATGGCACTTATGAGAATTTGATCACAGATAAAAATTTAGCCAAAATATTTACGGACTACTCTAAAGATCTAGGTATCGATATGAAAACTAATCGAGATTTTGATCAAAGTAAAAATGGCTCGACAGATTTTGGAAATATATCAAAGAAATTTCCATCCTTACATGCTTTCCTCGCAATTGTTCCAGATGATGGAAAGGTAGTAAATCATCAACCAGAATTTGCTCATGCAACTATTACTCCAAAAGCCAAACAGGCCATTCGCAATGGAAGTGTTTTGCTAGCATCAACAATTTTAAAATTACAAGAATAATTAGTAATAACTGCTTTCCTAAGCGAATGTGGAATTTTTAGCATTATCTAACAATTTAGATTCTTCATCCTCAGTCAAACTCATAAATTGCTTTGCAATTTCATACTCTCGTGAAAGAGTGGTAGATGCCATCAATCTATTGTCTGGATTAAGAGTAACATTAAAACCACTTCTTAATAGTTTAACTGCCGGATGGTTGTCAAGAGATACATTACTTGCACCTGACTTTACATTTGAAGATATGCAAATTTCTAGTGGAATCTGATTTTCATGTATGTATTCAGAGGTTTCTGTGTTTGGTGAAAATGTATCGCCATTATCATTACAGCCTTCAATAATTTGCCAACCGTGTCCTATTCTTTTAGCTTTACAATTCAATACTGCATCTTCAATGTATGAAAATTCTGCTGCTTCACCCGCATGAATTGTTAACCCTATATTGCTGTCATTTATTTTTTGGCATGCCTCAATATGTTTTGATGGAGGGTGTCCGAACTCTGGTCCAGCTAAATCGAAACCCACAACCCCGATTGAATAGTTTTTAATTGCTAAGTCAGCCACTTGCAAAGAATCATTATTTTGTCTCATTGCACAAAGTATTGACTTAAAATTACCACCAAACTTTTTCATACCGTTTGAAAGACCCATAGAAACAGCCTCGACGACTTCTTGCGGAGTTAGTCCCTTTCTTAGATGTTGTAATGGTGCATATCTTAATTCTCCGGTTGAAATATTATCTCTACGTAAATCCTCAACAGCCTCAAAAGCAATTCTTTGTAGAGATTCAGAATCTTGCATAATAGAAATTGTTAATTCAAACTTATTAAAAACTTGATTTTTTTGTGAAGAAATATTCTCAAAGAACCATTTTTCTAATTGATGTTCACCTTTAGTGGGTAGTTCAATATTTAAGTTATTAGCTAGTTCAATAATTGTATTTGCTCTTAATCCTCCGTCTAAGTGATCATGTAATACGGTGATATCTTTCATATAAATTCACCTGATTGTACTCGATTGGTAAAACCAGCTTGATTGAAGATTTGTGTTATGGTTGCAGTTCCCTCAGATATTATTTTAGTTTCATCAAGTGTAACTAATTGATCATTTCTTAGAACCTCTCTACCGTTAATAAATACATCCTTAACCTCTTTTGAAGATGCACACATTACAATATTATTTATTACATCGTGTATAGGTTGCATCCTTGAATTATTTATTTTTATTGAAATAAAATCTGCTAGTTCACCTACCGCTAGTGTTCCTTTCATATAATTTAAGGAAAGTCTTGAGGCATTTAGCCTAGTTGATATATCAAAAATCTTCTTTGGTGTTAAAAGGCTTCCTCTCGAATGTGTGTTGTTAATTAAAATAGCTGCTCTCATCTCCTCTAACATGTCATAATCATCATTACCGCCAGAACAGTCTGTCCCAATTCCCCACTCCGTTTTATTTTCTGTAAGAAAGTTAGTATCCATTGGCTTACCAGATAAACCATGAGTTGTTGGACAAAAGACTGGAAAACAGTTACTTTCAGAAAGTATTTCTAAATCACCACTTTCTAT
>DBUV01000073.1:2676-4082 GCA_002308095.1 Acidimicrobiia bacterium UBA1281
GGACTCGTGTCATATTTTTCTTTAATATATTCCATTTCTTTTTTTGTTTGAGCTAAATGAATGTGTATCGGTACATTTGCATCTTTTGCGTATTGATGAAGATCAACTAAAACTTCTGGGCTTACAGTAGAGGTTTCATGAGGAGCAATTACTGGATGTACTGTAGAGGAGTTTTTCCAGTCGCTTACAAATTTTTTAGCTTTATTGATTTCTTTTGTGCCTGTCCATGGACCATATTCTGTCATAACGGTATGACCAATGAAGCCTCTCATTCCAATATCTTTTACTGCTTTGGCTACAGAATCAGCAAAAAAATAATGGTCATTAATACTGGTGGTTCCAGATCTTATAGCATCTACCATTCCAAGAAGTGATAATTTATATACCGAACTTTCATCAAGTGAAGGCTCTACACCCCACATAACATCATAAAGCGCACTTGCCTCACCGTATCCTAAACCTTTTACTGAATTTAGTGCTACATGGGAGTGTGCGTTAGTTAAACCGGGCATTAGTACTACCTCACCCAAATCTTCTATTTCTTGTAACTCAAGAGGGGTCAAATCAGAAGCTTTACATATCTTTTTTATACTTTTATCTTCAATAACTAAAACAGAGTCATTGTGAATACGTTGAACATCTTCAACAATGTATTTTGCTTTATAGTATTTTTCTGCCAATGAATTATGATTCTGGTATTGGAACAGGTCTTACTTTAAGTCTCTGTCTTATACCAATCAATATTAAAACTACTACCGTCAGCGCATAAGGAATCATTAAAATAAGACGAGAATCAAGCTCATATACTCCCTGTAAACGGATTCCAATAGCATCACCAAGCCCAAAGAAAGCACTTGCTCCAAAAGTTCCAAGAGGCGTATTGTTTCCAAAAGATGAAGCAACAAGACCTATATAACCCTTACCAGCTGACATTCCTTCAGTGAACATTGTAAGATTTTCAAGAGAAAGGAACAATCCTGAAATTCCTGCCAACGCACCAGAAAATATTGTTACAAGCCATTTTATTCTCATAGTATTAATACCAGCATCTTCAGCGGCTTCAGGATTTTCACCGGTAGCTCTTATTGCTGTCCCTAGTCGTGTCCTGTAGTAGACAATGTGTAATCCGATTGCAAGGAAAAACATAAGATAAACTGAATATGTAAAATCTGATAAGAAAGGTTCTAGGAATGAACCTTCTAAAAATGTAAAATGAATTGGCTCAAAACCAACTATTCTAGGATCAGAGAAAAATCCTGCCTGTCCCCAAATCGTTCGCATTAAATAAGTTGTTCCAGCCAGAGAAAATATGTTTATGGCAAGACCTGCTAACACCTCGTCTGCACCAAGTGTAAAAGAGAGCAATCCAAATAATAAAGCTGTCACCAGACCAGCTGTAATACCTG
>DBUV01000080.1:0-12206 GCA_002308095.1 Acidimicrobiia bacterium UBA1281
AACTCTCTTAGTAGCTCAACACCTATTCGAATAAAACTACTTAAATTTTTCAAATAACCCAGAACGCCATTCTTAGAAATAAAGAAATCTTTTTTGATTATTTCTAGATTTAAATCTTCAAAATAATCTACTCCCCTTGAATCGGTAACAACCAAGATAGACTTTGTGCTTACTCCTGAATTTAATAATTCAATAATTAGGTTTTTTGCGGGTAAAACGTGTCCTCCCGTTCCTACACAAAAAAAACAGTAGCTTTTATTCATTGTTTGAAGTTTCATTATGAGCAAATGAAAGTCCTATAAATATTGAAACCATTGCAGTTCCTCCATATGAGATAAAAGGTAACACGATACCCGTTATAGGAAGTAGCCCTACAGCTCCTCCAAGATTAAGAATAGTCTGGATTCCTACCCAAGTGGCCATACCAGCTAATATGAGTTTCTTAAAACTGTCTTTTGTCGTAATAGCCATACCATAGAATGAAATAATTAATATAAAAAATACAGCTGTTAAAACAACTACTCCTATAAATCCATACTCTTCTCCTGTGATAGATACGATGAAATCTGTGTAGGCATTTGGCAGCATTCCCCATCTAGCCCTAGATGTACCTGGCCCCAGGCCAGTAAGACCCCCTGAACTTAGAGCTATCCAGCTTTGATTTAATTGAAAACAGTCACCGAGTAAGTCAATCCCTTCTTGGCATTTACCTGTTAAAAAAGTTTCAATTCTTTCTCGTCTATAATCTGAAGCATTTGCGAATAAATAAAGAGGGAATACCGACAGTGAGAGAAAAATAGCTGGATACCTAATTTTTATATCTGAAAAAACTATCTGTATAAAAAATATGCCGAGAATCGTCAGAGTTGTTCCGTAGTCAGGTTCTAGGTATATTAAAAAGCAACATGCTAAAGGTAATAGTATTGCTCTTTGCAGGTAGTGCCTTTGAGGAGTATCGTCTTTTAACTCAGATAATTTATAGGCTACCCATAGAATTATTATTGGTTTTGCATACTCGCTTGGCTGAAATAGAACAGGTCCTAAATCAATCCACCTTCTACTCCCCCCGCGAACAACACCGTATGCTAAAACAAGAAATAGTGAAATTGTAATTCCTACAATCAAAACATTTGAAAACTTTAATATAAATTTATAGGAGAGACTCTTGCCTAAATTAAAGATAACTATACCTATAACTAAAGATGCTAGATGTCTTTTAATAAAATAAAAATTATCTCCAAATTGATTAAGGCCCTGAACAGAAGAGGCAGATATTTGTAGTAAAAGACCGAATGTCACTAAAAAAGTAACAGCATATAAATTCAACTTCTTAAAAAAGGTATTGCTGATATTAACCATCATTAATTTCCAGACTTATTACTAATTCTTTAAAAAAGTCTCCTCTTTCCTCATAATTATTAAAATCACTAAAACTAGACCCGCCACATGAAAATAAAAAAACTTGATTCACATTAACAAGAGATCTTATTTTTTCTTTTAAATCATGGATAGTGTCTATGTAAATAATTTCGGCATCGTTAGAACCAAGCTTGACATTCATCGACTTTGGAATAATTATTTTTTTAAAACTCGGTTCTATAATTAATTCACTATCCTTGGTTTCTTTAGTTATTCCGTGCAAAATCAATATCCCCTCATCTTCGTCTTGTGAAATTAACTTTGCTGCTTGGTTAACTGCGTGATAATTTGTAGCCTTGGAGTCATTTATAAATGTAATGTTTCTTTTCTTAAGATGTAAAAAATTTTCCATTCTATGAGGATATTTAATTTCTGTATTTTCCATATACTTTAGATATGTAGTGTAAAGACTCTGATTTCCAATAATCTTTACAGTTTCTCCTAAAGTAAGTATCAACTCTGGATGCATTTTTATTTTATTGAATTTTATTGTCTCATTAGAGCTTGGTAGGTTAGTTTCAATTACGTCCTGACTAGAACCAATAACTTTTCTTTGACTTTTTTCATTGTCTAGAAAAGATAAAATTTTCAACTTGGCTGTTGCGTAATGTAGAAAATCATTATGCCAATCTACATGATCAGGATAGATATTAATTATTACAGCTAAATCTAGCTTTAATGATGAGGTGTAGTGTAACTGGTAACTTGATAACTCTAGTATTACGTAATCGTATTTTTCTACTGGAAGGTCTAATGGTGAAGTTCCCACGTTGCCAGCTGTAATTGTTTGCATTCCATTCGAGTTTAAAAAATTTGATAGAACACTAACAAATGTAGTTTTTCCATTTGTACCAGTTACACCGATGATGTCTCCCTCGTATCTAGAAGCAAAGATATCAATGTCTGTCCTAATGGGAATTTTTCTTGCTTCAAAATCTAGAACTAAATCATTATCTGGTCTAACTCCAGGTGATATTATTACTTGATCAATACTATTAATGTCCTGGCTTTTAAATAACTTTGGCTCATCAATATTTTTAACTATTTCACGAGAGTCGTCGTAAATCAGATAATCTATATTATTTCTTATTAGATACCTCTCGACTGATTGTCCAGTTAGACCGTATCCAAAAATTAAGCTTTTCAATTAATTACCAAACAATACCCAGTCCCCATAAAAAAGACCTAGAGCAATTACTACAAATATTCCATTAACTATCCAAAACCTTACAATTATCGTTGTTTCAGCCCAATTATTCATTTCAAAGTGATGATGCAAAGGCGCCATTTTAAAAATCCGCGTTCCCCTTAGTTTAAATGATCCTACCTGAAGGATTACAGACAGGGCTTCGATAACATACAACATGCAGATAAAAAATATCAACATATCTGCTCCAATAGAGAATAAGATAATTGGAAACATAGCACCTAAAAATAGAGAACCTACATCACCCATAATGATCTTTGCAGGAGTGGTATTCCACCATAGAAATCCGAGACATGATCCTGCAAGAGAGGAAACTAATATAGATAAATCAAGTGATAAAAAAGAATTATCCATAAAGTCAAAGTAGTATTCTGGGTGTCTGAATATCCAGAAAGTGATTACTAAAATTCCACCAAATGAAACTGTAGAACTACCAGCTACCAACCCATCAAGACCATCTGTAAGGTTTACCGCATTACTGAAACCAACAATAAAAATAACAACAATAAGCCACTTCAATATACCTATATTGAGTCCAAACCCACTAAACAAGTAAAGTGTTGTTGAATAATCGGAAGAGTAAAAATAATAACTTACAAAAGAGGCAACTATTAATTGGAGAGTTAATTTATTTTTTGCACTAAGCCCTAGGTTCCTACCTTTTTTTACTTTAAGATAATCATCTAAAAAACCTACAAGAGACATCAAGGTGCCAAACAGTAAGAGATTAAAAACTTCAGAGTTTATGTAGTCTATTTCGACTTTAAACCCTTGCCCGATTGTCCAAAAATTAATATGAGCAACTAAAAAACCAAAGTATGTCCCAGCAACAATAAATAGACCTCCCATTGTTGGTGTGCCACTTTTATGATCATGGTGAGTAAGTTCTTCTTGAATTGATTGACCAATATTTCTTGACTTGAAGAGATTTGTTCCTACAGCTGTAAATAAAAGAACAAATAAAAAACTTAACCCTCCGGATACTATTGTCGCAATCATTTCAACTCTTTTATTATCTCTTGTATTACTAATGAGTCTTGAAAATCAACTAAGCCTTTTTCAAGCTCTTGTGTCTTTTCGTGACCCTTTCCTAATACTAGTAGAGCAGAATCACCTTGAAGTAGTTCAATGCCTTTCCTGATAGCAAGCTGTCTATCAAGGATAATCTCTACATCTTTGTTTAGGTCTACTCCATCTAAGATATCTTTTGCAATTTGCATTGGATTTTCTTTTCTAGGATTATCATTTGTGATAATTACTTTATCTGCATTATTTGAAGCTTTTCCCATTAACTTTCTCTTACCTGAATCTCTATTTCCTCCAGCCCCGAGTACTACAATTACCATTGAATATTTATCTTTTACAATATCTATTGCTTCTGATATTGCCTCAGGAGTATGCGCATAATCAATATATATGTCATTTTCATTGAATGAGATATTTTCAAATCTGCCTTCAGGATTATTTAATAACCTTGAATTCATAACTATCTTCTCCATAGAAGCTTGATTAGAAAAATAAGCCATACCAACAGCTAATAAGTAATTTAGCTCTAACTTTGGACCTGTGATTGGAAGTTCAACAGAAAATTCATTGTTTTCAACCATGAAATTAACAATTGTAGAATTTAGATTTTTTTCAACAGAGGTTAAAACTAAATCATTATCTTCAGATATACCGACACTATATGATTTATTGTCAATAACTGCATTTAAATCTTTACCCCATTTTTCATCCACATAAACATACTGACTTGATAATTCTTTATCAAATAATTTCTGTTTTGCTAAAAAGTATTCATCAATAGTTTTATGGTAATCAAGGTGGTCTTGAGATAAGTTTGTAAATCCAGAAATTAAAAATTTAATACCTTTTAATCTGTTTTGATCTAATGCATGTGATGAGACCTCAAGGATAATATTTTTAATATCCTTATATTCATCACCTCTAAGTAATTTAAATATGTTAAACAGCTTTGGTGTAGTTAAATGTACCTCGTTTGTAACATCTTTAAATAATTCATATCCTGTAGTGCCAATGAAAAGTGTTTCTTCTCCAAGTAATTGAGATAAATAATGTCCGGTAGTTGTTTTACCATTTGTACCTGTAATTCCAAAAAAATTTAAAGAATGCTGTTTTGGTAACATTTTAGTTAATGCATGATTGAATACAGCATCAAAATTCTCAAATTTAATAACTTTTTCTGATTCAATATCACAATACTTAGAAGTAATAATCATTTCTGCTTCTTTGCTAAGTCCCGCCTCTACGAAATGATTTAATTGTTCACTGTCTTCTGTGTTAACCATCAGGATGCAACCTTTGTAAGCATCTTTTGAACTATTTACAACATGATCAAAATTAATATCTAAATTATCAAAATCATTAATCTCGATATTTGCTTCCATCATTCTCCCGGCACTAAATAACTTACAATGGTTTTAAAAATCGGAGCAGCAGTCGAACCACCAGTCACATACTCTGATCTTGGTGATATTGAGGCTCCCCATAATAAAACAGAACCAACTACTGGTCCCTCATCAGTTTCAATAAATCCAGTAAAAGATGTGTTAAATCTAGAGTTTGAATATCCAACACCTTCGATATGAGTTCTACTTGTTCCGGTTTTTCCGCCAATAGTATAGTTTTCCATCCTAAGAGACTTTCCAGTACCATTTTCACCTTCGACTACATTTACTAAAAGGTTTTTTAGTTCTTGAGATAACTCTTCTGAGATTACATCTTTAGTTAAGATATTGTTGTTTAAACCTCTAGTAAGGGTTAATTCAACATGTTTTCCACCATTTGCGATGATACTGTAAGCTCTTACCATTTGATATTGTGATACATTTATTGAATATCCTATAGATAGGGAGCTTAAGCATGTTTTACAAATATTGTATTCTGTAAAGCTTCCCTTCGTTTCTCCACTTAACTGAACTCCTGTTTTTGTTGAGAAACCAAATTTTTTTAAGAATAATTCAATATCATTTATATCTGCAGACTGAGTAGCTAAGATTGTTCCAACGTTAGATGATCTTTCGATTATTTCTTTAACTGTCAAATTATAAGTTTCATGTTTAAGAAAATCTCTAAAGCAGCCTTTGTCTTTACCTTCATATCCTTCTAAGCATGAGTTGCTAATAATTTCTATTTTATCAGGAACTTGAAATGTTGAATTTGAAGTAATTAGTTGATTTTCAATTGCTGAACCGATGGTAAATATCTTCAGTGCTGAACCAGGCTCATAATTTGCTCTTCCACTTATCAGATTAATATTAAAACTCTCTGCATTATCTGCTTTTTTCTCAGCAGAGATAATAATCTCTCCATTAAGAGCATTTGCAAATACAACGGAGCAATTGAAAGCTTTCGTCTCTATTAATGCTTGTGCGCATAAATCCTCGGACAAATACTGCAAATCTCCATCTAGTGATAGTATTATATCCTCTCCATGGATTGGCTGAATGGTACTTATTTCTCCTTGAGGAATTATTGAGCCATTTGGTGCTGCTTCATATCTAAGCTCACCATCTGTACCCGTTAAACGGGAATTATAATAATATTCTAATCCCTCTATTCCCTTGCTGTCTGGATCAACAGTTCCCACAATTTTTTTTAATGGATCAGAATGAATAATCCTTTTTGAAGATGTTTCGAGATAAACTCCACTGTGATTCCAACTTTTAATTTCGGTACCAATTTCAAAATCAACATCTCTTGCTAAGTAAAAAAAACCTTTTCTAGTTTCCAGCTCCTGTAATATTTTTATACTTTCTAATTGAAGAAAAACTGACAACAACTCACTGAGCTCTTCTTTATTTGAGACCTCATTTGGTCTAATCCCAATATCATATGATTGGATACTGCTTGCAACAACATTTAAATTTCGATCATAAATTGATCCCCTTGCTGCCTCAAGAATTTCTACTTTTTCTCTATATGAAAGAGCTTGATTTTGGAAATATTCTGAATTAGAGATTTGAACATCATAAACCGTAGAAATAAACAATAAAGCACTGGATATAAAAAGAAGGTTAATTACTCCAAAAAGTACAATTTCTTTAATTTTCTTGAACTTCATATTATTTACCAAAACCTAAAACTGTTACTTCATCCCCATTATTCGATTGCGACTTATAAGGAGCCTGGAGGTCTTTATTGGTTTGCTGAATATCTAATCTTGTGTATGAATTATTTTTAGATAAAAGATCTATATTTTGAATAGAGTATTTTTCTAAATATAAAATTTCTACGCTTTGTTTTTCTCTCTCAAGATTTATTATTTCGTAGTTAAGGCTTTCCAATTCTGATGCAAGTGAGTTTATTTCTAAATTTAAGTGAAGATTAAGTACTACTGAAAAGAATATTGATATGAACATTATTCGAAAAATAAATTTTCTACTCATAATTTTGTTACACCTCTCATAATTGCAGACTTGGCCCTTGGATTAGATTCAATCTCCTCTCCTGTAGGTGTATATTTTTTTTTGGGAAGAAATATAAATTCTTGTTCTGTATTACAGCTACAAATTGGTGCCTTGGGATCGCAAATACAAGAAGTGGTTAACTCCTGCATAAAAGATTTAACAATTTTATCTTCAAGTGAGTGATAGGAAATGCACAATATGACACCATGAGGCTGTATATGATTTTTTATACCTTCTAGAGCTAATTTTATTTCTGATAATTCCTCATTGACTTCAATTCTTATTCCTTGAAATATCCTGCGGACGGTCTTTGTTGTGAAAATTGGGTTTTGCTTGGGTAGTGCAGATTTAATTACATCTACTAATTCCAAGGTAGTTTGTATTGGACGCTGATCTACTATTTTTTTTGCTACTGAGTAGGAATTTTTATCTTCACTAAATTTATTAAAAACCTCAAGGAGATCTTCAAAAGCATACTCATTAACAATTTTTTTTGCTGATTTATTATTTTCTTGATCCATTCTCATATCAAGATCAGCATTCTTTTGAAATGAAAAACCTCTTTCTACGGAGTCAATTTGATGAGAAGATAAACCAAAATCATAAAAAATACCAGAAATTGGTGTTTTATTTACTTCAGTAAGAAAACTAGGTATTTGTGAAAAATTTCGTTTATAAACTTCATCATCTTTATGGCTTGCTGATATTGCTTGGCTATCTCTATCAAATCCAATTAAATCTAAATCTTTATATTGCTTAAGAATCTTGAAATGTGATCCGAATCCATAAGTAGCATCTATAAATATTCCTTTTGGGAGTCTCTGAACTACTGAAGTTAGTTCTTCAACCATAACACCACTATGTGGTAAATACTCTGCCCTGTTTGTATTCATACCCAGCTCTCTAGAACTGGCACCAATTGGAAAGTTGGGCGGAGTAAGGGTATTCCAATTTAGTTGTCTAGAGAGCTGGCTATGAACCTATCCTTTCACTTCGTTAATATTCGCAAAAGCATCATCTGAGTCACTTTGAATTTTTTTCCAGGTCTTAGTAGCCCAAATTTCAATAACAGGACCGGAACCAGTAACTGTTACATCATCATTTTCTTTGATGCTGCTATACATCCTAAGATTTTCTGGTATTTGAATTCTGCCCGCAGAATCTAAAGAAGAGTCGACAGCACCTGAAAATAGTGCTCTCCTTAATTGTCTTGAGGTTTTGTCAGTTGAAGGCAGAGATGCCATTTTTTCAGATTCTTGATTCCAGTTTTTCTTTGTTAGGATCTGCAAACAATTATCTAATCCCTTGGTAACTACACAGCCCTGTTGAAGCTCTTTCCTGAACTTTGAAGGTATAACTATTCTTCCCTTCGAGTCCATTGTATGTTTATATTCACCAAGGAACACTTCTCCGCCTTTCGTGCCTTGAACCACTTTCTGACATTATATGACACTTTATGACATCTTGCAACACAAAATGATAAAAAAAATTTACTGTGTTACTAAGTACTCTTTCCAATCAGGATCTGGATTATTTCCAATAATTGTTTTTATCCAAAAATTCCCTTCGGGGATGCTTGGTATTTTCTTTAAATTTAATACTGTTTTGCTTAAGAGTTTATCTGCTTTCAATAAGTTACATTTTTTACAACATGCCACTACATTATTCCACTCATGACTTCCTCCTTTAGATTTTGGTATCACGTGGTCTATGGACTCTGCTTCTTTGCCACAATATTGACAATTAAATGAATCTCTGATAAAAATATTTTCTCTATTTAAAGCAACTCTTCTTGAGTACGGAGCTTTCACATAATATGTCAAAACTGCAACTTTTGGAATAATCACAGATTTTTCAATTGATCGTAATTTAACATTTGATTCTTTTAGTACATTAATTTTTTTATTCAGCAGAAGTGAGAGTGCCCTTTTTGGGGTTGCTAATGAGAGTGGTTGAAATGTAGAGTTTAGGATTAGGGTCTTATGTGTATTAATATTACCCACAGTTAAAAAATTTTATCAGGTTAAGCCTGCATCTCTTGGTTAACAACATCTTCTTCAACTTTTGTTAGCAAATTTAAAAATCTCTCTTTATCAAGTTCAAATTTAGAAACATCTTCTTTGACTTCTTTTGCAACATCATCAATAGTTTCAAAAAATGCAAGTTGACCTGATTTTAAAGCATCAAAAACTTGCTCTTCTTCTACTGAGTATATTGTTTCACCATCAGAAACCAGCTTTACTTCTGAAAGCTGACCAACAAGATTCCCATTTTTTGAAAGATATTTCCAAGCTCTTCTGACTCTTTGAATACTCATACCATTATCTAGTAATGTTTTTACAACTCTAAGTGAAACTATATCTCTAAATGAATAAAGCTTTGGTACTCCAGGTTTACCATTTGAAGATTGAATACTTGGCGAAACAAGGTTAACTTTATCCCAGTATCTAAGTTGATGCGATGTGCAGCCGGTTAGATAACTTGCTTGCTTTGATGTAAAAGCATCTCTTTTCAAAACCTTACTCCTAAATAGTGATGTATATTAAATTTAATTAATTCTATTTAGTTTGTCTAGAGGTATCTTTATTTCTTATAACTGAATATACCTGTTTGAAGTTCCATTCATTTATGTTTTCAGCTCTTAACAAAGCTTTTGTATTTCTAACAAAGACATATCCCGACATAGCCATTAAGGCGAAACCGGCAATTGCAATAAGAGGTTGGAGTATGTAGCTACCCAACATTGTTAGAAGTCCAATAACGAATGTTGCAAAGGACAACACTGACCTTGTTCTTGAAAAACTTGATAGAGTTGATGTCTCAACAGTCTTTGCAAGATCAGGATCTTCTTTAGAAAGTTCTAGTTCTATCTGTTTTAATATTTCTTCTTCTTCTTTGTTTAATCCCATGAGTGAATTTTAATATATATTGAAACTACCCTGTAATTATGAGTAAATTATTTTTGAGACATGGAGAAGTACATAATGTAAAAAATATTATGTATAACGATATTCCTGGATATAGATTAAGTGAGAATGGTATTTCTCAAGCTAAAAAAGCTGGAATGTATCTTAAAAATAATTTCAACATTGATTTAATAATCTCATCTCCTATTTTACGAGCTCGGCAAACTTCAAGCTATGTTGCAGAATTTTTAAATGTTGAAATTCAAATATCTTATAACCTGTATGAGTGGTCTGGAATTAATGGTTGGACAGGCACATCCTTTAATGAATTTTCTCAAACTCAAGATTATCCTAAGTATCAAGAAAATCCAATTAATGTAACCAACATTAGTGAGAGTCTTCATAAAGTATATGAGAGAGTTGACAGCTTATATGAAAGTTCAGAAAATGCGCTTTTTGTATCTCACCAAGATACAATACGAGCGTTTACTTATTATAAAACTGAGGGAAAAGATTTTAACTATGAAAAACCTGATCACTGCGGTATTCAAGAAATTATTAATGGAGAGGTTGTAACTCACAACTATTGAGACATAGTCAGTAAGTAATACAGTAATGTCAATGCGCCACCAAAAAAGCTTGAGAAGCTAAATACCCCAACGACTGGTTCAAGTGACTTGAAAAACTTAGATTTAAAACTATCAAGATATCTCTCCACTATGTATCTACTAAAAACAAAGGCTCCAAAACCTGCAACAATAAAATAAACAAAACTTAATAACGTTATCCAAGGATTTACAATTACCATATTAAGCTAAACTTAATATCCTATGAAATTTAGCAATAAATCTAAAATAATTGTTTATCTATTAACGACATTTTTTGCAAGTTATATCGGGTATGTCTTAGGAAATGCTTTTTGTGCTGCAGATTGCTTGACAGATATTTTATTAAATATATTAGTTTCAAATTCAATAGCACTTGGTGGAGTTTTTGTTTTAGTTAACTTATCTGAAAAGTCAATAACTGAGTGGAATCAGCTCTCCGGTGAAGAAGAGTAATTAATAGCAGTAACTATTTCTTCTAGTTTTTCGTTTTCAATATCTTTATGAAAAACTAGCCTTATGACCTCTTTTTTAATAAAGCCGGCGACTATTTTTTTATCTTCAAGATTATGTCTGAAAGTTTCAGCTTTTACTTCTGTATCAAATTTAAAAAATATCATATTTGTACCTTTGTAAGTTACTTCATCAAATAACCTATCTTCATTAGCTATCGAGTTAAATACGAATTCTGCCTTATGGTGATCTTCAATAAGTCTATCTCTATTTTCAATTGCATATCTTGCAGCGGAAGCAATAATACCTACTTGCCTCATTCCCCCACCAAGTTTTTTTCTAAATTCTCTTGCCTCGTCAATAAAATCATGATCTCCAAGTAACATAGATCCAATTGGTGCTCCTAAACCTTTAGAAAAACAATAAGTCAAGCTATCACAATACTCTCCATATTTAACTGAGGCTGGATCTGTGAGTATTGCATGCCAGATTCTGGCACCATCAACATGAAGCTTCATGTCATTTGATTTTGAAATGTTTGAGAGATTTTTTATATGCTCAAAAGGAACAATACTTCCACCAGTTGCCAGATGTGTATTTTCAGTTGCTAATACCTTTATTGATGGTTTGTGAATTTTTGATTGTTTAATTGTCTCTGAAAGGATATCTAAATCGTAGACACCATTGTGACTATCAACATCCCTAAATTGTATTCTGGATAAAAATGCAGCTGCACCATGTTCGTAATTTTTAATATGAGAATCTTGAGTCGTCACCACTTCCTGTCCTGGATCTGTATGAACCAGAAGAGAAATTTGGTTTCCCATTAATCCTGATGTTACGAATAAACCAGCTTCAAAACCCATTAGGTTTGCACAATATTCTTCAAGACTATTTACAGTTGGATCTTCTTTGTATTCATCATCCCCAAACTCAGCTTCCAAAATTTGGTTGAGCATATCTTTGGAAGGCTTAGTTACTGTATCGGATCTTAAGTCAATCATCTCTATATGATATCATCAAAACACACTTGCATGTTTTTCATGGCTTGTCTTATTCTTTGTTTATTCTCTACAAGTGCAATTCTAATATATCCCTCTCCTTCGCTTCCAAATCCTAAACCTGGAGACAATGCGACATTTGACTTTTCTAAAACTGCTAAAGAAAAATCCATCGATTTCTTTTG
>DBUV01000080.1:12585-38566 GCA_002308095.1 Acidimicrobiia bacterium UBA1281
TCCAAACTATTGGAAACTATGTTCTTTCTTTCTCTATAAATCTCAGAAACCTCTAATGGATATTCATCTAATTCATTTATAGCAACTGTAGAAGCTATTTGAATTGGTTGGAAAGTTCCGTAGTCTATATATGATTTGAGCTTAGTGAGGCCTTGTATTGCTTCTTTATTACCTAATGCGAACCCCACTCTCCAACCAGCCATAGAATATCCTTTCGTTAAAGAATACAATTCAACAGAGTTTCCTAACTCTTTATCTGATTGCAAAAGAGATGGTGGTCTCTCTTCGTTGAAATAAACATCTGAATATGCAAAATCGTTAATTATTAGAAAATTATATTTTTGAGCTAATGAAACTAGTTTATCGTAAAAATCTTTTGTAACTGTAATAGTCGTAGGGTTGTGTGGAAAAGATATTAATACAACTTTTATGTCTGTGGTTTTAAGAACATCAATTAAAGAATTTAAGAATTCTTCTGGATCTAAACATTTAATCTTTATAGGATTTCCTCCTGCAATTAATGGAGCGAAGTGATGTATAGGATAACTTGGATCAGGTACAACTATATTGTCCCCTTTATCGAGTACAGACATTAGTAAATGTGTAAGGCCCTCTTTGCTTCCAATAGTGTTAACAATATTTTGATCTTCATGTAAATCAACATCATATACTCTCATATACTTATCTCTCATTGCGGATCTCAATCCATGAATGCCTTTTGATACTGAATATTTATGATTTTTTTTATTCTGTGCTGACTCAATAAGCTTGTCTACAACTTTTGTGTGCGTAGGAATATCTGGATTACCATACCCAAGATCAATTACATCTCTCCCGTTTTTCCTTGCTTGAAGCTTTTGATTATTTATTTCATTAAACAAATACTCTGGAAAGTTATTTACTAAATTATTTGAAAAATTACTCATGAAAAGATTTTATCGACATCAGAATAGAATTTCCCTAAATTTGAATCTTTTAAAATAAATATTTTTTCGAAATTTTTAGGTAAGTTCACTTCTGTATTACTAGGTTTTAAACACTGACTGAATTTTCCAATTAAAGATTGTTTTTGATGAAGGCTTTTATAAAAGGAGATTAAATCTTTAGAGCTTCCTAACCATTGATTGATTCCAATGGAATATTTCCTAACTAATTCTTTTTTATTTTTTGAGGTGCCTCCTAAAAATAAATTCTTTCCTTTTGAAGAAAACGTATATAAATTTATTAATTCATGAATTATTTGATCCAAATCATATGAATATTTAGTATTTCTATTTTCATACTTTTTATCTCCAGTACCTAATCCAAGTTTGAAATTTTCAATCTCCATCATTGGATTAATAAAGTTAGAAAAGAGTAAATCTTTTTTTCTGGAATTAATGTTTAAAACACATAGACCCAAATTAAAATTTTTATTTTCATACTCCTGGAGTAAAGATAAAGATTTTTTTATTTTATAGACAGTCTTTTGATTATCTGAAGGATTAACAGAGTGATCATAAAGATAAACACAGTTAACGTTATTTCTTGAAAGGTATTCCAGCTTACGCTTATATTCTTGCTCAAAAAAAGTGCCTGGCAGAAGAACAGATGAATTATTACTCATTTTTGGCTAACAGTGCTGCGCCAATAATCCCACCTTCTCCCCTTTGGTTTGACACAAATATATCAGGAAAAACTCTTGAAGGAAAGTTAAACCTATTTGCAATATCTTCATTTATAAGATGTACCAAATCAAAAGGCTTGCTTGACATAGATCCTCCTAATACAAATGCTTCATTGTCAAATATCTCAAAAAGACTTACTAAACCATTCGAAATATTAAGGATAATTTCGTCTCTTGTTGTTAATTCTTCAATATTTAATTGAATAGATTTATCAAAAATTATAGATCCAAGATTATCTTCAGAAAACTTTTTTGCTAATTCTGATTGTGGATATTTTTCACACAAGTACTCGCATTCTTTAGTCCAAGCTGCTGCAGATGTACTTGCTTCAAAACATCCTGTTTTTCCACAATTGCAAACATAGTCCTTTTTACCCTTTGATGTAAGCATATGACCTATTTCACCAGCGCTTCCTAGACCTCTTAGTAGTTTTCCATTCGAGATTATGCCCCCACCTACACCGGTACCGAAAGTTAGCATAATTAAATTAGAGAATTGATTTGAATAATGTAATAGGTATTCACTATAAGCCGCCACATTCCCATCATTATCAATAGAGAACTTTGAAGATTCAAAATTATTCAATTTTCTAAAATCTATTGCATATTTCAAATTTGCGCCATAAAGATAGGTTGATTGTCGTTTATTGACAAAACCTGGCATAGCGATTGAAATTTTTTCGTAATTATTTTTGTTATCAGCCACAATTTCATTAATTGTTTCTAAAAAAGTAATTTCATTTTGTGGGGTTGGGACAGTTCCTTTTGATAAAACTTCAGATTGTTCATTTACTATTCCGTACTTTATAGAAGTCCCACCAACATCAAAAGATAAAATATTCACTGTAATAAAGATGATAATTCTAAATAATTACTATTCGCCCTAAAATAACCAACATTGACACACTGCGTAGTGCCTAATCTCCATCTTGAAGCTTGAGGTTGGTGAACATCGCCAAAAATAGAGAACCTTGGTTTCGTCTTTAGAATAAAATGTTTCAAACTATCCCACCCCTGCTCTTCCTTGTTTGTTATAACATCTGTTACAAGCTCATTAATAAGTGGTGGTGCATGTGTACAAATTAGGTCAACCTTGCCTAAATTATTTAACTTCAATGAAAAGTCTTCTTCTGATATCTCTCCACGAGCATTAATCGGTGTTGGAACACCTCCTCCTGCAAAACCTATTTTTAGGTTTTTGTAATCTAGAACCTCCCCATCAACATAATTAACATTCTTTGTCATAGTCTCTTTAATTATCTTCACAGAGTCAACATTGCCAGGAATTAACCAAACTTCAAAGTTACTAAGGGCGTGAAATACTTCTTTGTACTGCTTATAGATAGCTAATTCTAATTTTTCTTGAATAGAATCTGGATCTTTCTTGTACATTGAGGACCAAAGCTCTCGTCTTTCTTTAAAATTATGATCTTTTCTTAATTGAATTAATTTAATAACAATTTCTCTACCAAAAACATCTTCTGCAATACCTTGACCTGTTCTGTAATCAATCCAGTTAATTAAATCACCAAGAATAACGACTGGTTCTTTGGTTGTCGGAAGATTTTTTATAGAGGCAAGTCCATGGTGAACATCAGATATGAAAAGCATTCAATTATCCTGTCACGGCCCCTTTATCAGCTCCCTGCACTAGCTTTGAATATTTACTAAGAACGCCGGATGCATACCTTGGTTTTGGGAGTTTATAATTCTTTTTCCTTAATTTTTTTTCTTCTTCGTCTATATTAAGATTTAATTCTCTCTTCGAAAGATTCAACTCTATTTCATCTCCATCGTGACAAAGTGAAATTGGTCCACCATCTACACTTTCGGGGGCCACATGTCCTATACATAAGCCTGTAGTCCCACCAGAAAATCTACCATCTGTAATTAATAAAACATCTTTCCCTAAACCTGCTCCTTTTATTGCAGCAGTTATCTGTAACATTTCTCTCATACCTGGACCTCCTTTGGGTCCTTCATTACGAATTACAACTACTTGACCTTTTTGAATCTGATTATCAAATAACGCTTCTAGTGCATCTTGTTCGCTTTCAAACACATTTGCTGGTCCTTTAAAGGTGTCTATTTCAATTCCCGCTACTTTGACTACAGAGCCTTTTGGAGATAAAGATCCATTTAATATAGCTATACCTCCTTCTTTTGAAATTGGGTTATCAGGAAAAGAAACTACATTTTGATTTGATGGTACTTCAATATTTTCTAGGTTTTCGCCAACTGTTTTACCTGTGACTGTTAGACAATTTCCATCAATTAAATTATTTTCTAGGAGTATCTTTGAAACGACAGGAACTCCACCAATATTGTTCAAATCAACCATATGGTATTTTCCAAAAGGTTTCATATCTGCAATATGTGGAACTGTTTTACCTAGTTGATCAAAAGTATCTAAAGTTAAATCAACTTGAGCCTCATAGGCAATAGCCATTAAATGTAGAACCGCATTAGTACTTCCCCCTAAAGCTAAAACAGTTGTTACTGCATTTTTAAATGCCTGCAGAGTCATTATGTCTCTTGGCTTAATGTCATTTTTAAGCAGATAATTTAATTGCTTTCCTGTTCTTTCAGCTTCAACTCTTAACTTTGAGTCTTCTGCTGGTAAAGCTGCTGTTCCTGGCAAACTCATTCCTATCGCTTCCCCTACAGATGCCATAGTGTTAGCTGTAAACATGCCTGCACATGAACCTTGCCCTGGGCATGCTGCGCACTCTATTTCATACAATTCTTCTTCAGAAATTAAACCTTTTTCCATAGCTCCAATACCTTCAAAGACGTCGACTATAGAAATATCCTTGCCTTTATATGTTCCGGGAAGACTACTGCCGCCATATAAAAAGATTGAAGGTCTGTTTATTCTTGCTGCAGCCATGAGCATTCCTGGAAGGGACTTGTCACAACCTGCAATAGTTACCATTCCATCAAACCTCTCTGCATGCATAACTAGCTCAACTGAGTCTGCGATAACTTCACGAGAGACTAAAGATGCCCTCATTCCTTCGTGACCCATTGAAATGCCGTCAGATACAGCAATAGTGGAGAATATTAACCCAGCAGATTCTGGACCATTTACACCACTCTTTGCTTTTAAGGAGAGTTCAGGTCCAGTTACATTACATGGAGTTACTTCATTTCCAGCAGAAACAATTCCGACTTGAAACTTGTTAAAGTCTTCATCTTTGAGCCCTACAGCTCTTAACATAGCTCTAGCAGCAGATCTACCAGGGCCTTGAGTTACATCATCAGAATATTTAACCATAGATTAAGAATAGATTATTTGTTGTATTAAATCATTTCATAAGTCTTAGATATTCATCTTTAACCAATTCACTTTTTTCAAAACTTACATCATAGTGTTGCGGTAAATCACCAAGCCTTTGAAGCTTCCATATTGCCCATATTGAATAAAAACGTATAATCTCGGATTCAGACTTTAAAAGTGTAAATATAAAATCCACAGCTGACCTATCTGGATTGTTTGCGAGTGCAATTAAAGCGTTCCTTTTTAGATAATCACCATTTCTTTTAGGAATATAGAACCATGAGTATGAATTTATCAATTCATCATTCGACATCTTTATTATTCTTTTTAAATCTACCTTACTAGTTAAATCAATATTAAAGTCCTTGGTTTGTCCTGGTGGGCATGAAGTTAGACATTCATCACAACCATAAAATCTATTTCCAATATATGACCTCATATCATGAGGTATTATTTCAGGAGATTGTAACCAATATGAAATACACTTATTTGAATCAAGAGTATATTCTTCATCAAGAGCTCCTGTAGGGCAAGAGATTTGGCATAAATTACATGATCCACAAGAGAACTTTTTTTGGTCACTTGAGTCAAAGCTTTCCGAAACATATAAGTTTCCGATTAATTGCCATGGACCTATTCCAGGTGAAAGCATCATTGTACTTTTACCTTGCCATCCTAAACCTGAAGTATTAAAAAATATTCGATCATAATGTTGAGGACTGTCAATAAATTCATGGGTTTGAATGTGCTTGTTATCAAATAGCTCAATAAGATTATTCATGAATCTTTTAAGTGGTTTATAGTGATCTTCAGCTGCAAAAAGCGCAATTGCACCCTCTCCTGGTGCAAAAGAGTGATTATTAACTGATTTAGGTATGTAGTTGTAAGAAATTACGATGCAGCTCTTAGCCCATTCAAATTTGTCTCCTAATCCTGAATATTCTGGATCTGAAAAAGTAAATTTCATATTGGCGTGTTTGTTCTCATTCTTAGATTTTTTAATTTCTGTAGTTTTACTTATCAGAGAAGGGAGCGAAACAATAGATATATTTATATTTTCAGGTACCTCTACTTTGTGAATTTTTAGATAATTAAATAGGTTTTTTTCTTTCATTTTTATCAGCATTAACTATAGTTATGTTTAATGAAAAAACTATCTATCTCAATTACATTATTAGTGCTAGTGCTTATGTAGCGCTCACTATTTTGTGTTGAGCGCCTCCCAAAAAAAAGGGGGGTTTTTTTTTAAGGATACTATGGAAGATAAAATGTTAACAGGCGCAGAGTTGGTCATAAGAGGACTAGAGCATCTTAAAGTCTCTACAATCTTCGGTGTTCCAGGTGGTGCGATATTACCAGCTTATGACCCGCTATATGACAGCCCTATAAGACATATTTTAGCAAGGCACGAACAGGGTTCAGGACATATGGCAGAGGGATATGCTCAAGCAACAGGTGAATTGGGTGTAGTTATAGCAACCTCCGGTCCTGGGGCAACGAATTTAATAACATCTTTAAACAACGCGTTAATGGACTCCACTCCACTTTTAGCAATTACTGGACAAGTAGCAAGTGAGGCTATTGGTAATGACGCATTCCAAGAAGCATACACAGTTGGTTTAACCATGGCAGCAACTAAACATAATTACTTGATTACCAAAGCAAGCGAAATTCCTCAAGTATTACTTGAAGCAAAGCATATAGCAACAACTGGAAGACCAGGTCCTGTGCTTGTAGATATTCCAAAAGATATTCTTAATGAAAAAGCTAAATGGATAGAGCCTAAATTGTTAGATTTACCAGGTTACAAACCTACTCTTGAAGCAAATCCTAAAATGATTCAACAGGCTGTAAATCTTATAACAGATTCAAAAAAACCCCTTCTTTATGTTGGAGGAGGAATTATCCACTCAAAGGCAAACGTAGAATTATATGATCTTGCCAAAAAATACAATATACCAGTAGTAACAACTCTTATGGGTAGAGGAGCATTTCCAGATGGAGATGAACTGTGTTTAGGGATGCCAGGAATGCACGGAAACTATACTGCTACAACTTCTATTCAAAATTCAGATTTACTTATTGCGATTGGAGTTCGTTTTGACGATCGTGTTACAGCAAATCCTAAATTTTTTGCGCAGAATGCAAAAGTCATCCATGCAGATATAGATCCGGCCGAAATTGGAAAAGTAAGAGAAGCTGAAGTACCAATAGTTGGAGATGCTAAGAGTGTAATTAAAGGTATTATCGAAAAACTTGGAGATGTTGAATTGCAAACTTCTGATTGGATTCAAGAGATTAACAACATGAAAGAAAACTACCCGTTGAATTATAAACAGGAAGATAAAGGTCCTCTTAAGGTCCCCTACGTTCTTGAAGAACTCCAAAAAATGTCCGAGGAGGATTCAATT
The DNA here is from genome assembly GCA_002308095.1 of Acidimicrobiia bacterium UBA1281. Classification (GTDB taxonomy): domain Bacteria; phylum Actinomycetota; class Acidimicrobiia; order Actinomarinales; family Actinomarinaceae; genus Actinomarina. The sequence goes on from DBUV01000080.1 coordinate 19,943, forward strand.
GTTGTATCCGGAGTTGGGCAACATCAGATGTGGATATCACTTCACTGGAAATTTACAAAGCCTAACACTTGGTTGAATTCAGGAGGATTAGGAACAATGGGTTACTCTTTACCCGCTGCAATTGGTGCAAAAGCTGCATTTCCAGATAAACAAGTTCTTGCGCTCGATGGTGACGGCTGTTTCCAAATGACTTGCCAGGAACTTATAACTGCCTCAACTGAAAATATTCCTCTTAAGATAGTCGTATTTAATAATGGTAATCACGGAATGGTAAGACAGTGGCAAAAAATATTTTACAATAATAGATTTTCTGCTTCAGAACTAACACATCACACACCAGATTACGTAAAGCTTGCTGAAGCAATGGGTGCAGTGGGTCTAAGAATGGAACAAAAATCTGAAGTTAAAGATGTATTTGAGAAAATGTTAGAAATAAATGATAAACCAGTGCTTGTAGACTGTGTTGTTGATCCAGACGATATGGTATTTCCTATGGTGCCTGCCGGTGGTAGTAATGACGTAATTATTTTAAATGAAGAGGATTTAAAAGAACTATGAGTGAAAGAATCCTTAGTGTGCTGGTTGAAGACAAGCCTGGTGTATTGGCTAGAATATCATCTACGATATCAAGAAGAGGCTTCAATATTAATTCACTTTCTGTTGGACCTACAAACATTGAAGGTAGATCTAAAATGACAATAGTTACTGAACTTGAATCTGTAGAACAAGTTAAAAAACAATTAAATAAACTTATAAATGTAATAAAAATAGTTGAACTCGATCCCGACAATACTATTGAATCAGAAGTTTTATTGATGAAAGTTTCAATCAACAAAGATTCTCAAACATCTGTTATTGAAAAAGCAAATTTATCTGGAGCAAAATCTGTTGATGTTGGACAAGACTATGCAGTTTTCGAACTGACTGGGACATCTAAAGAGTTAAAAAAATTTGAAAACCTCTTAAAGCCTTATGGAATTATAGAAATGATACGTGGTGGCAGAATAGCTATCCAATCTAATTTGTAAAAAGGAGAGAATAAATGGAAACAAAAATTATTTATGATGACCAAATTAATGGAGACTTGATAAAAGAAAAAAAAGTAGCTGTTATTGGTTTTGGGAGTCAGGGTCATGCTCACGCACTTAATCTCCATGAATCAGGAGTTGACGTAACTGTTGGTTTGAGGGAAACATCTGAAACTTTTTCTCGAGCAAAAGAAATGGGTCTCAAGGTTGCTTCCGTAGAAGATGCTGTATCAAATTCTGAAGTTGTAATGCTCTTGCTCCCCGACCAATTGATGGCTGATGTGTATAACGAAACTATTGCTCCATTAATGACTGAAAATTCTACTTTATTATTTGCACACGGTTTCAATATTCATTTTAATGAAATTAAACCTAGGGAAGATATCTCTATTGCAATGGTTGCTCCAAAAGGGCCGGGTCACTTACTAAGAAGAACCTACGAAGAGGGTTCTGGTATGCCGTGCTTAGTTGCTGTTGAGAGTGATACAAATGGAAACACACACGAACTAGCACTTTCATACGCATCTGCTATTGGTGGAGGTAGAGCCGGAGTATTAAACACTACATTTAAAGAAGAGACTGAAACTGATTTATTTGGAGAACAGGTTGTTCTTTGTGGGGGTTTAACTGAGTTGATCAAGAATGGCTTTGAAACTCTCGTTGAAGCAGGATATCAACCTGAAAGTGCCTATTTCGAAACACTACATGAAGTTAAATTAATTGTTGACCTTATGTATGAGGGTGGTTTTGAATGGATGAGACACTCTATTTCTGACACCGCCGAATATGGAGACTTTTCAAGGGGTCCAAGAATTGTAAATGAAGACACAAAGAAAGAAATGAAGAAAGTATTAGAAGAAATTCAATCTGGATCGTTTGCTAAAGAATTTATGGCACAGTCGAGAGAGGGTTCACCATTTTTGAATCAAAAAAGAGAGGAAGCCTCAAAGCATCAAATTGAAGAAGTAGGCAAAGAGCTTCGATCAATGATGCCCTTCCTGAGTGCAAAGGATATCAAAAAAGACAAATGAGCGATGACCAACTAATCATTTTTGATACGACCTTAAGGGATGGAGAGCAAAGCCCTGGAATAGCATTAACTCCATCTGAAAAACTTTTAATAGCACAACAATTAGAGAAGTTAAAAGTAGATGTTATAGAAGCCGGCTTCGCAGCTTCATCTCCAGGAGACTGGGAGGGTGTAAATTTAATTGCAAAAAATATACATAACTCAACTATTGCGTCACTAGCAAGATGTGTTCCAGATGACATTGAGAGAGCATGGGAAGCAATAAAAGTGGCAAGAAAATCAAGAATTCATGTATTTACTTCTACTTCAGACATCCACATGGAACACATGTTAAGAAAAACTAAAGAAGAGGTTCTTCACGATGCAAAAGAATCAGTAAGATACGCAAAAAAATTATGTGATGATATTGAATTCTCTGCTCAAGATGCGACAAGAACAGATAAAGATTTCCTTATAGAAATTCTTAAAGTAGCTGTTCAGGAGGGTGCTACTACAATCAATGTTCCCGATACTGTGGGTTACGCAACTCCTTCAGATTATTTAGAGCTACTTAAAGGAGTGTACGATGAAGTTAAAGGGAAAAATGATGATATCGTCATTTCAACTCATTGCCATAATGATCTAGGTCTTGCGGTAGCTAATTCATTAACAGCAATAAAAGCAGGCGCTAGGCAAATAGAAGGCGCTATAAATGGAATCGGTGAAAGAGCTGGTAACACGTCTACAGAAGAAATAATTATGGCAGTTAAGACTAGACAAGATCAGTACGGTGTAGATATAAATGCTGAAACTACTGAGATTTTAGAAACTTCTAGGTTGGTCTCTAAATTGACTGGCTACCCAGTTCAGTACAATAAGGCCGTTGTAGGTAAAAATGCATTTAGTCATGAATCAGGTATTCATCAACATGGCTATTTAAGAAATAGTATGACCTACGAAATAATGACACCAGATTCTGTAGGCCAGGAAGCTAAAATTATTCTTGGAAAACACTCCGGAAGAGCAGGGTTCAAAGATGCATTAGACAAATTGAATATTGTTCTTGATGAGGAATCATTTAATTCGAGTTTTGATACGTTTAAAAAACTTGCAGATAGAAAAGGTGAAATTGTTGAGAATGAACTTCGTGCAATTGTAGGTCAAGTTGAAACATCTTCATCAGAAGTTAAACTTTTATCTGTATCTGTAAACAGTAAAGATCAGTATGCCTCAGCAAGTGTTACTCTAAGTGTTCAAGGAAAAGAATTAACAGAGGAAGCTGAAGGTGATGGAATGATACATGCAGCATTCACAGCAGTAAAGAAAATCTTACAGACGGATGCAACTCTTATTGACTATAGGGTTGAAAGCATTACTAAAGGTGCTGATGCAACAGCAGAAATAGTAACAATTATTAATGATGGACATAACTTAAAACAAGGAAGAGCAGTATCAACAGATGTTGTACAAGGTTCAGTAGAATCTTTTCTGAATGCTCTTAATAGATAATGAAAAATTATAACATTTCACTATTGGCCGGAGATGGGACAGGACCAGAGGTCGTAACTGAAGCTGTAAAAATACTTGAACAAACTCAATCATCTTATGATGTAAATTTTACTTTTACTGAAAATGATTTAGGTGGTGAACGATTTTTAAAATCTCAGGAACTAGTTACAACAAAAGATATAGATGAACTTGGAAGTAGTGATTCAATCCTTCTAGGTGCTATAGGTCATCCAGATGTAAAACCAGGAATACTTGAGCAAGGGATACTACTTAAATTAAGAAAAGAATTTGATCAATATATAAATCTTCGTCCTGTAGTTCTATATCCAGGTGTAGAGACTCCCCTAGCTAATAAAGCACCTGAAGATATTAACTTTACAGTAGTAAGAGAAAATACAGAAGGACTTTATGCGGGAGCTGGTGGATATATTCACTATGGGACAGAGAGTGAAGTAGCTACACAAGAATCAATTAACACTTATAAGGCAATCCACAGATGTATTTTATATGCTTTTGAATATGCCAAAAAAAATAATAGAAAAAAGATTACCCTTTGTGCAAAAACAAATGTGTTAACTTATGCACATGATTTATGGGAAAGAATATTTTATGATGTAGCTAAAGATTATCCAGAGATTGAAACTGACTATGGACATGTTGATGCTGTTTGTATGTGGATGGTTAAAAATCCAGAATGGTTTGACGTAATAGTTACAGACAATATGTTTGGTGATATCATCACTGATTTAGGAGCCATGATTCAAGGAGGTATGGGAATCGCAGCAGGAGGTAATATTAACCCAAACGGAGTGTCTATGTTTGAACCCATAGGTGGGTCTGCTCCAAAATATACGGGAATGAATGTTATAAATCCCCTAGCCTGTATAGCAGCTGCATCAATGATGCTCACTCAATTAGGTGAAACTGATTATGGCAGAGATATCGAGAATGCAATAATTGAAACTGCTCAAAAACTAGATTCACTTTCTGCAGGAAAAATGGGTCTCTCAACAAGCGAAGTTGGGGATGCTGTACTGGAATCTATTAAATCAAAGTAGTCATGGATAATGAAGAAACCTATCTTCAGTCATTAATAAGCAAAAGGAAGATAGTTAGAAACTATGTTGGAAGTAAAAAAAACTATCCAGAATTAAAAACTATAGCTAAATACGCTATAAAGATTCCAACAGCAGGGTTCTCTAGAGGAATTGAAATTATTCATGTTTCAGAAAAACAAAATATTGAACTACTTGCTAAATACTCAAATGAAGATATTTATGTAGAAAAAGGATATGAAAAATGGATTTCAAAATCAGTATCATTGTTTTTAATTATTATAAATGTCGATGCGTATCATAAAAGATATAACGAAATTGACAAAATAACATCTAAGAAGTCCACTGATTGGGAAACTCCATATTGGTATGTTGATGCAGGTGCAGCAATGATGAACTGTATGCTCCTAATTGAGGAAGCTGGATTAAGGAGTGGATTCTTAGGTTCTCATAACATGTCGAACGATAAAATTAAAAAACATTTATCTATACCTGATGAATACTTACTATTAGGATTCATTACAGCCGGTGTTGAAAATGAAAGTAAAAACAATACAAAAACTAGAAAAAAAAGGAAAATAGTTCATAATGAATATTTCAGCAAATAAATCAATTAGTTCACTAGTAAATCCTGAGTTAAAGTTTCTCATCTCTTTATCAAAAAATAAAATCAGAAAATCAGAAAATAAGTCACTTGCTGAAGGTTATAGAGAAAATAAATCTCTTATTTCCTCAGACTATGAAATAGATACCCTGTACATATGTGAAGAACTATTCATAGGAGAAAATAACTACTCATTAATTAGCCTTTTTAATAAGAAAAATATCAGAATTGTAACTTTAACAAAAAAAGTTTTTGAAGCAGTTTCATATAGAGATAGACCTGATGGAATACTTTCCCTTTTTATTCAAAAGAATTTAGCTATCAATGACGCGCCTTTCGAAGGGCCAATATTAATAGCTGATCAAATAGAAAAACCAGGAAACCTTGGCACAATGATTAGAACTGCAAAGTCCCTAGGTGTGATGAATATCTTTTGTAGTGATGAAATCACAGATTTTTATAATCCGAATGTAATTAGAGCTTCAATTGGTCACATTTTTTCAATGAACTTAATAAGTGATACCACTACAAATATTATAAATTTACTAAAAGCAAAAGAATATCAAATAATTTTAATGGATCCGGATTCAGATAATCAACTAAAAGGATTCAGACCAGAATATAATTTTGCATTAGTTATTGGTTCTGAGCAATACGGAATTTCTGAAAAATGGAGTGAAATAAACAATATTAAATTGAAGATTGAGTCAATCAATGAAGTTGATTCAATAAATGCATCTACTGCTGCAGCAATCTCTTTATGGGAACTTCTGAGGTAGGAATCATAAATACTACTATCTGTGTTCTTGATATTGAAACAACAGGTTTCGAACCTGGCCCAGCGGAGATAATTGAGTTGTTTATTTTAAAAGTAGAAGAAAATAATATTATCGATGAATTTTACTCACTTTTTAAACCGAAATCATCAATTACAAATTCCCATATTCATGGCATAGATAACAAATCCGTTATAAACTCTCCATTATTCTCAGATAAAATATCTGAGATTTTAGATTTTATTGATGGTACGACTTTAATGGGTCACAATATTGATAACTTTGATTTAAAGTTTTTAAATTATTTTTTAGAACAAGAAATCACTAATAAAACAATCGATACTTTAAATATAAGCAGATCGAAACTTGGCAATAAGGTAAAAAACCATAAACTAAAAACCCTTGCAGAATACTTTAATGTTGTTACCCCAACACACACTGCAAGAGATGACGTAATGACAACTTTTGAAGTCTATAAAAAACTATCCTCAATACAATAATCTTGTGGACAAAAATTACTTTTCTTCCAAAAACTTAACTCTTGGTTACGGGAATAGTATTGTTATAAATAATTTACCCTTGTCACTAGATTTTGATAAAAATTATGAAATAATTGGTCGTAATGGTGCTGGAAAATCAACATTGCTTGATTTTATATCAAACAATTTTCAGGGAAATAAATTTGACTCTGCTGTAAACCTAAAAGATTTAAGGATATTACAACTTTCAAGTGAGTTCACTTTAATAAGCAACTTAACCCTACGTGAAAATTGTCTTTACTTCACCAAAAATAAAATCTCATTGAATGATATAAATAAGGTGCTCACTGATTATGATATTTATCATTTTGAAAATGATGTAATACAAAAATTTTCCAGTGGAATGATTAAAAGATCAGAACTTGCAGTTGCTGAATTGATTAGTCCAGATGTTCTGTGTATAGATGAACCGTTGAATTATCTTGATGGGCTTGGTGTTGAACTTTTAAAAAAACTTATTATTAAGAGAAATGAAAATAAACAAAGCACTATTTTATGCTCACAGGAGCCTTTAAACCTCTTTACTGAAACATGGGAGACAATTGATTTAAATGCTTAAAAACATTTATCTTATTAAAAAAGAACTGCTTATTGAATACAGGAATAATGTTTCATTATTTATCATAACCCCAACTGTGGCTGTTTTAATTTTGGTGTTTCCAATATTATCAGAAAACAGATTTGTAGTAGACGATAATTTCTTCACAATTAACAAACTACTTTTCCTGATATTTTTTACTACATTATTTTCAATTAGAAGCCCTCTAAATCAAAAACAACTAACTAGAGAGTTGAATTTTGGAAATATAACAAGGAAAAACTTTTTTTTATTCAAAACTATTTCTGAATTCATTATATTCATGCCGCAGTCAATAATTTTGCTAGTTTCTTTTTCGATATTTACTAACACAGGATTACAAAATCATATTTTATATTTTGGGATATCAATTATTTTCTTTTCGTTAAATTCAATAATGATTAACTTAATTCTTCAAATGTTTACAAGTTTCAACAACAGATTTGTCCAGTTTATATTAATGGTACCTGTCTTAATGTCACTATCGTTCTTTATTGCCCCAATCTGGTTAGGGATAAACCCAAATTTAACTAATATTTATTTAATGATGTATTTAGGAATTACTTTATTAGTTTTTTCTTACACAAGCTGGTTTTTAGAGAGAGAATAAATTATGATTTTTTACGGTTCGTTAATATTATGGGCAATAACAGTAGCTTTTGGGCCATATGACATTACACAAGGAATTTCTTCAAAGCTTCTTTATGTACATGTTCCAACAGTTTGGATAGCCTACCTTGGGTATTCCTTAACATTTGTTTATTCTCTTCTTTATCTATTTAAAAAAGAACCAAAATATGATGCTCTAGCTCTATCAAATGCTAAATCAGGTGTGCTTTTTACAATTACAACTCTTCTCGCAGGATCAGCATGGGGTAAAGCTACCTGGGGAACATGGTGGGTTTGGGGTGATGCAAGGTTAAATTTAACTGCAATACTCCTTCTTGTATATTTAGGGTATTTAGTTTCAAGAAGCTTTAGTGATGATTTAGGAAAAACAGCTAAGAACTCCTCATTTATTGGCATATTTGGAATCATACAACTTCCAATCTTACACTTTAGTGTCATATGGTGGAGATCTGTTCATCAACAAGCATCAATTCTAAGTCAGGAAACAGCTTCAACAGGAAGTGCTCCAATGTCTTCTGATATACTAACTACACTTTTGGTATCTGTTCTTCTAGTGACTCTTGTACACTTTTCTTTACTCAAAAAATTTAGAAAAACCGCAGATAAATTGTGGGATGATTACTTGAATCCAAAGAACAGAGTTAAAATCTAAATAAGTGAACAAAAATTTTATATTTATTTTTTTAGGAATCATACTAATCAGTTTTGCAACTGTCCGAATAGCATCTAATAACACTATTTTCTACTACACAACAAGTGAAGCGGCAGAGAATGTTAATTTATCAGATTCTGAAAGATTGAAACTTGGTGGTTTTGTTGTGAATGAAACAATAAGTAAAACATCCACCGAAGAGACGAGATTTAAGGTTACTGACGGAAATTTAGAGATAGTAATAATTTTTGATGGCTATATTCCTGAACTATTTCAAGAAGAAATGGGAGTTATCCTCGATGGGTATTTCAAAAATGAAATATTCTACTCAGACGACATGCTGGTAAAACATGATAACGAATACATATCTGAAGATGGTCAAACTTACGACGTTGAGAACTTTACAAAATGATTTCTAATTCTGGAATTATTTTAAGTTGGATATGTTTATTAAATCTTCTTTTCTTACTATTATCAAATAATAAATTTCAGATTCAATTGTTGGTAAGGCTAAATTTATTTTTTAACTTTTTACTTTTTTGCTTATTAGAAATCGGGTTATTTCTAAATGATTTTTCAATAAGCTACATTGCAAACTACTCAGCAACAACTACCCCGCCTGTGTATAAATTTGCTTCATTATGGGGCTCACTAGATGGATCTATACTTCTGTGGAACTTAATTCTTGCTTTGTATTTCCTTATTTATTTAAAATACTACAAAAAAAGTGATGCAAATGTGGATGTTAAAATTTATACGACTATTGTTATATTCTTTACTAGCTATACGATATTTAGTTCCTCACCTTTTGCGGGATGCATAGAATTATCTTCTATTGGATGTCAATCATCAACACTGATACCTTTTCAAGATCTATTAACTTCTTCTCAAGGGAGGGGGCCAAATCCATTGCTACAAAATCATCCACTTATGGCAATACACCCGCCTATTTTATATCTTGGCTATATAGGATTAGTTCTTCCTTTTGTAATTACAACTAGTTACCTTTTTCGAAAAGATACAAACAGCAACTGGGTAAAAACTGCAGCTGATTCAACTTTTTATCCATGGCTTTTTTTAACAGCAGGGATAACTCTTGGTGCAGCGTGGTCATATGAAGTTTTGGGCTGGGGTGGCTACTGGGCTTGGGATCCCGTTGAGAATGTATCATTCATACCATGGCTTCTTGCAACAGCTTTCTTACATTCCTCAAAAGCACAAATAAGTGAATCTACTTTACTAAATTGGAACTATTTCCTTGGGGGTTTAATGTTTTTATCAACAATTTTTGGCACATTTATAACCCGCTCTGGTGTACTAATTTCAGTACATGCATTCTCTAATGGAAATATAGGAGTATACCTTCTTTCTGGCCTAGCAGTTTTTACTTTATTTTTTGTCTACACTGGCTCAAGAAATATCGAATATTTTGGTACATCAAAAAAATTAAAGAACTTTTTTGGTAGATCTGGTTTTTTTGTTGCAAATAATATACTTCTTTTTGTTTCTGCACTAATTATTTTTATAGGGACTATCTATCCTATTTTTTATGAAACTTTGTATGAAAGACAGCTCACAATTGGAAGAAGTTTTTTTGATATATTAGTTGGACCAATATTACTAGGACTTGTTTTTTTGATGATTTTCTCAGTAAAGCTTGGAATAAAGAATATAAATTTTAATGATTGGTTGCAAAACAATCTTTTGAACTTAAATGTATCACTGTTTATTACCATCATCATTTCCCTCGTATACCGTTTGCCTTACTTAGGAATTTTTTCAATATTTGGTGGGACATTATTGTTTTTATCAGGGGGTATCAACCTAGTAACTAAAATTCGAAAAGGAGCGATTAAAGGTTCGTATTGGACTGGACAATTGGCTCATATAGGTATTGCTGTTTTTAGCATCGGATTGATATTAAATGTTACACAAAGTTACTCAACAGAATATATAGTTAAAGAAAATAACTCGATTGAGTTTGGTGGTAAAACATACAAAGTAAATAAAGCATACGACGTATCAAGAGATGAAAAGAATGTAATCAACCTCCCTATTACATCGGATACAAAAAATAAAAACGCCTCACTAAATATTTTTAAAAACTCCTCGCAGCAGGCAATAAGTTCTCCTGCGATTTTTAGAAATATTGAATTTGATACATATGTAACTATCAAATTTATAGATAATGAGAATTTTAAATTAATTTTTAGAAGAAATTATGGAATTCTAATAATGTGGATTGGCCTAGCTTTAAGCACAATGTCTTTTATACCTAAGATTGTAAAAAATGAAAAGTAAGTCTTTGCTTGTTTCTTTAATTGTAATCTTACTTCTAATTCCCTTACTCTATGAAAATGACGAATCGAGATTTGAGAAATGGAGTAAAAATTTACTATGCCCTGTGTGTCAGGGTGAGACTATTTATGATTCACCATCTGAATATGCTGATGATATGCGTTTAGTATTACAAGATCAAATTAATAACAACTTATCTGATCAAGATATTTATAACTATTGGGTATCAAGATTTGGGGAAAGAATTATCACCAATCCACAAAATAAAAACTTTGAGATCGTAATCATCCCATTGTTTGTATCTTTATTGTTTGTTTTATATTTTTTAAATAGGATTAAAAAATGAACAAATGGGTCCTCTCTCTTTTTGCTGTGTTTAGCCTCTTTATAGTGATTTTTGTGAATTTGAACAATAACTCTGATGCAAATATAAGAACTAACACTGAACTTGATAATGTTAGTAATGCAGAAATGGAATTAGTGATTGAAGAAAATCCTGATATTTTTCCCATGAGAATAGCTCTCGCAAACAGATATTTTGATACAGTTGACTACTCAAAAGCACTCCCTCACTTCATGTATGTGGCTGAAAATAGTACAGATGTTGAATTGAAAAGCTATTCACTTGCACAGATTGCCTGGATGGTTTATGAATCTGGAAATAGAGAAGTTGCAATCAATTATTTAAATGAATCAATTTCTATTAATCCTAGTTCAGTAATCTCAAATTCTTATTTAGGAGTATTGTACTTACAAGAACAATCAACACAATCAAAGGGTTTGGATATGATTAATAATCTCTTGATTGGTGATAATCTCTCAGAAGAAGACAGAAGCTTTCTAGAAGGAATTATTTCAAACTATGAAAGTTAAACTTTTTGTAATCATTTTTCTTTTAACATGTTGTGCAGGTACATCTGTCAATGAAGAAAGTATTCAAATAACTAACTCAGATTTAAATGCATTGGAAAATCTCGAACCAGATAAATCTACTAATTTAAGCTCTGATTTTCTTATAGTAAATTTTTGGGCATCATGGTGTTTAGAATGTATAGAAGAACACGAACTTCTTATTTCGTTAAATGAAATTGATTCCTTTAAGGGTCGGGTTGTATTGATTAGCTTTCAAGATAATGTTTCAAATTCAACAGATTTTCTAAATAAATATGGTTATGGTGAATTGACTTACCTTGTAGATAAAAAAAGTAAGTTTGCAATTAATTCTGGAGTATTTGGAGTACCTGAGACCCATATTATTAAAGAAGGGAAGGTAATTAAGAAATATATTGGCCCACTCTCTTTTCTTGACGTAGAAGAAATTATAATTTTATATTCATAACCATTAAATTCTGAGGTAAAGTTAGTTTGAGATGGATAATCGCGATTTATCGAGGAAAGTCCGGACACTATAGAGCAGAGAGCTGGGTAACTCCCAGGCAAGTAATTGACGGAAAGTGCAACAGAAAATAAACCGCTTATCAAGGTAAGTAAGGGTGAAAAGGTGGTGTAAGAGACTACCAGTAATTTAAGTGATTAAATTAGCTTGTAAACCCCTCTCAGTGCAATATCAAGAAGCAATTAGCTTGCTCGGCTTTTAATTGCGGGTAGATAGCTAGATGTATTTGGTAACAAATACACAAGATGGATGATTATCTTACATTAATTTGTAAACAGAATCCGGCTTATAGTCTCATAAGACCTGGGTGTCTCTTTTAGAGGCACCCACCTAAATTGGATTGTTTGTTAATCTAATATAATGACAAAATTTTCTTATTTTTTAGGTTCAGAACAATGGCAACCAGAAGTATTAATTAAACATGCAAAACTAGCAAAAGAAGCTGGGTTTGATATGGTTACTATATCAGAGCATTTTCATCCATGGGTTGACGACTATTCAGCATCAAACTTTACATGGTCAACTTTAGGAGCTTTAGCAAATAGTACTCCTGAATTAGACCTAGGAACAGGTGTAACTACTCCACTATGGAGAATGCATCCTGGAGTTGTTGCTCAAGCATCAGCAACTATAGATAGGTTGACTAACTCTACTTTTCATCTTGGTGTAGGTACGGGTGAAAATATGAATGAAGGACCCTTAGGCTATACTTTTCCAAAATATGATGAAAGAGCTTCCAGGATGAAGGAAGCGTTAACTATCATAAGAAGATTGCTTGATGGTGAAAAACTTGACTTCGAAGGTGAATTCTATAATACAAAAGGTGCTAAATTGTACTCTCCCCCTGTTAGTAGTGTTCCAATATGGCTTGCAGCTGGTGGGCCAAAATCATCAATGCTTGCAGCAGAATATGCTGACGGACTAATGATTAGCGTTAAGAATCCTGAGGATGCATATGAACGGGTAATTAATCCAGCAAAGACAAGGACTGATGAGCTTGAAAAATCAAAATTAAGAGTACACACATATAGGTGGACTATGTTTGCAGATAATGATGAAGATGCATGGGAATCACTAAAATCATGGAGGGGTTTACGCGCACCAAACAGACTTCAAGAAATTGATCCCCAGGCATTACGAGAGCAAGCTGATTCTTTACCAAAAGATGAAATAATGTCTAAATTCTCAAGAGCAGGGACTGTTGATGAGTTGGTAGACATATATTCACCTTTAGTTAATGAATTTGGTTCTGAAATTGTTACAATCCAGATCTCATCTGTAAACCAAGAAGAGACAATTAAGCTACTTGGTGAAGAATTGCTTCCAAAACTTAAAAAGTAAATTGTTGTCCTTATTTTTCATAGGGTCTGTAGGAGGATTTCTTTCTGGAATATTGGGTATAGGAGGTGGCGTAGTATTCGTTCCCCTCTTAACATACTTTACCGATCAAGATTTCAAAGTTAATACTGGAATATCTTCTATGGCTGTAGTTTTTGTAGCTACAACCAGCAGCATCACATATATTTCAAATGGGCAAACATTTTCAATTTATATTATTTATTTAATATTAGGTGGAATTATTGGCGGGTACTTAGGAAGTAAGCTCACTTTTTCACTAGATACAAAGACTTTACAAAAGATATTTGCATTATTACTTTTACTTGTTTCGTACAGAATGATGTTTTCAAACGGGTTTTCATCAAGATTTGAAGAAAATATATTTCTATATATTTTGATTGGTATTTTCTCAGGTATTCTTTCAGGACTCTTAGGAATTGGTGGGGGTATTGTAAGAATTCCTTTACTAATCTTTTTTGGTGGGTTAGGAAATCTTGTTGCCCAGGGGTTCTCTCTAATTGCTACAGTACCAACAGCATTGACTGCAGCCTACACAAAATTAAAAAACGATAAAGAGTTTGCCAAAAGGGGTTCTATTGTTGGAATATCCGGTATATTAGGTTCTGTTATTGGGGGAAATTTAGCTTTTAACTTACCTCAGGAACTTTTGAATACTTCCTTCGCTCTTTTTTTATTACTAGTTAGTTTAAATATGTTATTTAAAACTTCTAAATAATCCCATGTGAGAGAAATTTTTTTATAGAAGTAAAGTTTTTTAGCTTAAAAATTAGATAAGTAATACCAAATATTTCGAGAATTAAATTAGTAGATAAAGTTTTCACGTTAATTTCATTAGATTCAAATGGTAAAGGGAAAAGAAATGTCGACTGGTCTAGCCACATAAAATCTAAAAATAAATGTAGATAAAGACCTATTGAAAAAAGTAGAAGGTTTTTTCTTTTTGAAGTTCCCCTCTTGGATAAAATCATAATTACAAACATTACTAAAACAGAAAATATCAGTGAATGAGTTATATACCTTGGCTCTTTATCTATATATCTAATTGATAAAACTACGTCTGCCACATCAAGGAACAAAAGACCCGTTACAAGATATCTTAAATCTGCTTTGTTATCTTTAAATACTGATTTAAATATTAAAATACCAGTTCCGATAAACCAAAAAAACATCATTCATCCAATGCTTGATTTGCTAGTTGGTCTGCTCTTTTATTGTCTTCCCTGTAGACATGCTCTATTGTAAAATTGTCTATCTCAGAAATTAAATTAATAGCTTCGTTGTAATGTTCTTTTAAATTTTCAGATTTTACTTTAAAGTTGCCAATGATTTGCTCAACAACTAACTTTGAATCTAAATAAAAACATACTGTTTGAACTTTACTATTAACACAATATTTCAAGCCCTCGATTAAAGCTAGATATTCAGCAACATTATTACTTGCGACACCAATTTTTTTTGAAATAGTGGCTATCTCTAATTGTGATTCAGTTATAGATACCCCAATTGAAGCTTCACCAGGATTAGAGCGTGAAGCTCCATCACAATAAACAACTACACTCAAACTAAGATTCCACCACAATAAGGACATTGTTGAAATTCAGTACTAAATATTAAATCTAGCTCACTAGTTGTGAGATCTACACCACAGCATCCACACTGATTGTTATCTAATCTATAAGCAGCGATTACATCAACTCCGCGTGATTTAAGTTCGTCATAGAGTTCTTGAGCTTTCTGAGGGAAATTAGAAAGCATAGATTTTTTTTCAGTTTCGTATACTGCTAATTTTTGATCTATATTCTTCCACTCACTCTTCACTAACTTAGAGACCTCTATTAAATCAACTTTAATTTCGTCTAGAGAATCAGTAAGAAGGTTTATTTCATTTAGTTCATCTAAATTATTCCTATTAAGGATGTTTAACTTTGTCTCCAATTGAGACAGCTGCAACTCATTTGATTCCTTCTGTTTTGTATAATTTATCAAATCATTTGAGTCTAAGCTTTGGTCTTCAAGTTTTGCTTTAATGCTGATTATTTTTTGTGATATAGATTTTTTAGAGGTAGCAATATTATCACTTTCTTTATAATAATCCTGAATTTCATTTTTTTGGATTTGAATTTTTTTTGTAATTTCGTTGAACTCCGATTCAAGATGCATTAAACGAATTACACTTTCACTACCTTTTTTATCTTTTTCAAGTTTAAAAATTTGATTATCTATTTCTTGAAGATCAATTAAGTTGCTTAATAAAAAGGGTTCATTCATAATACTCATTATGTAAATATGTTATTTGCGTATTTAGGGATTCACTAATTTTATCAGTAAAATTCTTCATTCCAGGTATTTCTGTAGATATGTGATTAACTTGAACAACACCCATTTGATATTCATCAGCTAATAAAAAATGATGGTGTGAGACGTCTCCTGTTATGAATACATCAACTTTTCCTAATATCTCTTCTAAGAATTGTGTTCCGGAACCTGGAACAAAAGCTATTGATTGAATATTTTTCTGATTGTTAAAATACTGGTTAGTTCTGACAACTTTAGTAGATAATTTATTCTCTATAGTAATTCGTAATGAGTCTGAATCTACTTTATTAATATCTCCAATCCTTCCAACACCTTTTTCTTCTGATGTGATGCCGAAAATTTTTATATTTTTTAAATCAAATAACTTAGCTAATGTGTCTGCATTACCATCATTTGATACATCTTGAGCAGTATGAATAGAAATTACATTTATATTTTCTTTATAATAATTAAGTGATATCTTTGACAGCATCAAATCTTCATTGAGATTTTCAAACTGTCTATATGTAGCTGGATGATATGAAATTACAGTATTTATTTTATTTTTTATACAATACTTAAGTGTTGCCTCATCTAGATCGTGACTAACAACAACGCCTGAAACTGTATTCGTACCGGCACCAATAAGTAAACTTACTTTATCATCTTCAAATGCATCCTCGAAAGGACAAATTTGATTGACAATTTTTATTAATTCAACAACCTTCACTCAATTAATAGTAATAACTAATTTACAAAGATTTAGCAGTTTTTTTATTATGATAATTTGCCCACAATACAAGTAATGTAGGAAGAATTAAAATTGAAGCTACCAAGGCAAAGCCAATTGATACTAAAACAACTTGGCCCATTTGTTGAAACGGTTTCAATGTTGAAGTTGTTAAAATTCCAAACCCAGCCATAGTGGTAAAAGCTGATCCAAATAAAGACCCACCTGTTGTCTTCAATGTTGTTGTTATTGCTGAAACAGGATTCGAATCTTTGTTCAATGCCTCTCTAAATCTGTTTGTGACGTGGATAACAAATGGAACACCTATTCCAATTGCAATACCCGTTAATGTAGCGGTTACTGGGTTTAAAGGAATTTCTAATAAATTCATTCCTAAATAGGTACCCATAACTATTGCAATTACTGGAAAAATTGTAACTACACCAAGAAATGGTCTTCTTAAATCAATCCAATAATAAATAATCAGAAAGAGCATTGATGAAAATATCGCAAAGACTAATGATTGAAACTGTGAAGCAGAAATCAAATCACTAACACTATTTGTGACTATGCTGTCGTTTGTAGCAGCAACATTGACTCCTAATTCAATGACTGGCTGAAAAGCTGCATATATATCATCAGTTAGTTGCCTCGAACCTTCTGAACCAGCAGAAGTAGTTATTTTAATTTGTTGAGCGGTAAAAACTTCTTGATCATCTAAATATAAAGATCCAAAAAATGTAATAGGGTCCTTGGCAAGAAGAAATTTATATAGTCCGTCAACATCACCGCTAGAGGATACTTTTAGTGCATCTAGCCCTTCGCCAGACATGATCTCCACACCATATGACATTAATCCTGAAACCAACTCCATATCTGGAGCTTGTGGTGGTGCTCCTGGAATGGCATCTTGTGGGGCCAGCATGGCACCAAGTGAAGCTACTACAGATTCATTTGCTACATTTTCACCAAAGGTAACAATATTATCTGCACCAGCTAAATCTCCTATAGCATCAATTATTGCATTATGAATTTCAGGTGTAGCTAAATTATCCCCTTCCAACAAAACAGATGTAGTCTCTCCAAATCCTCCTCCAAATTCATCTGTCAAAACTGCAAGTGTTGCAACAACTGGATCATCTTCTGGAAGGAAATCGGTAAAATTAAATACTGTATCTAAGTTTGTGAAGCTAACGTAGCCATAACTAGACACTCCAATTAATAATGCGATGCTGATAAGTTTCAATTTCCTAGGAATAATTGAACTAGCTCCAGCTATTTTATTTAGTACACTTTCACCGGATGATGAAAAAGCATCCCTACTGATAGAGTTTTTAGTTTCAGCTCGTTTATCAAGTAATGATCGTATGGCGGGTACAAAAGTCATCACAAGAAGTAATGCAAACAATATACCGAAAGAAACAGTGATTCCAAAATCTTTAAATTCAGGTAATGGGGAAACTACATTTGAGAGAAAGCCAACAATTGTAGCTAATGTCGCTAAGGATAAGGCAATTCCTACTGAGCTTAATGTATTCTTGGTTGAGTCATTAATTGATTGACCATTACCTAATTCTTCTCTGTATCTACCCGTAAAGTGGATTGCATAATCAACACCCAGACCAATTAATAGGATTGGTCCAATTTGTGAAATTTGATTTGGTGGACCTATTATATCCAAGAAACCAGGTCCCAACAGTGCCCCTACTCCTTGCATCCATCCGATAGAAAGCAAAATTGTTCCAAGACTCAAAAGTAGATCGCTGAGAGTTCGTCTTGATGATTTGAAAAAGCCGTAACCTTTTCTTGGTCTAATAAAAAATATATATGCAAGAACGCCTAAAATAATAAGAAAAGCTTTTCCAAAAAGAACTCCTATTTCACTAATAAAATCATCTTGATCGCCTCCAAGAAGTAAACCAAATGAGAAACCACTAACATTTATTGTTTCAAATTTGCTGGAAACTGAGGTAAGTTCATCACTTAATGCAACTTCCATACGTGGTTGCTCTATGAAAGCAGCGTCGCTTCCACCAAACTCCTCAGCAATTTTCGCACTATCAATTGTAATTATTGCCAATCCAGCAGTTGAAGTGGTAGCTTCTGAATCATAGTTTTCTGACAACAATGCAGAGGCGAAAGCTTGAAATTCTGGGGGCATCTGAGC
>DBUV01000080.1:38935-39464 GCA_002308095.1 Acidimicrobiia bacterium UBA1281
TTAAATGCTCTAGCGAAGTCTATGGGACCAAAAAATCCTTGAAGTGGGCCTTGTCCAGGTTGACTGATGAGATATTTAGATATTTCACTATCAGCGACTACTTGTTGAACTTCTAGCCAAGCTTTATACCCATCCACAGTCAAGACATCTTCGCCTGACAATATCACTTGAAAAACACTTTGCCCACCGGAGGATGCAAAGTAATCGCCTAATTTTGACTGTGCTTGGATTTCAGGGGTATCCAACTCACCACCAAAACTTGAACTTAGTTCTTCAGCTTGTGTTGCCATATAACCAAAAAAACCAGTTAAAAGAAGGACTACTAAAATTGTGATTACTGGACGCTTAGTTGCTGCTGAACTAAAAAAATTTGTCAGTGCTTTCATTGAATTATCTCCATTTATTAAACTTTTTTAATAATAATAAATCCCTTGTTTAATCCATAACTTTATGAAATTCTTTCTAAGGTTTTTCTAAGGTTTCCCCGAGGTTTATTTATTACATGTTATTTTTACATGCTGTAAAATTA
>DBUV01000080.1:39856-42652 GCA_002308095.1 Acidimicrobiia bacterium UBA1281
AATTCCGAAATCTAACAGAATAGATAACTACCAAACAATTACGATCTCACAGTCAGGTAGCTTGTTCTACAGTGTTACTAATGAAATTACCCAAAGCGTAAAAAATCTTAATTCTAATTTAAGTTTTATAGGGAGAGCTAATGTTGGGTTAGAAAAAGTTACTGACGAATCTGGAAATGATAAATTAACCTCAAATAAAGATTACTTATATAATATTTCAGTTAAAACAGTCGAGAAAGATTTTGTTGACTATATATACCCAAAAGAGATATCGAGAAAAATTAACTCGGATTTAATTATTATTTCTGAACTTACTGCAAATCTCTATTCCATACAAATTGGAGATATCATGCATTTGGTAGGAATTAATGGAGAGCCAATGGAGATTATAGTTGGAGATATAGTTCCAGACTCAAAATTAGGATGGTTTGAAGCTGTAGTCAACAAAGATACAGGTTTTAAGCTTGGTATTTATAGAAATATTCAAGCAATCATCTGGGATAACAAAATTACTGAAAACCATTTAATAGAAATATATCGCAATATTAAATACAAAAAGATTAAAGTTTCGGATCAAAATTCAAAACCAAATAAAAATTGGGTATTACCAAATGCTTTAGTAAAAGAGATGTTTGGAGATTTTCAAGTAAAGGAAAGAGACGGAACTTGGATTGTAACTGATCCTAAATGGAGAGTTGCTAACATTCAGAGAATAGAGATGCCAATTATTGGAAGAGCAACATGCCACCGATTAATGTGGGAACCCCTTAGAGGTGCACTTACTCAGATAGAGGAAGAAGGTCTTGCAGATACTCTTTCAAAAGAAGAATTTACAACTTCCGGAGGCTGTTACGCACCAAGAAGGATCTCTAGATTTGATGCTGGTGGTTCAATATCGCGTCATGCTTGGGGTATTGCAATAGACATCAATACAAAATCAGGATATGTACCTAGGGTTGTGGAAATATTTAATTCTTGGGGTTTTGCATGGGGAGGTACTTGGACATCTCCGGATGAAATGCATTTTGAGCTTAGGGACCTATCAGCCAGTATTTCTAAGTCCAGCGGCTAATCCGTTTATACTCAAAAGAAGTGCAGTTTTTTCCTCAGAAGTAATATCTTTATTCGAAAGCTTTTTCATTAATAAGATTTGTAAAAGTGAAAGAGGGTCTAAATAGGCATTCCTGACTTTCAATGTATTTTTTAAAATAGGGTTATCTTCAAGTAATTCACTATTGTTTGTTAAAAGTTTTATTGCTTTTTTAACTCTTCTAGATTCTGCAGTTATTTCATTAAATAAATATTTATACTCTTCATCTAAAAGTTGTTCTACATACATTTTTGAAATTATTAAATCTGATTTAACAACAGTCATTTCAATGTTGCTAATTAGATTTTGCAAAAATGAAGAACTTTTATATACACTTTGTACATCTCTTAATCCATTTTTTTCAATACTGTGAAGCAAAGCTGTTCCAGCTCCATACCAGCCTGTAATAGTATGTCGTGTTTGAGCCCAGCCAAATACCCAGGGAATTGCTCTATAGCTTTCAATTGTGCTCTCAGAGGTCCTCTTAGAGGGTCTAGACCCTATATTTAAGGTAGAGAGCAATTTAACAGGTGTCACTTTTTCAAAATAGGTCATGAGATTATCATCTGAGATCAATTCTTGATATTTGCTTAAAGAGATAAGTGATAATTCCTCAATGAGCATAAATTCTTTTTTATTGCTCTTTAAAGTTGTAGAACTAGCTGTCAGGAAAGCAGACAAACCAAGCTTTAAGTTTTCTTTTGCAAGGTTAGCAGTTGAGTATTTATCCGAAATTACTTCACCCTGCTCGGTATATCTTATCTGATTAGATACTGTTCCCTCGGGTTGAGAAAGTATAGAATTGTATGTTGGACCACCACCCCTACTAATAGTTCCTCCCCTTCCATGAAAGAAAACTATATTGCATTGATGCTGCTTACCTTTTTTAAATAATGAAATTTGAGATTTGTAAACATTCCACTGTGAAGATATTATGCCTCCATCTTTGTTGGAGTCCGAATAACCTAACATAATTTCTTGCGTCGAGTTCTTATGTTTGACAACATGATTTTTATAAATTCTGTTAGATAGAAGGTTATCTAAAAATAAAGATGAGTTTTTTAAATCTTCTATTTCCTCCAAGAGTGGAACAATCATGGGTATGTGTTTGGGTGACTTGATGTGTTTTCTACATAAATTGTATAAGTTTAATATATCAGAATCAGCTTTAGTCATCGAAACTATTATTGAGTGTATGACATTATCACCATAAATATTTTTCCAATGGGTAATTGAATCAAGAACTTTTATGAATTCAGCATATTGCTTTTTATATTGATTTGGATTGTTGATTACTTTTGAGTTTTCACGAATATCCAATCTAACTCCATGAAATTCAAAAACTTCAATATACTCAATAAAATTACTAAAGCTATTGTTTTCTTTATTTATCCCAATTGAGATACTTAATGACTCATCAACAAGTTTCATGTCACTATAAAAATCATTAAAAGTTTGATATCCAGATTTCTTTTCCTGAAAATTTTCTAATCTATGAAAAACTAAAGATAGAAAAATTCTAAAAGGTTCATCAAAATTTACTTTTGAGTAATGGTTATATTCTTTGGGCAAAAGTTTGGCGTATTCCTGAATTTTTACCTCTAATTTTTTTGGAGATTTTATATAACTAGTTGAAAAGCTAAATTCTTCGGAATACATTTTAATCTTTTGCATATAAATATTAATTATTTGCTTAGAGTAAATTT
>DBUV01000080.1:43013-43736 GCA_002308095.1 Acidimicrobiia bacterium UBA1281
CCACCTACCCATGAACCTAAGCTTAAAATGTTTGTACTTCTATGTGGGTTTATAGCTTTATCCTCTTTTAATTCATCGAACACGTTTGTATATATGATGTCTAAGTAATAGAGAAGTGACTTAACTTCATCTAATGGATCTGGCTTAATTGATCTAACCTCTCTTGTGTACCAGAGCTCGGTAATAATTTTATTAATTTCATTTATTGAGTTAGGTTTATTTTCAGAAACAAGCTCACCAATTCTATAAATTTTATTCAGTGTCGACTGTCGCGCACTTTCTGTTGGATGTGCTGTAAAAACTGGTGAAAATTTATATTCTTTCTTTTTGACTGCTTTTTTACTTTTTTTAGCTCCTGTAAAAGACTCTCTGAACACCTGTTCAGATATATTTGCCAAATAGAAGAACAAGGTGAATGCTTTTGTGACAATTAAGGTTTCTTTTGGTTTTAGCTTGCTAAGTTCTTTAAATGCATTTTCTAAATATTTTGGATTATTGGAAGATCTATATTTTTTTGAATTTAATCTTACATCTTCAACAATATCAAAGTATTTTTCTCCAGCTTGTTTTTTTATTACCTGGCCTAGCTCACTTGCCAATATGTTGATTGTTTTTGAAAGAGTTGAAAAGTCGCCAGAAATAGCTAGATCCTTTCAGAATTTTTGTAGTGACTACTACCAGTAGCATCAAAAATTGGTACGTCTGTTTTATTAAAGTCAAATT
>DBUV01000080.1:44129-46461 GCA_002308095.1 Acidimicrobiia bacterium UBA1281
ACATATTCACCATTGATTGATATCTCAGCTACATAAGGGTCATAGAATTTAACGTTGACTCCCCTTTCAGAAAGATTTTCAATAATTCCTAAAGCAGGTGACTCCCTGACATCGCCTATATCTTTTTTATAAGCAACACCGAGGATTAACATGTTTGAATTTTTAAAAGGCTTCTCGAGTAGATTCATTTTTTCTAAAAGTCTTGATACAACATAACTTGGCATAGAGTTATTTATCTCTTGAGCTAACTCAACAAATCTAACCGGCTTTCCTATTTGTCTTGTTTTGAACGATAAATAGTTAGGATCTACAGGTATACAATGTCCCCCGACACCTGGACCAGGTCTAAATGATTCAAAACCAAAAGGCTTAGTTTTTGCCGCATCTACTACCTCCCATATGTCTATATCTAGCATATTGCAAAGGATTGCAAGTTCATTTATAAGTGCTATATTTACATGCCTATAAGTATTTTCTAAAAGTTTGACCATCTCTGCTTCTTTTGTGCCACTAACTGGAACAACTGAATCTATAATCTTTTCATAAAAAGCTTGAATCATAATAAGTGATTTTTCATTAACTCCACTAATAACTTTTGGTGTATTTTTGAAATTCCAATTTTCGTTTCCTGGATCAATTCTTTCTGGCGAATATCCAGCATAAAAGTCAACGCCGGCCTTAAGACCAGATTTATCTTCTATTATTGGAACTAAAACTTCGATTGTTGTACCTGGATATGTAGTTGATTCAAGAATAATTATTTGATCTTTGACAATATGTTCTGCAATAGTTTCGGCAGCATTTCTCACATAGCTAAGATCTGGTTGATAATCAGTTAATGGAGTTGGAACACTGATTACTATAGTCTCAGACTCTGATAAAGATTTCGGGTCTGAAGAGAGTGTTAACCCATCTTTAAGTGATTTTTGTAACTCTTGATCTGTGATATCTTCAATAGATGATTTTCCAGAATTGTATTCAGATACTCTACTTTCATTAATGTCATAGCCGTATACTTTTAAATTTGAGTTTGTAGCTTGTATTGCTAAAGGCAAACCAACATAACCAAGGCCAATTACAGCAGCATCGTATTTAAAATTACTCATGTTCCTCTAATATAAAGTTTCATAAATTCTTTGAGAGGTATTACCATCCCAATATTTTATTTTAATTTCATTAGGTAGTTTACTGTCTAATGAACTATTTATTTCATTAATAATTACTTCTGTGTTTGTTCCAATTACTTTATTAGTACCATTTGTAACTGTTATAGGACGCTCTGTTTCTTCTCTTAAAGTTAAACATTTAATGTTTAGAAATGTTGTTTCCTCTTGAAGACCACCTGAGTCAGTTAAAACAAGGTCAGCACCAGAAACTAATGCAAGAAAGTTAATGTACGGAAGAGGTTCTATGAATACAAAATTTTCAAATTCTAAGTTATTTGCCTCTATGTATTGAGATAACCTTGGATGTGCTGGTATAACTATTTTGTAATCTTTTTTAAAGCTATCAAGAGCTTTAAAAATTCCATTAAGAACTTCATTGGTTAAATTAGCTGGTCTATGAAGAGTCATTACAAAATATGGTTGTTCTATTTGTAATTGTTTAGTAATAGTTTTCTTAGAATCTATTATTTTTTCTAAATTAACTTTTAAAGTATCGATCATAATATTTCCGACATTAAATATTTTTTCACTACTTATGTTTTCCGCAAGAAGATTGTCTACTGCATCTTCAGATGGGGTAAATAAATAATCACTAAGAGCATCCACAGCGAGCCTATTTCGTTCTTCAGGCATCATCATGTTTTTTGATCTTAAACCAGCTTCAACATGAAACACTTCTATTTCTCTATTTTTTGCAACTAGTGCTGCTGCCAGAGTTGAGGTGACATCGCCAAAAACTCCAACTCTTGAAACTATATTTTTACTTAGAGTATGGTCGATACTTTTAATCATGAAGCTTAGCTGGCTATTCATACCATCAAGAGGTGTTTCTAAATTCACATCAGGTTCTCTCATTTCAAGATCGTTAAAGATATTGTGTGACAAATTTTTATCCCAATGTTGACCTGTGTGAATAAATAAAACATCTAGATTTTTACTCTCAAAATATTTAATTAGCGGTGCAGCTTTAATAAAATTAGGCCTTGTTCCGACTACTAAAGCTACATCAAAAGTATTTTTTACCACATTATGATTTTAGTCATACAATTAGATGTTAATAAGCAACTATTATTGAATTGATGAATAAAAGTATTGTTCTAAATATATGTGGTGTAAAATCTCTCGGTGGATTAAAAGTTGCAAAAACTGCTATTGAGTCTGTTCAG
>DBUV01000021.1:0-761 GCA_002308095.1 Acidimicrobiia bacterium UBA1281
TTAGCAACATCTCTACGAACAGTTAGTTGGTAAAGATTCCCATCAGATTCATATTGCTCAGCAGCTTCAATATCTATGTCCCACTCATAAGGAGGACCAGGTGACATATAGTAATATTCCGTATCTACAAAAAGGCCAAAATACGACAGTGAAGAAGTTATTAATAAAATAACTAGGAGTCGCTTTTTTTCAAATGTAGATAATTTTTTCACAATAAAATTTTAGGTTATCTAAATAAATAAAGAGCCGACAAAAGTCGGCTCTTTAAATAACTAAGTTAATAAAAATTAACTACATGGACCAGATTCCCAGTCGTATCCACCAGCTGATGGACCAACATAGTTTCCAGCCAAGAGTTTAACTCCACTAGCAATTGTTCCATCTGGAACTGCAATGAAGCTCTCAGCATCTGCTCTGTTTTGTCCAAGTTCTCTTTGTGGCATCATGCCATCAGAGTCAACATAAACACTACCAGCAGCTCTTCTGATACCTGCTCTAGTTAGATCTCCACCTTTGTTGGCAGCTTCAAGTACACCTTTTAAGTGGTGTTGTGATGCCCAACCAGCAACTAAGAATGTATTCGCTGAATCAATTCCCATTGCTGAGAATGTAGCTCTCATAGTTGCATGACCTGGTGTTTCAGCTTCATATGGAGCAACGAAGGCCATAAGGTACATTGAACCAGAAGTAAATAATGGTGCTAATGCAAAACCTTCTCTAACGAATGCATCGTTAAATGACGGTGCAGCCATCATAGATAG
>DBUV01000021.1:1178-1849 GCA_002308095.1 Acidimicrobiia bacterium UBA1281
TCAAACTCTGGACTTGGGACAATGTATTCCCATGCAACAGTAAGACCATTGGCCTCTGCAGCAGCTGCTACGCCTTTAGCGTAATCGCCACCATAATCTCCTGCATATCCCATAATTCCAATAGTTTTAACATCTACTGGATAGTTTGCTAGTGCCCAATCAACTGCATTCATACCATCAGCACAATATGCTGAACCGAATTCAATCACTAATCCTTTATCAACAGATTTGTAAGACCAACCTGAATACCAACTCATAGGAGCTGCAATCATATTGTCTGAATCCATATTATCAAGAATAAATACTGTTTGTGGCGTACCAAGTGACATAGCTAAAGCAGCAACACTATCTCGTTGTGCGTTGTAGCCTTCTAGGTGTTTTTGAGGATTGTAACCTGTGTCAAAACCTTCAACGATTGCGACACTATAGTCTCCAACTCCACCTGTTTGGTTTGCCCAAAGCCAAAAAGCTCTTTGGCCAGTTTCTAATGCAGGTCCAAGTGGCCCATAAGGTCCTGTATAGTCATTGAGTAACCCAAGATATATACAACCTTTTGTAGGATCGGCACCTGTTGGTACTCCACCTATAGCTTCGGGACATGGATCTGCTGTAACTCCAACACCTGTGTCTACAGTACTCGCTGTGGTAACAGCTGGAGATTCAAGTGATTC
>DBUV01000021.1:2164-12211 GCA_002308095.1 Acidimicrobiia bacterium UBA1281
ACAACTTCAGGAGTTGTTTCCTCTACTGTTTCTTCAGCGGCTCCGCCGCAAGCTACTAAGACAAGGGCTAGAACTGTAAAAAGAATGATTCCCTGCTTACGCAATGGTTTCATTATTCCCCCTTTTATAATTAGTACTAATAAATTTAGGTTACTAGGTTTTTATGAAGTTAGTAGGAAAATGGCCAGGCTTTAAAATAATTACGTAACCTAAACCAAATACCCCATAGCCCTCTAGGTTCAAAAATTAAGAAAAGAACTATAAATAAACCAAAAAGTAATCTTTCAAGCTGACCTAGGTTCAGTGGAAGTGATTGTTCTCCAATCTCAAAGGTGTGTAAGAAGAGCTGAATAAATGCTGGAAAAAGTGTATAAAAAAGTGCTCCAAACAATGGTCCTAAAACTGTTCCTGCTCCTCCAATAACTACTATTGCTACAAAAGTAATTGAGTACAGGAGACTAAAAGTACCAGGCTCAACTCCCCCAGAAACTGTAAAAAAGAGAGCTCCACTAATACCTCCATAAAAACTGGATAAAGCAAAGGCTGATGCTTTATATCTGAATAAATTAATTCCTAGTGCCTCTGCTGCAATGTCACCATCTCTAATTGCAGAATAAGCTCTTCCGGCTCTTGATCTGACTAAATTTTTAAAACCTAACCCTGCGAAAATACATGTCAGTAAACAGAAAAGATAGAGAATTTGGTTTTTTTGTAAATAAAAAGTTCCAAATTCAATTCCTTTTTCTAAATTTACACCAAATAGCTTTAAAGTTGCTACCTTTCTTCCTAGGCCAGCACCACCAGTAACAGATTTAAAGTTTGAAAATAAATGAGAGCCTATGAAAACTAAAGCAAGGGTTACTAAAGCAAGATTAAGACCTTTTAATTTAACCGTAATAGGAGCAATTATTAAACCAACAATGGCAGCTGACAAACCAGCTAAGGGTAACCAAAAAATCATATCAAGATCGAATCCAATCACACTTGAGGTTGCCACCCCTCCAATTACTGCCGAAGTATAAGTCCCAACTCCAATAAAGACACCGTGTGCAAGATTGATTTGGCCTGCTAGTCCAGAGACAATATTTAAGCCCCATCCTGCAATAGCTATCAAAAAAGAAGTTGTTAAAAGAAGTATCCAGTAATCCGAAGCTAAAAAACAAAAAGCAAGAGACAAAGTCACTAATACTCCAAACCAACTTTTTTGTGTATTGTTAGAGAATATAGAAGATTCCTTTTGGTAGTCAGTGTATAGATTTGGTCTACCTCTCATACTCTTTCAACCTCCTCAGTCCCAAATAGACCATCAGGTTTAAAAATTAAAATTACAAACATAATTAGATATGGAGCAACTACAGAAAATCCATTTCCAAATGAAAATCCGATTAGACCCTCAAGGCTTAATTGATAATAAGCCACATAACCCTGTGTTAGGCCGATAATGATAGATCCAACTACTGCTCCCGGTATTGAGTCTAAACCTCCAATTACTACCGCAGGTAACGCCCTCAACGCTGATATGAAGCTAAATTGCGATAAGGTATTGAATCCTCCTGTTATAAAAAAACCAGCAAAAGCTGCTAATATTCCCGCTATCATCCAAACAAGACCAAATATTCGACCAACATTAATTCCCTGGGCCATTGCTGCTTCCTGATCATAAGATGTTGCTCTCATTGCAATTCCATATTTTGACTTTCTGAAGAAAATCGTCAATAGAATAATTAACACTACTGCGGTGACAAGGGCTGCTAATTCAAGATATTTAATATTTACACCACCAATTTTTAAAGCACCAAAATTTCCGTAAGTAGGAAAGGGATCTCCCATATATTTTGGATTAATTCCAATCCAGCTGTCAAGAACAGTCCTCAATAAAATATCAATTCCAATTGTAAGAACTGCGACAGAAAAAACTGGTTCTCCTACCATTGTTCTTAAAAAAGTTCTCTCAATTAGCAAACCCAATATTCCAGTCAGTAAAACTCCTAAAAATAATGCAAGCCAAAAAGAAATACCTCTATCTACAGCCAATGAACTTATGATACCTGCACCTACAACGGCAAGTGCAGGCTGAGCAAAGCTTAAAACTTCCATAGCCTTGTAAATTAAGACAAACCCTATAGCAACTAATGAATAGATTGCAGCTAAAGATAGTCCTTCAACTGTTGCTTGTAGAAAAATAATCAACTGTACATCTCCTCTATTAAGTCACTAAACTTCTCCATCAATACATTTCTTTTAATTTTTTGAGTAGCTGTCATCTCTCCATCTTCATGATCAAGTTCTTTGGGGATCATTTTGAATTTTCTAATCTCTAGAGATGAAGTTTCAGCATTTGCTTTTAAGATTTCACCCCATACAAGATCTATAACTTCCTTTTTTTCTGATAAATCTCTGTAAGTCGTGTGCGCAATATTTTTTCGAAGAGCCCAATTTGATACAGTCTCAAACTCTATTGCTATTAATGCTGACAAAAATTTCCTTTTATCTCCAATTACAAGAGCATCTTTTATAAAAGGTGAAATTTTTATTTTATTTTCTATTTCCTGAGGTGATACATTCTTACCACCACTTGTAATTATGATATCTTTTTTCCTATCAACAATTTTTAAAAACTCTCCATCAAACACACCTACGTCACCGGTATACAACCAACCATCTTCATCTACACATTCTTTTGTAGCTTCTTCATCTTTAAAGTAGCCTTTAAAAACAGCGGGAGATTTAACCAATATTTCGCCATCATCTGCAAGTCTTATTTCCACACCATGATTAGGCACACCTACCGTTCCTAGTTTCATTTTTTTATCATTGTTACCTGTTGCATAGGCGCAGTTTTCTGTCATCCCATAGCCTTCAAAAATTGGGACACCTAATGCTAGAAAAAACTTTAATATTTCAGGTGCTATCGGTGCCGCACCAGAAATTGCAGTTTCAGCTTTACTTAAACCAAGCTTTTTCTTCAATGTCCTAAATGCCAGTAACCAACCAATACCAATAAAGATTTTTGCAATCAGATCATCAAAGCCTTTTTCAAGTTTGCGTTCTGCACCTAAGTTTCCAAAATACATTGAGATTGTAAATAATTGTTTTTTAAGGAATGTTGCATCCTTCATTCTAACCATCGCTCCCGCGTGCATTCTTTCAAGAATTCTTGGAACTGCAGGAAAGATCGTGGGCTGTATTTCTACCAGATCCATTTGTACGGTGTCGATAGATTCAGCAAAATTTATAGTTGCATGTGTGTGAGTTGCTATAAGTAAATCTGTTAATCTCCCAAAAATATGACATAGGGGTAGGTAGGACAAAAATTGTGGATTTGTTGCAGTAACAGACTCCACAAGAGAAAAATTAGGTATCTGAGAGCCAACCCATTTAATATTTCCATGCGAAATCATCGACCCTTTTGGTGGACCTGTTGTACCAGAAGTGTAAACAAGGAATGCAATATCCTCATCCTGAATAGAATCTAATTGTTCGTCAACACAGGTTGGATATGCTTCATACTCAGCTTTTCCAATTTCGAGAAATTCTTCAAATTTCATTAATTTTGGATGGTCGTAATTGTATAGACCCCTTTCTTCAAAATAGATAATTTTATTAAGTCCAGGTAATTCATCTATAACCTCGAGAGCTTTATCAACCTGCTCCTGATCTTCTGCAAATAAAATTTTAGATTCTGAATGGGAAAGTAGATATTTAACTTCTGGTGATGGATTTGTTGGGTACAATCCAACACTTACAAATCCCATGGACTGAATTCCTATATCAGCAATGAACCACTCTGGTCTGTTTTCTGAATGTATTGCTACAGAATCCCCCTTTGATACCCCAAAGTGCCTGAGAGCCATGCCTAGGTAGTTAGATTTTAACCAAAAATCTTTGTATGAAGTTTCTTGCCATATACCATATTCCTTATACCTCATAGCAATCATGTCCGGAAAACGTTCAGCAGTCTCCCTTACTTTTTTAGATGGAGTCTCTCCACCATCTCTTAAAATTTCTTCATAAATTTGGTCCATTGATAGTGCCATATCTAACCTACTCCCAAATACGCATCTATTACTTTTTTATCTTTAACAATATCGGAGGGAACTCCTTCAGCTAATTTTTCACCAAAATTTAACACCATCACCTCTTCTGCAATATCCATGATCATATTCATGTCATGATCAACCATAATTATGGTTTTTTTCATTTCTTCGTGTATATCAATTATGAACCTTGCTATATCTTCTGTCTCTTCGTTATTCATTCCGGCAGCTGGTTCGTCCAACAATAACAAATCTGGATTCATAGCTAAAGCTCTTCCAAGTTCAACTCTTTTTTGCACTCCATATGGTAAGGACATTATGTAAGAATATCTGAATTGCTCAATCTCAAGAAAATCAATTATTTCTTCTGCAATTTTTCTAGCTTCAAGCTCACTATTTTTAACTTTTTTACTGTAAAGTAAACTTGAAACTGGACCGTAGTTTAGTTGCCTGTGACAACCTATGAGAATATTATCGATTACAGTCATGTTTTCAAACAACTCTATATTTTGAAATGTCCTAGCGATCCCAAGGGAAGCTACCTCATCTGGTCTTAGTTCGTTAATCTTATTATTTCCATAGCTAACTGTTCCACTTGTAGGTCTATATATCCCACTTATGCAATTAAATATTGAAGTCTTTCCTGCACCGTTGGGCCCTATTATTGAATAAAGTTTTTTTGGCTTAACTTCAAAACTTACATTATTTAAAGCTGTGATCCCACCAAATTTTAGGGTTACATTGTCAAAAATTAAAGACTCTATGACAACCACCTTTTCTTTCTTTTGTAATGCTTTACATCTCTAAAAGATTTTCTTTTTGTTCCTTCAGCATTCAGTCCTAGATAGAATTCTCTAACATCTTCATCATTAAGCAACATACTGCTTTTGTTGTCCATGACTACATTCCCGGTTTCCATAATGTATCCATGATCGGAAATATTTAGTGCCATATTTGCATTTTGCTCAACAAGCAAAACTGTAACTCCTTGAGAATTAATTTCTGTAATTAATTCAGCAACTTCATCAACAAGCTTGGGAGCTAATCCCAAACTGGGTTCATCCAAGAGAAGATAACTTGGATTAGACATAAGGGCCCTTCCAATTGCTAACATTTGCTGCTCTCCACCTGATAGATAACCAGCCTCTCCTTTAGATCTTTCTTTCAATATTGGAAATAAATCTAAAACTTTATCAATGTTATCTTTTATGTCCTTACTATTTGTGTGTCCACCGAGTCGTAAATTTTCAATAACAGTGAGTTCGGAAAAGATTCTTCTTCCTTCAAGAACTTGAGCTATTCCCTTTTCAACAATTTTTGATGGATTGAGGTTTGTAATATCTTCTCCATCAACTGAGATTGATCCTTTTGTTATATCTCCATTCTGAACATCTAAAAGTCCAGTTATTGATCTAATGACTGTGGTTTTTCCAGCACCATTACTTCCAAGTAATGCAACAATTTCACCCTTTTTGATTTCTATAGATACACCTCTTAGAACAAGGATTACGTCTTGATAAACTACTTCTAGGTTTTCAATGGCTAACATCTTCATTATTACTTTAACTGATGCAATACAATTTTCACAACTTAAAATCAATATGAACGAATGTAGCGAAACCTTCTATTAATTTAGTAGTCATTAATTAGAACTAACTAATGATCTACTTTTTCTCTTGAGTATCAATACATTTGAACTAGATATATTATATGTTGTATGGAAAATGAAAATTTTGAACAGCAAGAACTCTTTAAACAAGAAAAATATATATCTGACTTAATAGAACAAAAATCTACTGAAAAAAAGTCATCCTTAAATTCAATCATTGGAAGCTCTATTCTCACCAGTGCAATAGTTCTATCTTTTTTATTTGTATATGGAATTTTTGATGAAGATGAAATTATCATTCCTGATCCAGTAACAATCACAGAGACCGTGACTGAAAAAGAACTAATAATGCCTCGAATAGACTCAACAGAGATAGTTTCTATTGCAGAGCTAGCAACAAAAACTATTGTTCAGATACAGGTAGGTGAAGTAAATGAAAATGATGAATTCATATCCCTCGGTGGTGGCTCAGGAGTAGTTATATCGGCAGAAGGGTTAATTATCACAAATCATCATGTTATTGATGGAGCAAATTCTGTGAGAGCCATTTTTGAAGATGGAAGAATGTATAAAGCTGAAATTATTGGCTCAGATCAACTTACTGATATTGGTCTAGTAAAAATAGAATCTAATAACTTAATACCTATAGCTATAGGCAATAGCGACATCTTAGTAGTTGGAGATCTTGCAGTTGCTATTGGCCATCCATTGACTCTTGGAGCAGCTCCAACAGTAACAACAGGAATTGTTTCTGCATTAGAGAGAAGACTTGATGTTGGTGGACAAGATATGAGCTCTTCAGTAACCCTTTTTGGACTTATACAAACAGATGCCCCTATTACTAGAGGTTCTAGTGGCGGAGCTTTGCTGAACCAGAATGGTGAGCTTATAGGTATTACAACTGCTATAGCTACAGCAGATGTTGGGGCTGAAGGTTTGGGATTTGCTGTACCAATAAATTTAGCATTGAACATAAGTCAAGATTTACTTGATGACGGCAAAGTCTACCATTCCTTTCTTGGAATACTTGGTGCGCAGCATTTTGAAGTTGCCGATGATGGAGCAAGAATTTTTTCAGGTGTTGAAATACAAGAACTCTATGGACCTGCGAATGACATATATGCTATTGGTAAAGCAGGTGCTTTACCAGGAGATATTATTAAAAAAGTCAATGGAAAAAATATAAAAACATTAGATGGCTTAATTAGTTTATTAAGAAGTAAAAAAGCCGGTGACGAAATAAGTATAGAGATAACTAGAAATGGCCAAGTTATTATATTGGAATTTTTGTTAGACCTACGACCTTCTGATGTTTAATGTCTGAAGATATATTTTCTCAGTTTTTTAATTTATTCAACAATAACGATTCTGATGTTAACTGGGAACTTTCGAAACAGATAAATAAACATTTAAATAAAGATTCAAACAACGATATATTACAACTTTCTAACGCAGACCTTAATCTAGAAGAACTTTTCAGATTCTTAGAGTTAAACATTCAAAATAATACTGAATCTAATAGCCAACAAACTAATATCCAGATATTCGAAGCTAGTCAGTACGGAGAATGGTTTTTAGACTCCATACAACATTTTGATTTTTCAAAATTAAATATTGGAGAGCTACCTGGAGGCATCCAGTTGGGGAATATACAATCTTCAATAATTGGAATGCAGCTTGGTAACTTAGCAGGGATGATTAGTAAAAATATGTGGGGGTTAAGCCAATTTGGAATTATACTTCCTCAATCAAAAACACTTGGAATTAATAGAAATACATACTTTGCAAGAATCGACCAATTTGAGTCAGATGCTAATGAACTAGCCCTATCGTTACTTGCTTTAGAATCCATAACTCTTAGTCTTGGAAAATATTCTGCGCCATTCGAAAAAATTATTGAAAACTTAGAATCAGCAAGTAAAGACATGATGGCAGGGTTACAAGGTCTTGAAGCCGATGGAATGAATATGACGAACCCGCAAGAAATGCTTGAGAATTTTTCTGGTATTGAAGGAATAGATCCATCCAAAATTCTTGAAGAGATAATTGCACCTCTCAGCTTCTATAGAGGTGTAATAAAATCTAAAGCAAAAGACTTGAATTTAATTCAAGACAACTCTACATATGACCTTGTAATGGATTTAGGGTTTTCTGTTGGAGAGGATCCATTAGTTGAAATTGGAAATCAAATAAATGAACTTGATACGTCTACAACACATTTTTTTGAGTTTTTAATAACCTCTAGTAACGAATACTCGATTGATGACATTTTAAAAGATAAAAATCTTATACCAAATAGAAGTGAAATTGAAGATCCAATTTCTTGGGCTGCAAGAACTTCTTTGCCACCTATTTAATATAAACAAGTAATATATAAAAAAAGGAGAAAAAAATGAGCCTACAAGTTGGTGACACAATACCTGAATTCAAACTATACAACTACGATAAGCAATCTTTTGAGGACAAAGATTTTCTGGGAAAGAAAACAATGTTCGTATTCCTTCCTTTTCCATTTAGTAGTGTATGCGACAAAGAAATCTGCGATCTACGAGATAATAAATCTTCAATTGAGAAAGACGGAACTCAAACCGTTTTAATCACTGTGGGAGCTAGCCCTACTAATAATGCTTGGGCAACACAATATGGTATTGAATTCCCTATACTTGCTGATTTCTGGCCGCATGGAGAAGTTGCACAAAAGTTTGGTTGCTTTCATGAAAAAGCAGGTATTTCATTACGATACTCTTACATCACTGATGAAAATAACGTTATCACTGAGATAATTAAAAGTGATGAAATTGGTGTCGAAAGAGATTTTAGTGAGTATAAAGAGAGCTTTAGCTTCTAACCAACTTCTCTGATATCAAAACTTTGAATTCTCTGTCGTTTTATACGTCTGCGTTCTCTTTCAGAAAGACCACCCCAAATACCAAATTTTTCTGATTGCTCGATAGCAAATTCTAGACAGTCTTCTTGTACGCTGCATGCTCTACAGATAGATTTAGCCTTTCTAGTTGAAGCTCCTCTTTCAGGAAAAAAGATATCCGCATCTGCCCCTTTACAGTTTGCTTCTTCTGTCCACGAAGGCATGCCTCCAATTAGATCTTCCATTTTTGAATTTTCCACCCTTGCTCCTTATATAGAAAACTAAATTACATGTGTGTAATCTATATAGTTTTAGAACAATTGTCAAGAGGCTAATTATTCATTTGATTTAATGTAATTTGAGAAATGTAGGATAATAATATAATGCCAAATCAAAAATTAGTATCCTCTGGAGGAATTTACAAAGGTAAAACAAGTATGTGGCTCTACATATTTCACAGGGTCACTGGGGTTGCTCTTTTTGGATACTTGCTTCTGCATATTATATCTACAGCATTAATCCTTCTTGGACCGGAAGTTTACGAGGGTGCTGAAGCAATTTATAAAAACTTTTATTTTAGAATTGCTGAAATAGGTTTATTTGGCGCAGTCCTAGCGCATGCTATCAATGGACTTAGAATTATCACAGTAGACCTGTGGAAAAAAGGCTCTGACTATCAAAAACAACTCAACATCATATCTTTAGTAATTTTTGTTGGTGTTTTTGTACCTTCAACATACCGAATGGTTGTCTCATATTTTGATTTATGCCTCGAAAAGAGTTCCCCTGGAACAACAGTTACTGACTGTATGATCAGACCTATACCGGATTGGAAATAGTTGATATGAAAACACAAAGAACAGATTGGGGACGTAGGCAACCACCATTAGGTGGCTCTAGTTTTGAGCTTTACGCTTGGTTTTTCATGAGAGTAAGTGGCCTTCTATTAGTGCTTCTAGCTGTTGGACATATGTTCATAATGCATGTTTTTAATGACACACTTAATCTTGACTATGAATTTGTTGCTGCAAGATGGGACACTCCCTACTGGAGAGCATTTGATTGGTTGCTGTTGGCATTAAGTCTTCTTCATGGCACAAACGGATTAAGGGTTGTATTGCATGATAATATATCAGACACAACTGTTAGAAAACTCTCCTTAACTGGTTTGTATGTTACAAGCCTAGCCTTCTTTATTTTAGGAACTTATGTTATTGTGGCTTTTGTGAGTAAAGTATGAAAATAATAAAGCACTCATTTGATGGAATTATTGTTGGGGCCGGTGGCGCTGGATTAAGAGCTGCTATTGAAGCAGCACCAACCATGAAACTTGCAGTTATTACAAAGCTCTACCCAACTAGGTCCCATACCGGAGCAGCTCAGGGAGGAATGAGCGCAGCGCTAGCAAATGTGGAAGAAGATAATTGGAACTGGCATGCATTTGATACTGTAAAAGGTTCTGATTATTTGGCTGACCAACCTGCTGTAGATATTCTCTGTAAAGAAGCAATAGACGCAGTTGTTGAGCTTGAACA
>DBUV01000021.1:12587-14380 GCA_002308095.1 Acidimicrobiia bacterium UBA1281
AAAGAAGGTGCAGCTCCAGCCTTCAGGGCTTGTTATGCTGCAGACAGAACTGGACATATGATACTACAGACCCTTTATCAAAAATGTGTTTCAATGGGTGTTGAATTTTTTGATGAATTCCAAGTTTTAGATATAAAAATTGAAGATGGTGTTTGTAAAGGTGTTGTTGCTTATGAAATTGCTACTGGAGATCTTCACGTTTTTGAAGCAAGAGCAGTAACTTTTGCTACCGGTGGATTTGGTAAAATATTTAAAGTAAGTTCTAATGCACACTCTTTAACAGGAGATGGGCCAGGTATGTTGTATCAGAAAGGAATCCCTCTTGAAGACATGGAATTTTATCAATTCCACCCAACAGGAATATATAGATTAGGCATACTTTTATCTGAGGCTGCAAGAGGTGAAGGTGGTATTTTAAGGAATAAAGATGGCGAAAGGTTTATGGAAAGATATGCTCCATCAATTAAGGACTTAGCACCTCGAGATATGGTATCTAGGGCGATAGCCACTGAAATAAGTGCTGGCAATGGGGCTGGACCGAATAGTGATTATGTATATCTTGACTTAACACACCTTGGAGAGGAAGCAATTATGAAGAAACTTCCTGATATCACAGATTTTGTAAGAACATATGTAAAAATCGAACCTATTAATGATCCTATACCTGTTCAACCAACTGCTCATTACGCTATGGGGGGAATTCCAACTGATGTGCATGGTAGAGTGTTAAGTGATCACAAAGGTGGAGTTGTAGAAGGAGTTTATGCTGCAGGTGAAGCAGCCTGTGTGAGTGTACATGGTGCCAACCGTTTAGGAACCAACTCTTTGTTAGATATAGTTGTCTTTGGAAAAAGAGCCGGTCAGAGCATGGTTGACTATGTATCAAGCACAAAAGCCAGCTCTTTAAGCGAATCAGCAGCCGATGACCTCTCAAACAAAATAACTGGATTTATGGAGAAAGAGCATACAACAGAGTTTTCCGTTGCCAAAATTAGATCCGAACTGCAAGATTCAATGGAAGAGAATGCAAAAATATTCCGATCAAAAGAAACTTTGGAGAATCAGACAGAAATATTAGCCGATCTCAGAGAAAGATATCAAAATGTAACTATCTCAGATAAAAGTAAGGTATTTAACAGTGAGCTTCTTGAAGCCATTGAACTTGATTACTTATTAGACATGGCTGATACAACTGTGGCAAGCGCTTTAGCGAGAAACGAGTCCCGAGGAGCTCACTCAAGGGAAGATTACCCAGATAGGGATGATTCCAAGTTCATGAAACATTCCTTTGCATTTAAAGATGGAGATTCTGTAAAACTTGAGTATAAAGATGTTGAACTTGGTAAATATGAACCTATGGAAAGAAAGTATTAATGGAAATTGATTTAAAAATACTCAGATATGATCCTGAAAATGATAAAAAAGGTCACTGGGAATATTACAAAGTAGAGGCTGAACCTGAAGAAAGAATTCTTGATTTACTGCATAAAATAAAATGGTTTGAGGATGGTTCACTGTCATTCAGAAAATCGTGTGCACATGGTGTATGTGGATCAGATGCTATGGTTGTAAATGGTGAAAACATGCTTGCATGCCAAGTTCTGGTAAAAGAAGTGAGTAACCCTATTAAGATTGAACCAATAAGAGGGCTTCCAGTAGTTAAAGACTTAATAGTAGATATGGAGCCATTTTTTGATAGCTATAAAAAGGTAATGCCTTATCTTATTAATAATGATGATCCTGGAGATAGAGAGAGACTTCAGTCTCCCGAAGATAGAGATAAATTTGAAGAC
>DBUV01000047.1:0-3708 GCA_002308095.1 Acidimicrobiia bacterium UBA1281
CAAACTAATACTGAAAACTGGGAACGCGTCACTAGGAAAATTGGTCGTTGGGTAGATTTTGAAAATGATTACAAAACAATGGACATTGATTTCATGGAAAGCGTTTGGTGGGTGTTTAAAAACCTTTGGGAAAATGATTTAATCTATAAAGATTACAAAGTACTGCCTTACTCTTGGTCTGCTGCGACACCTTTATCTAACTTTGAGGCAAATATGGATTATAGAGATGTTGAAGATCCTTCAATATTTTTTACTCTCAGAGCCCGAAATGACCACAATGAAGTTAAAGAAAATGATAATTTCCTAGTTTGGACAACTACCCCCTGGTGTATCCCAGGAAACCTTGCAATAGCTGTGGGGGAAGATATTAAATATGTTCGAGTCAAAATAGATAATGAGTATTACTGGATAGCTGAAAATCTTATTAGTGAATTGAGCAATTACGAATATACATTAGTTGGAGAAGCTGCTGGGGTCGATTTAATAGGTGCAGAATATAAGCCTGCATACAACGAGTTTGAAGAAGAGCATCAAAATGGTGCATTTAGGATTATTCACAGTGACGATACAAACACTGAATCAGGTTCTGGACTAGTATCGCAAGCCCCTGCATATGGTGAAAGTGACTTTTATGCTCTTAAACAAGCTGGTATTGAAGCAATTGTTGACCCTGTTACTTTATCTGGCAAGTTTGATAATTCTGTAAAAGGTATTGAAGGAATGAATGTTAAAGATGCTGACAAAATCATTATTGGACAACTTAAAGAAAGAGGTTCATTGTTTAGTCAAAAAACAGAGATGCACTCATATCCATTTTGCTGGAGAACAGGTACTCCTTTAATTTATAAAGCTATACCGACCTGGTTTGTAAGAGTTGAAAAGATAAGAGAGCGAATGGTAGAGCTAAATAAAGAGACTCACTGGGTACCAGGGTTTATAGGTGAAAAAAGGTTTTCAAATTGGTTAGAAAATGCAAGAGATTGGGCAATTAGTAGAAATAGATACTGGGGAAGCTGTATACCTGTTTGGATTAATGTAGATGACCCCGCTGACCAAATCTGCATTGGCTCAATTGAGGAACTAGAAGCATTGAGTGGAGTTAAAGTCAATGACCTTCATAAACATTATCTTGATGATATAGAAATAGAAGTTAATGGAAAGAAATACAAAAGAACTTCAGAAGTACTTGATTGTTGGTTTGAGTCAGGGTCAATGCCATATGGACAACAACATTACCCTTTTGAAAATAAAGAAGAATTTTTAGATGGGTTTCCAGCAGATTTTATTGCTGAGGGACTTGACCAAACTAGAGGCTGGTTTTATACACTCACTATACTTTCCGTAGCTCTTTTTGATTCTGTGGCGTTTAAAAATTGTATTACAACTGGAATGATTTTGGCTGAAGATGGTCGAAAAATGAGTAAAAGTCTGAAGAATTATCCGGACCCCGAAGAATTACTAAATAGTTACGGCGGAGACAGTTTAAGAGCATATCTAATCAATTCTCCAGTCGTAAGAGGAGAACCTCTCAAGTTCTCTGAGGAAGGTGTTCAACTTGTAACAAGAAACGTAATCCTTCCTTTATGGAACAGTTATACATTTTTCTCAAATTATGCAAATGCTGACAAAATTACACTAGAAGAATTAAGTAGTGCTGATCCAGTTGAGGATCGTTCGTTGATGGATCAATGGATCATATCAACTCTTCAGTCACTTATAAAAACTGTTAATGAAAAAATGGAAAATTACTATCTGTATGAAGTTGTGCCTCCTTTGATAAGCTTTATCGATGAGTTGACTAACTGGTATGTTAGATCAAATAGAAAAAGATTTTGGAAGGAAAAAGGGGTTGATGATAGGGATAAAATAAACGCATTCAAGACTTTACACGAAGTACTGCTTGAATTCTCTAAGACAATGGCACCGGTACTTCCATTTATTTGTGAAGAGATATATCAAGGATTAGTTGAAGAAGAAAATATGAGTATTCATTATGAAAACTACCCTGTTTCAGATGAAAATTTAATAAATATACAACTTGAAAATGATATCTCCGTAGCTAAAAACATAATTAAAGCAGCTAGAAATATACGACTAAATGTTGAGATACCTAATAAGCAACCTCTTAAAACTCTGAGAATCGTTACTGAAGATATAAATTTAGAAAAACAGATTCAAAATGTTGAACAAATTATTCTTAACGAACTAAACATCAAAAACATTGTCTTTGATAACAATGTTTCGAATTGGGTGAAATATGTTTGCAAACCAAATTACCAAAAGCTAGGTCCAAAGCTTGGTAAAGACATTAACAATCTTAAAAACCACCTGGATTCCTTAGACCAAGCAGATATAACAAGCTCTATTAAAGAGGGTTTTTTAACATTTAATAATGAGAAAATACCACTGGATGATTTAGATTTACAGCTAGTTGAAATTGAAGATAAAAAGAATCAAGATATAGTAAATAACTTTTTAATCAGCCTTGATACCGAAATAGACAGCGAACTCCTTGAAGAAAGATTATCCAGAGAAGTAGTGTCCCTAGTTCAGAAAATGAGAAAAGATAGTGGTTATGATATAACTGACCGTATTACAACTACAATATTTTCGTCAGACGACATCCTATTATCAGCTATTGATAAACATAAGGAATATATAATGAACGAGACTCTTTCAGTAACTCTTAATTCAGTTAATAAAGCTGGTCAAGAAAGTCTTCTCGATTTTTCTTTAACTGTCGAAATGAGTAAGTCTTAACAAACTGCTCTTAATACGTAGGGCTGTATAAGATTTACTCCAAAAATTAATACCAGTGGTGAAAGGTCTAAGCCAGCCATACCAATTCTCAAAGTAGGGATTCTAGATCGAATAGGTTCTAATATTCTTGTAAAAGCTCTGTCTAGAATAATTTTTAGTTGTCCAATTGGATGTTCTGGAGAGACCTGCACCCAGCTTAATATTATCCAAGCAAACAATGCGTATGAGAAGAATCGAAAAAATAAAATTAATAAACTACACATTTATTCTGTATAGTCCTAGATTCTGTAGACGCTCTCTCTCTGAGGATGGTAATGAAGCTGATGCTGGAAGAATCAAGTAAACGCCATCTTTATTTATAGATCGTATTTTTGCATCACTTATAAAAGCCATTCCAGTTACGAAATCAATTATTCTTCTTCGATCAACTTGATCTGATATGTCTCTTATATCCATTGCGACAATGTAGTCTTCTTTGACTACGGTACCTAAATTATGGATGTCGTTAAATGACTTGAGTACCTTAATTTCTACCTCGTCTTTTGGATTATGTATTCTCACATCTCCAACTCTCTCTTCATTTGAAAATCTATTCTCTTCAGAGGGTCGAACTGTTTTACTCACAGGAATGGTGTCATTTATATCAATATTTTGTGGCTGTTTTAAACCTATTGCTATTAAGAATTTTTCTAACATTATGAGAATATTTTACTACCTATACGAACTATTGTTGCACCATAATCTAAAGCAATTTCATAGTCATCAGACATACCCATAGAAAGTTGCCCCTGATAATCTTGAAAATTATTTTTTAGTTCTTCATTTATATTTTGCATTTTCGAAAATGCTACTCTTCTATCAGAAGTAATGTTGGGAATGCACATTAACCCAGCCGGCATTATGTTTATTTCTTTTGCGTAATACATGAATTCAAACAACTGCTCAGGA
>DBUV01000047.1:4084-8327 GCA_002308095.1 Acidimicrobiia bacterium UBA1281
TTTGAGATTATATCTAATTCTTTTTTTCTGAAAATGGAATGTATAGCCTTAGTATGTTTTAATATTTCAGAAATTTTTCTTGATTGTAACGGTGCTATAAAATGAAAATTTTGATTTGGAAAGTTTTCACTATGTACACTAAGTTCTTCCAGTCTATTTTCACCTAAATCATTAACTCCAAATTCAACTAACTTTTTTATATCCTCGATATTTTGATTCTTGACTACAGCCAATAATTTACAATTATATGATTCGACTTTTTTTGAAATGTTCTTAAGATTATTCATTTCCATATAAAAGATATCTGCCTTTCTTGAGTATTGTTTTCTCTAAATGAAAAGAAATTATCATCACAAATTGTACAAATATCAGAAACATCTATTTTTATTTTATTTTCATTACAGAAGTTCTCAATACTTTTAGCTTGGTTTAAATACATTTTTTTATCTTTAGTTTCTATAAGATCAGGTAATAATACTGCTACATCTTCCTTAACTTCATAGCAACAACTTCTTGCATGGGGACCAATCGAAACTTGTAACTCCGTCTCTTGCAGTAGCTCTAGAGTTTTATGAAATATATTATTTGTCAGCCCTCTCCATCCAATGTGTACTGCAGCTATAGAATTTAAATCCCTAATCAGAACAGGCATACAGTCAGCAGTTTTTACAACCAACGCGAGGTTTTTTTCGGTAGTTAGTATTCCGTCGGATTGATAATTTCCTTCATTTTTAATTTTCAACACAGTATCGCTGTGTGTTTGGTTCATACTTGCAACTCTAAGGGATGACTCGTTGTTAAGAGTTACACCCCTTATTGTTTCCAGTAAGTTTTTGTTGTAATGTTTGTCACTAAAGTAACATGTTTTTACAAATTTAGACCTGATCATCCCTTGATAAAGTCAGGAAGACCGTCACCTCCAGAATCTTGACTGTCATCAAAATCTTTTGGCTTTCTTGTAGGTCTAGGACCAAAACCTGCAGCAACTACAGTTACTTCGACTGCATCACCTAAAGTTTCATCAACAGTATGTCCAAATATAATCTCTGCATTATCATCAGCTCTTTCTGTGATTACCCTTGCAGCTTCATTAACCTCTTGAAGTTTCAAGTCTTCAGAACCAGCAATAGTAATCAATACACCCTCTGCACCGTCCATGTTCGCCTCTAATAGAGGTGAAGATATAGCTGCTTGTGCTGCATTCGGAGCTCTCTGTTCCCCAGTAGATCTGCCTATACCTAATACGGCATTGCCAGCATCTTTTAATATTGTTTTCACATCAGCAAAGTCAACATTAATTACGCCTGGATTAGTAATTAAACCAGTAATCCCTTTAACGCCATTTGCTAGAATTTCGTCTGATTTAATATACGCTTCACTTACCTTGATATCTTTATCACTAATTTGTAACAATCTATCATTAGGAATGACAATTAGAGTGTCTACAACATCTCTTAATGCTTGTATTCCTTCTTCTGCTTGAACAGATCTTCTTCGACCTTCAAATCCAAATGGACGAGTCACAACGCCTACAGTAAGTGCCCCAAGTTCATGTGCAATGTTTGCTATAACAGGAGAAGCGCCTGTACCAGTTCCTCCACCTTCACCAGCAGCTATAAAAACCATATCGGAACCTTTTAGTGCCTCTACGATGAGCTCTTCGGAGTCAATGGCAGCTTGTCTACCAACTTCTGGATTAGCTCCAGCACCTA
The DNA here is from genome assembly GCA_002308095.1 of Acidimicrobiia bacterium UBA1281. Taxonomy (GTDB): domain Bacteria; phylum Actinomycetota; class Acidimicrobiia; order Actinomarinales; family Actinomarinaceae; genus Actinomarina. The sequence continues at coordinate 5,797 of DBUV01000047.1, forward strand.
GACCTCTAGTTGATTTTCTACCTAGATCTAATTTCATATCTGCTTTTGATCCAAGTAAACTTTGAGCGTCAGTGTTACAAGCAACGAAGTCTACACCACCAATATTCATTTTCATCATGCGGTTAACAGCGTTTGTACCTCCGCCACCAACACCCATTACTTTTATTACAGCTGTGTAATTTTTAGGTCTCATATTTAAATTTACTCCTTTTTGGCTACTCTTCTTTTTAGTTTTATTCATTTAAATCCTTTATTTAAAAAAAGAATATCATCAATGTACCTTTAAACAAACAATAAATATTTATTTTATCTATATGTAAAGTTTAGGTTTAGATTATGTACAATTTTCTACTGTAGAATCTGAACTTATAAACCTAACAGTTCCATTACAAAAATCTCTTTTCAAGTAAGCGCCTAAAACAGAACCTTTCTTACCCAAATCTATTGCATCCCCAAGTTCGTAAGTTCCTTTATTGTAAAATGCGACTAACCCTTTTCCGTCATACTCCAAAGTCAGATCTTTTTTTGAATACTCATATTTCTCAAGTGTTTTGAAAAGAGAAATTATTTCTCCATTGAAGCCCTCTCCTACTGGACCGTTTAATATCTGAACAATAGAAATTGGGAATTTTACTTCTTTAACACTTATTGAATAATTATTTTCATGGAGTAATTTTATATTTGTTATTGATGACCTCTGATCATATAAATAGGCCATTTTTTCATAAACTTCAACAGTAATAAGTAAGCGGCTAGGTAAATCTTTGGTGATAGATAATTTTTTGATATCTGGGTTATCTGTATAAACACCTTCAAAAGAGTTTTCATCAACCATCCAAATAGATTTACCGTAAAGTTGTTCAAGGCTTTTGAGTTCAAAATCATCACTAAAATTATATGCTATTTCACTTATGCGATAAGTTTGAGACGTTACGGTCATTAAAATAAGTAATATGCTTAAACAAGACATTGTAAATACGAGAAAAGTCTTAAAGGTTCTTGTTTGACTTTCGTTGTAATCTTTCATTTTTAATTAAAATCACCTAGAAATATAATTTCTTCTTCTAATTTAATTTGATATTTGTCAAAAATAACGGATTTAGTAAATTTAACTAAGTCATATAGGGACTGGGCTTTGGAATCCTTTTCAGCAACAAAGAAATTTGCATGCTTTTCACTAACCTTAACTCCACCTATACAGTGACCTTTTAGACCAGCATTTTCAATTAAATAACCAGCAGAATAACCTTTGGGATTTTTAAATACACTACCGGCATTATATATAGCAGCCGGCTGGGTGGCTTTTCTGTGTTGTAGATTCTTACTTATTCTTTCTTTTATTTTTACAGGATCGCCTTCTTCAACATTTAATTCGACGGAAGTTATGACACAGTTTTCTAAATTTTCTGATTCTCTGTATGAAAAATTAAAATAATCTTTATGTTGAGTTTCAAACTTATTTTTTTCTAAATTAAAAAAGTTAACATATTGTATATGTTGAGAAAATTCATAACCATATGCTCCCGCATTCATTCTGACTGCTCCCCCAACAGACCCTGGAATCCCAATTAGCCACTCGAGGTCAGCTATTGAATGAGCATTTGAATATCTGGCTATATCTGGAAGGAAAGTAGCCGAACCTAGTTTTAGAGTAGATTTAGCTTGATTATATTCAATAAAATCCAAATTTGGTTTTAATATTGTTCCTGAATACCCATTGTCGGAGAATACAATATTTGAACCTTTTCCAATTACAAAGATGTTATCAATGTCAATATTCTGAAAATCAAATTCTTGAATCTGTTTTTCAGAATCGATTTCAAAGTAACTATTGCAAGTCCCACCGAATTTATAGGTTGTTACATCAGAAAGTTTAACTTTATTTTTCTTCATCTAAATACTTTAGTATCTGTGGACCCAGTAGAGTAATATCACCTGCTCCTATAGTAAGGATTGTATCACCCTTTTTTACTCGACTTGCTAAATAATTTGGGACTGCTCTCATTGATTTAATGTATTTAATATTGTCTCCTTCAAATGACTTACTAGTCACACCAGGAATTGGTTTTTCACCAGAAGGATATATGTCCACAACTATTGATTCTGTTGCCTTTTGAAGAGACTGTTGAAATTTTTCCTTGTGAAGTTTGGTTCTTGAGTATCTGTGAGGTTGAAAGACCACAAACAAATTTCCTGATGCATTATCACTAAGTGAAGATATTGTTGCATCTATCTCAGTAGGGTGATGGCCATAATCGTCGTAAACCTTGACTTCATTTGCAGAACCTAAATATTCTGCTCTTCGCTTAACTCCAGGAAAGTGTTTTACAGCTGTCAAAGAATCTTCAATTGAAATACCATTAAGGTAAGCTTGGTAAACCGCAGCAGTGATGTTAGACATGAAATGATTTCCAATCATATTAGTTTCAATTGGATATTCAATGGAATTATAGACAATGCTCTGATTGTCCTTGAGAACAAAATCTGAAGATTTCTCAGTGGAGTAGCTAAAGGTATTTTTATCTAATTTC
>DBUV01000011.1:0-19570 GCA_002308095.1 Acidimicrobiia bacterium UBA1281
CATCCTAGACATTTTGCATTTCAAGATTTAATAGCAAATGGTGAAAATTCTAAATACAAAGACTGGTTCACTGTTTATGATTTCCCAGTAAGACTTCAACACAGACCTCATCTTTACTCCAACACTTATAAAGTTGGTTGGGATGGTAATGCTGATATTTATAAAAAATATTTAGAGAAAACTTTTGAAGAGACAAAAGTACCTGTCGAAATCAAAGAAGATGATGGACTTATTGTCGAACCATCATATAAAGCTTGGTGGGGTGTACCTGATATGCCTAAAGTTAATTTAAAAAATAAAGATGCCAGACAATGGGCCTTAGATGTAACTGAATACTGGATAAAAAACTTTAACATAGATGGATGGAGAATGGATGTTGCTAAAGAATTAGATTTTTCTTTTTGGAAAGATTTTAGAGAAATTGCTTTATCTTCAAAAAATGATGTTCTTCTTATTTCAGAAATATTTGGTGATACATCTCAGTGGCTTCAAGGAGATAGATTTGATGGCACTATGAATTATTCATTCAGAGAAGCAATGACTGATTTTTTTGCGACACAAAGAACTTCACCAAGCCAATTTAGCTATGCTCTTGCAAATTTATACTCCATGTATTCATTTGAGGCATTATCGTCATGTCAAAATTTGCTAAGTTCTCATGACGTAAAAAGATTTCTTAATAGATGTGGAGACAATCCTGAAGGAATATTTGGAGCTATTTTTCTTCAAGCAACATTTCCTGGAATTGCGGGTATTTATTATGGTGATGAAATAGGGCTTTCAGGTGCTGATGATCCCTTTAATAGAGAACCTTACCCGTGGGACTCTGAGGAAACTTGGAATACAGACATATTTTCTTATACAACAAATTTAATGAAATTAAAAAATGAAAATCCAATACTCAAATATGGAAGATTTGAGCTTATAGAATCAAATGATGAAATAGTTATGTTTCGTAGAACATTAAAAGATGAGTCACTTTTATGCATCATCAATAGAGATAAAAATACGAAAAGTTTAAAAATTAAAACCACAGCACATAGTGTAGAAGTTGCATTTGGTGATAGTACAGTGCACCTTAGTGACGGAAATCTGCAAATTGATAATATCGTAAACGTTGGAACTATAATTTCTGAAAAATAGAGTTAAGTTGAATACTTTCAATGCATTTTTTGCATTTCTTTGTTATATTAAGTCTGAGAAAAGATTATTTATAAAGGAGAAGAATGAAAAGGAATAAATTACGATATTTAGTAATTTTAGTACTACTTTCTTTAGTTGTTACTGCTTGTGGAGGTGGTTCTGATACTGCATCTGACTCACCTGAAACAACAGAGGCACCTCAAGAAACATTAGCTGCTCCTGCCACAACTTCACCACCACCAGTAAAACTAGTGGTATGGGCTGAAGAAAAAGTGGCAACAGCTTTAGACCCTCTTGTAGGTGCATATGAAGCAGCAGCTGGTGTAGATATAGAAGTAGTCGTCTATGATTTTGGACAGATAAGAACCGACGTCCAGACAGCGGGTCCAGCTGGAGAAGGTCCAGATGTATTTCTTGGCGCTCATGACTGGGTTGGAGAATTGGCTGCTAACGGTGTAGTTGCACCTCTTGACCTTGGTGCAGTAGCTTCAGATATATTTGAAGTCGGTGTACAAGGTTTTAGCTATGGTGGAGAGGTATATGGATTCCCATATGCGACAGAAGCAATTGCTATGTATTACAACAAATCTTTAGTAGATGGAGTCCCAACAAGTTGGGCTGATGTAAAAGCCTCATGTGATGCGGCTGGTACTGAACTTTGTGTTGGAGCCCCAGGTGGAGGCGGAGGCGGAGACGCTTACCATATGCATCCATTTTTTGGTTCAACCGGGGGATATATCTTTGCGTTTGATGCTGGATTTGATCCGTCAGATATTGGGTTAGATAATGACCAAGCTATTGCATCTGCTGAATATTTAGATTCATTAGTTAAAGATGGAACAGTTGCATCAACTGACTATGGAGCATCAATGTCTGCATTCCAGGAGGGAAGAGCACCTTACTGGATGACTGGCCCATGGGCTAGAGGCGATGCATCTGCTGTAGACTATGGAGTTGCATTAATTCCACAGTTTGATGGCAATGCTGCAACACCATTTGTGGGTGTCCGTGGAGCAATGGTTTCCTCATTTAGCGACAACAAGGTATTAGCTCAAAGTTTCATATTAGACTTTTTTGCTACTGTTGAAGTTCAAGAGGCTATGTACAACTCTGATCCAAGACTACCTGCTACAAAATCACTTTTTGCAATTGTAGAAGCTGCTGATCCTATAGCAGCTCAGTTCGCAGCTAGTGCTGCTAATGGTATCCCAATGCCTAATATTCCAGAAATGGGATCAGTTTGGGGACCTGTTGGTGACGCTATGTTAATTATTAGAGACCAAAATTATGGTACTAATGAAGAAACAGGTGTAACTGTTAATACAGCTACAGATGCTATTAAATTAGCCGCTGAGCAAGTAAGAACAGCAATCGCAGGCGGATAATAAGCAATTATTATAAATTAAATTGGGGCTCTCATGGGCCCCAATTTTTTTGATACTATTAAATTATGAAATTTTCTTCAATACTAAGATATGCATTTTTAGGCATTTTTAACGCTGGCTCTGTATATCTGATACCTCTCATAATTACTTTTGAGTCTTGGTTTCTACTCTCTGTTTTGATCTTTATTATGTTTTTAATAAATTTCACATACCTAACAGATAAATTCGCTGCTTTAAAATGGATTACACCTGGTGTTATATTTATGTTTTCTTTTGTAGTTTTTCCTGCTGCCTACAACACATATGTTTCTTTTACTAACTGGTCAACTGGCCATATTCTTACAAAAACACAAGCTATTGATCTACTCGAAGCAAGAACATATACGCCAGAGGACCAGAGAGGAGTAGAGTTTGATATTTATATATTTGAAGATGATAATCAAGAATATTATTTTGGTGCTGATTTAAATGAGAATGAATTTTTGTTTGGAAAAGCTGTTAGTCAAGATTTAATTAAAGAAGCTACCTTTGCGAGACATGAGCCATCATTAAAAAATTCTTCTGGTGAAATTGTCCCCCCTGAAGGTTTTAAGTTACTACTTGGAAAAGATCAGATTAATTTAGCCAACAAATTACAAGAACTCTCTTTAGTTATAGATACTTCAACAAGAGCTCAACTCTACAAGATATCTGTATTCGGTTCTTCTACTGGAAGACTCCTGTCAACTTCACAGAGATATTCGTATGATTCTGATAATGATATTTTGTATGACAATTCAACTAATGCTACTTGTTCTAGCGATGGAGATAATTTTTTATGCAATGGAGAATCGGTAGACCCAGGTTGGAGAGTTTTTGTTGGCTCAGAAAATTATAAAAAACTTTTTTCAAATCAAAGAATTAGAGGCCCTCTGGAGCTAGTAACAAAGTGGACTTTTCAGTTTGCTACCCTTACGGTATTTTTAGCTTTTAGCGTTGGACTACTTTTAAGTATTACTCTAAATAAAGAGAAGTTGAAGTTTAAAAGATTATACAGAGCTTTGTATATATTGCCTTATGCTATTCCAGCATTCGTATCTGTTTTAGTTTGGAAGGGTTTATTAAATCCAGATTATGGAGTTATCAACACCTGGTTAGACCCTTTTTATACTTTTTTCGATATAGAGCCAATCAAGTGGCTTAAAACGAAAGAAAGTGCTCGTGCCGCAGTCCTTCTTGTGAATACATGGCTTGGTTTTCCATACATGTTTTTGATCACAACCGGAGCACTTCAATCAATACCAAAAGAATTAACAGAAGCAGCAAAGGTGGATGGCGCAACTGGAGTACAGTCTTTTTGGAGAATAACTTTTCCATTATTAATGGTCTCTATTTCTCCATTATTAATAGGAAGTTTTGCATTTAATTTTAATAACTTTACATTAATTTTTCTTCTTTCAGGTGGTGGCCCACCTGTTATTGGGAGTGAAGTTGCTGTCGGATGGACAGATATTTTAATATCTTTTTCGTATCGTTTAGCCATCTCCGGAGGTAGGGGTAACCTATTTGGTTTAGCATCTAGTGTAACGATTATAATTTTTGGAATAGTTTTGTTGATTTCAGCTTTATCTTTTAGATACACAAAGCGTTTGGAGCGTATTTATGGAAACATTTAATTTTTTAAAATGGTTTAAAGAATACGGGTGGAGACATTTAGTAGGTATTACTTTTGTACTATTTGCTATATATCCAATTCTGTTTGTGGTTACTAATTCCTTTGCAGATTTCGCAAACCTAGCTAATTCTAAACTTATCCCAGACGGTTTTACATTAAAGCATTATAAAAAGCTTTCCGGAGATCCTCTCGTACCATATTTCACCTGGCTATTTAACACCTATAAAGTCGCAATTATTGCATCTCTATTCAATGTATTTTTAGGTACCTTAGCTGCATATGCATTCTCCAGACTTCAATTTAAAGGCAGAAGAGCAAGTTTACTTACTTTGGTAATTGTTCAAATGTTTCCTGCTTTCTTAGCTTTTGTAGCAATTTATCTTCTATTTTTCCAAATTAGTGACATCCTTCCTTTTATGGGTCTTGGTACGCATCTTGGTCTTATTCTTGTGTACTTAGGTGGATCTATTGGTTTCAACTCTTGGCTTATTAAAGGTTTTATGGATACTATTTCACCATCTTTGGATGAAGCAGCAAAAGTAGACGGAGCTAATGATTTTCAAATATTCACAAAAATTATCGCACCTCTTGCTAGACCTATACTTGTAGTCATATTTGTCATCACATTTATAGGTATTTATTCAGACTATATACTTGCTGCAATATTTTTAAAAGATAAGAATTTGTGGACTGTTGCTGTAGGTATAAACACTGTTTTCGTAGATGATTTTAATGCTGATTGGGGAGTTATAGCTGCTTCATCTGTATTAGCCGCGGCACCAATCGCAACGTTATTTGTGTTTTTCCAAAAACAGATTACAGGGGGTCTAACTGCAGGTTCTGTTAAAGGATAATTTAAGAGTAATTCAGTAGTTAAATTCTAAATTATCCAGTAAAATCTTAATATCGTCATAGAGGAGAATATGAAAAATCAATTACATGAATTTCTAAAAGATCAAGCTGCATCTATTGATGCAAAAGTAGAAGGGAAGACATTAATTGACTACATTGACAAAAATGCTGAAGATTATCCAGATTTTCCAGCTATAAACACTCCGGCCAATGAAGAGTATTCAGCATGGGATGCGATGTCTTGGAGTGACTACAGATTAAACATTCACAATCTAGCATCTGGTCTAATTGATATTGGATTAGCTCCAGGAGATACAGCTTTTATAATGTCAAATAATATAAAAGAGCACAATATTGCTGATCTTGCAATAATGCACTCTGGTGCAACTCCTTCGACCCTATACAAGCAACTAAAATCAGGACAAATTGAATATGTAGCAAACTTAATGGAAGCCAAAGTGGCTATTGCAGGAGATATCGAGTTATTTAATGAAATAGACAAGGCAAGAAAAGATTGTCCAAATCTTGAAAAAATTGTAGTCATTAATGGCTATGAAGAAGTTAGCGATAAGGATTATGTTTTTTCATACCATGAATTAATAGACCGTGGAGCAGCCATCAACGCAAATGACAATTCCCTTTTAGTTAATGCAATTAAAACTGTTACACCTGATTCGCTTGCCTGTTTAATATTTACATCCGGAACTACAGGAAATCCAAAAGGAGTAATGATTACTCACCGTAATGTCCTCTGGACCAATGAAAGCTTATTTGGTGAATTAGTACCAGCATCTATGCATCCACGTATTGTTTCATACTTGCCTATGGCTCACATTGCTGCAAGAGCAGGGGATCATTATCAAGCTATATATAAAACAGGTCAGATATTTCCAGTTCCGGTCCTAGAAGATATGGCAGCTGCCCTTCCAACAATCCAGCCAAGTGTATTTTTGGCAGTTCCTCGTGTTTGGGAAAAATTTCAAGCAGGACTACTTAATAAAATTAATGACTCTGATAAAGCAGACTTAGCTCTAAAAGCCATTGACAATGGACTTGAGAGAGTAGATTATGAACAAAAAGGTGAAAAAGTACCTTTAAAGGTTAAATTATTAGATGCAGTTTTTAATAAATTAGTCTTTTCTAAATTTAAAGAAGGCTTAGGTATTCAAAATACTGAATACTTTGTTACTGCTGCAGCAGCTATGAATCCAGATGTACAACGTTGGTTCCATGCCATACATATTGATGTAACAGAAATATATGGAATGACAGAGGATACCGGTCCTGCGACTGTGGGAATAGCAACAAATGCTGTTGAGTCTTTAACTAATAAACTTAAATCAGCAGGTGTGCCAATACCAAAAGTTTTTAATCCAATTGGCAAGGTTGGTATCCCACTTGCTGGTACAGAAATTAAAATCCTAGATGATGGTGAATTATGTATGAAGGGTGGACACGTTACCAATGGGTATTACAAACAGGAAGAAGCCACTAAAGAAGCCTTTGATTCAGATGGTTGGTTACACACCGGGGATTTAGCTGAAATTGGAGAAGATGGCTATATAAAAATTATAGGAAGGAAGAAAGAAATAATTATTACCTCAGGAGGTAAAAATATTGCGCCTGTTGAGTTAGAAGATCTAATTAAGCCACACCCACTTGTTGGACAGATATGCATGGTAGGAGATGGGCGTAAATTCTTATCTGCATTGATTGTGTTAGATAGAGAAGGTACAAGTGAACAGTGGGCGAATGAAAATTCTATTGATTATGACATTGATACGTTTCATAACAATCAAGCCGTTATTGATGCAATTCAAGAACAAATAGATAAAGCAAATAGTAAAGTTGCAAATGTTCAGCAAATCAAAAAATTTACTATTTTAGAAGAAGAGTGGACGGATACTAGCGGTGAACTAACCCCCACACTTAAACTAAAAAGAAATGTCATTAATGAAACCTATAAAGATAAAATTGAAGCAATGTACGAGGAGTAAAAATTATGAGTAATGTAAATTTTGAAAATAGAACTGTAATCGTAACAGGTGCAGGTAACGGTTTGGGTAAAGCTTATGCACTTGAACTTGGAAGTAGAGGAGCAAAAGTAGTTGTAAATGATCTCGGTGGATCGGTAGATGGATCTGGTTCAGCAAGTTCTCCTGCTGATGATGTTGTAAACGAAATAATTAAAAATGGAGGTGAAGCTATCGCCAACTATGATTCTGTTGCTACAAAAGAAGGAGGAGAATCAATCGTTCAATCTGCTTTGGATAATTTTGGAACAGTTGATGCTGTTATCAACAATGCTGGTATTTTAAGAGACAAGAGCTTTGCAAATATGTCTGAAGATGAGCTCTCCCTAATACTAGACGTTCACCTTAAAGGAACTTTCTTTGTTAGTCAGCCAGCATTTAAAGTAATGAAAGAAAATAATTATGGAAGAATTGTAAATGTTGCATCTCCTTCTGGTCTCTTTGGGAACTTTGGACAATCAAACTATGGAGCAGCAAAAATGGGTATAGTTGGACTAACTAATGTTCTTTCCATTGAGGGGGCAAAATATAACATTAAAGTAAATGTAATTGCACCTACTGCTTACACCAGAATGACAGAAGCACTACTGCCAGAAGATGTTGGTAAATTATTTAGTGCTGAATTAGTTACCCCTATGGTTGTTTATCTAGCATCTGAAGCATGTGAACCTACACATGAAATATTTGGAGTCGCTGCAGGAAGATTTGCTCGCATAGGAATAATTACTCATAATGGTTATGTAAATACAAGCGCTACGGCGGAAGATATTTCTGAAAATATTGAAGAGATTAGAACAATTAAAGATGGCACATATCCATTAAGTAACGAAGACGAGCTTATGATAATTCAGAAAGCTATCCAGGGTAGTTAACTAATTATGTATATGAATGTATAATTTTTTATGGAAAAAATAGACACTAAACAATTAGAAGCTGAAGAGTTAGTAAACAGTAAACTACAAGAACTTATTGAATTCAGACAAGACGGGCAAGATCTTAAAGATTTTTGGGGTAAGCAATATGATCTTGGTTTAGCTTGGGTGCAGTTTCCTGAAGGATCTGGAGGACTCGGCCTCAATCCAAAGTATCAGTTGATGATAACTGAAAAACTGAGAAATGAAGGAATCTCTCAGCAGAATCGAATTGCAAACATTCTTGGGGTAGGTATGGGTGCACCTACAATAATGGAATATGGAACTCCAGAGCAGATTCAAAAATATTTAAAACCAATGTTTACTGCTGAAGAAATTTGGTGCCAATTATTCTCAGAACCAGGTTCAGGTTCTGACCTAGCAAGTTTGTCCACAAGGGCCGTTGATGATGGAGATGGATACATTGTTAATGGTCAAAAAGTTTGGACAACTCTTGGACATCTAGCAAAATGGGGGCTCCTAGTCACAAGAACAGATCCTGAAGCACCGAAACATAGAGGACTTACATTCTTTATTGTGGATATGGAATCAGAGGGGGTTGAGGTTAGACCTCTTAGACAGATAACTGGCGAAGCTGAATTCAACGAAGTTTACTTTACAGATACAAAAATTCCCAAAGAGAACATTCTTGGAGGTCTCGGCGAAGGCTGGAGAGTATCTTTGGCTACATTAATGAATGAGAGAGTAGCTATTGGAGGCAATGTTAGAGAGAGAGGGAGTGGTGCTCCTGGACATTTGGTACAGTTATGGAAAGATAATGAACTAGATGACCCTGTACAGAAAGACAAATTAATTGAATTATGGATTCAACAAGAAGCAGTAAGGTTGACAAATATAAGGGCCTCTGAAATGAGAGAAAAGGGTACACCTGGACCTGAAGGCTCAACTAGCAAATTATATGAAGCAGAAATAAATAAAGCTTCATATGAGTTCGGGATGGAACTTCTAGGTAATGAAGGCTTACTATTTCCTAGAGGGTATGCCCTAACACAGCCAGAATTAAATTTTGATAATGATACATTTGGTTTTACGGATACACAAAGCCTATTTTTAAGATCAAGGGCTAATTCTATAGAAGGTGGAACTTCTGAAATAATGCGAAATATTATTGCAGAAAGAGTACTGGGTCTCCCTGGTGAACAAAAACTTGATAAAGATAAACCTTGGAAAGATATTCCAAGATCTTAGTTTTTCACTATTAAGCAGAACTTTCCATTTTTTGCTTCTATAAATATTTCTTCACTAAGTGCACTATTTCTTAGAGTTCTTGTTGAACCATAGGGTATATTTTCATTATCTATATCCCATTTAGCACCTTTGATAGATAAATTTTCAATTCTAGACAAAGGAAGTATGCTAAAAGTTGAATTTTTCTTTATTTTAAAAAATTGTTTTGTTGAAAAAATTATAGTTTCTAATTTAGTTACCCACATTATTTCCTCAGTCGAATGAAACGATGATATTGTTAGAAGGTTTCCGAATAAATGATCAATATCATTACCTTCTCCTCCAATAATTGTGATATCTTTCCCTTTATTTTTGCTTGCTACATCGAGAGCTATTTCTAAATCAGTTCTATCTTTGTCGGGATCAAAGGAATTAATATCAGCTCCGTCACGTATTGCACGTTTTTTTGTATTTTCATCTATAGAATCAAAGTCACCAATTATTTGTGTAGGTTGTAAAAATAATTTGTACAGATACTCTGTGCCACCATCAACACCAAATATATGCTCATACTCATTTTTAAGTTGATTTCTTTCAACGGTACAATCACCGTTAATTGAAATTAATATATTACTCATCTTGAATGAAGATTATCATACTTTAATCAAGAATTACAGGTGAAGCTATATCTAATGATTTCTTTAAAGCTTTAAGAACTGAAACACTATCTTCACCTTGTGAAAACACGAAACCTAAATATTTTTCACCATTTGGTGGCATTTCTAAAATACTATTTTCAGAAACAGTAATTTCGACTGACGATATATTCTCGATTGAAGATATTTCATCTCTATTTATTGACTTAAAAATTCCGCTTTTTGGAACTGGTAGCATTAAAACTCCAACAAACTTATTTAATAGTTCTAATTCTTTAAATTGATTACTTAGAAATGAAGATAGTACAAGCTCTTCTTGTGATTGTTTAAATAATCCAAAATTCAAACACCTAGAACAAAGCCCACCTATCATACGCGGATTAATTTCAATTATAAATATTTCTTTATCAACTATTTTAAATTCTGCATGAATAGGTCCATGTTCAAGGCCTAACTTTTTAGTAGCTTCTTGTAGTTGTTTTTGTACCAATTCAATAGTTTCATTTGATAATTTACTAGGAGTTAAATATATGGATTCTTCAAAATAAGGTTCAGTGTATATTAATGGTTTATCAAAAACTACAAAATTAGAGAGTTTTGAATCAATTAGCATTCCCTCAAAAGCATATTCACTTCCTTCAACAAATTCCTCAATTACAAATTCATCCTCAGAACAATTGGTAATTATATTTTCAATCAGTTTATTTTGAAAATTATTTTTTTCAATTTTCATAACTTTGTTACTTGCAGTTCCTTTTGTTGGCTTAAGAACTGCTATATCAATATCTGCTAAAAATTTATGTATATCCTCTATGGAATTTACATAGTTGTGCTTAATTTTTATATGAGAAACTGTGTTAAAAACATTTCTTGAAATATATTTATCCATTGCTGCTTCTACAGAAATTTCCGTATTTCCAACAACTTCAAGGGCATCTCTTAATTTTGAAGCATAAATAAGAGAAGTGTGATCAACAGGTAGTACATGGGTAATATCACTCAATTCATTAAGAAGTTCTTTTGTAATATTATCTTTGAAGTTAACAATAAAAATGTTATCAGTAAACTCTGCTGATACTTGTTGGCTATCAGTAATTATAGAAAAGGGTAATCCAAGTTTTTTAGCTGCAGTTACAAAATCATTTGATTTATAACTATTTTCTGGAATGACCAGTAATACTTTTTTCATTTATTTACACTATTCACAGTTTTACTATTATTAATTATATGACAGATAAATTTAAATTTGATATTGGCGCGGAAGCAGTTAGTAAAATACTTGAAATTAAAGAACAAGAACCAGGTGATAATGAATATGCGTTGTTCTTGCAAATAGATGGAGTTCAAGGTAATCAATACACCTATGACTTAAGTTTCCTTGACTTAGAACAAGCTAGATCAGACGACACCCGAATAGATTTTGGTGAACTTACTGTGATCATAGCTTCTAAAGATTTAGATAAGTTTAATAATGCCAAATTAGAGCTCTCAGACGATCCGGCTTCACCAGGACTGACTATGGATAATCCTAATACACCAAGTCCTGAAATATTTGGTAATCCTGAAGACCTCCCTGAACTAACAGGGGAATTAGCTGAAAAAGTTAAAACTGTTCTTGAAACACAGATAAACCCTGCAATAGCTTCACACGGTGGGGTAGCTCAACTTGTAGGTGTTGAAGGGCAAGACATTTACTTAAAGCTTGGAGGAGGGTGTCAGGGATGTGGCATGGCACAAGTTACTTTAACACAGGGTATTGAAACCTCTTTAAGACAAGCAATACCTGAAATTGGAAATATTATTGATGCTACTGATCATGCATCCGGCAGCAATCCCTACTTTGAGGCTTCTAAAAAATAATTAAAACTCGATTACAGTTTTACCAATATTTTTTCTATTTAAAAAATTGTTCATTGCTATGGAAGTTTCTTCTAGGCTGTATACATTTTTAGGCTCAATATCTAATTTCCCACTATCAATAAATTCTATCAATTCTTTAAAGTCTTCTGCCGTTTCATTTGGAGATGTTTTGGTCCAGCGACCCCACCAAACTCCTACAATGGATACACCCTTTACTAGGGTGATATTTAGTGGTATTTTCGGAATCTCGCCTTGAGCAAAGCCAATTACAAGAAGTCTTCCATTCCATGCAGTTGCACGTAGAGCTTCTTCACTTACATTCCCGCCAACGGGATCAACTACGACATCAACCCCATTTCCGTTTGTAATCTCTTTTGCTGTATTTTTTAAATCTTGTTTATCGTATCTTATAACATGATTCGCACCCACATTTTTAACATATTCTTCTTTTTCGTCTGAACCAACAGCAGCAATAGTGTCTAATCCTAAAATATTTCCTAGCTGAATTGAAGCTGTTCCAATCCCACCAGAACCACCTAAAATTAATAAGGATTCACCACTTGTAACTTTTGCACGTCTTTTTAGAGCATAGTAAGTTGTTCCATAGTTTATTGGAAGACTTGCCCCGACTGTAGAACTTATTGAATCAGAAATAGGAATCACAAGATTTTTATTTATAGTTACATATTCTGAAAAACCACCAATTTCAGGTAGCCCTATAACTTTTGTGCCTTTTGAAAGATTTACATTTTCTCCAACCTCTTCAATATACCCACATATTTCATTTCCTGGCGTAAAAGGTGGATCTACTACAACTTGATAACGTCCTTGAACAAGCAGTGCATCCGGATAATTAACTCCTGCTGCTTCTACTTTAACTAAAACTTCATCTTTAGATGGTACAGGTATCTGTACATCCATAATCTCAAGTAATTCTGGATTTCCTAATTCAGTACAGACAATTGATTTCATTACTTCTTCCTTTCGGTCACACCAGATAATTTTTTAGCAAATTCTTTCTTTTTCTCCATATCAACACCCCTTCGGATTTGAACTCTTTGTGCTTGAGGTGAGCCAGCGCCGTGAAGGGATTCTGTAAGGTAGGCTACCGCATTCCTGCCAAGAGTCATATTCTCAATTAAACGTAAAATTTTAACTCTATCTTCAGAGTTGATATCTTTTTTTCCTTTTAAATATTTTTTTAAATCCTCTGACATGGCACCTTCGTTAAAATCTATTCCAGAAGGCATAGAGCCAACTAACCCTCCTGCTAAATCCTGAGCAATTCTACCAATTTCAAATGTTTCTTTCGTAACGTGTTGCTTACAAACATTTGCAAGTAAATCATCATTAATAAAATTTCCAGATTTTGTAATATTTCCCTGTAAAGAGGACGCAATACCAGTCGCATAAATTGTTTCGTTTAGTTTATTCATTTCAACTATTTTATCTTTAATATGAGATGCCTCTTCAACACCATTGTATTCAGCAATGGTAGCTGCTGCTCCTATTAGGACATCTCCAACACCTGCCTTGCAAACGTACGACCTTCTATGATATGTTGTAAATCTTTCTACAAGCATTGATGCAAAATCAAATTCTCCATTCATAAAAATATATTTATTAGGTATAAAAACATTATCAAAAATCACCATTGCCTCTTGCCCTGCAAAATATTTATTTCCTACATCGTATTCTCCTGGTTCCATGCTTCGAGTATCACACGACTGTCTTCCATAAATGTATGTTATGCCATCAGCGTCTACAGGTATTGCTCCAACAATTGCATAGTCTTTATCTTTATCAGTTAATCTCAAGGTAGGCATAACTACCATCCAATGAGAGTTAATACACCCTGTCTGATGTGCTTTAGCTCCTTTAACAAATACACCATCTTTATTTCTATCAACAATCCTTAAATATAAGTCTTCATCTTCTTGTTCGTGAGGTAATTTAGACCTATCACCTTTTACATCAGTCATTGCACCTCCAACAACTAAATTACTTCTGTGCATTTCAGTTAAAAAGTTAACAAAATTTGAATGGTATTCTGTACTATATTTTTCATCGATTTCATATGTTACTGAGTGAAGTGCATTAAATGCATCCATCCCTACACATCTTTGAAAACAAGTACCAGTTAATTGACCGAGTTTCCTTTGCATTTTATTTTGAAGAAATAAATCTTCAGAGCTCTCAGCAATATGAAGAAATCTATTTATATTTTCTCCCGTATATGGAGATTTAACAGATGCTAAAAGTGGTTCTCTTACAGCAAGATCATATGTTTCAGCCATTGCTTCGATGCTTGGTCTTATAATGGGATGATCAAGTGGATTTTCTACAAGCTCTCCCATAAGATATATTTTTAAATTTCTATTAGAGATTGATTTTAAATAAGATTCTTTATCAATTATTTTTTCCATATAACAGTATAAATGTCATAGTTGCATTCTTGAAAACTTAAATATTATTAATTGAAGAACAATCTTGATGATTCTTTAGATTACCTCAAATAATCCAGCAGCACCCATTCCACCACCTACACACATAGTGACAACAACAAACTTTGCATTTCTTCTTTTACCCTCAATGAGTGCATGCATAGTCATTCTTGCACCAGTCATACCATAAGGATGACCTATTGAGATTGAACCACCATTTACATTATAGATACTTGGGTCTATGCCTAGTTCATCCCTGCAATATAGAGCCTGGACTGCAAATGCCTCATTTAATTCCCAAAGACCAATATCTTCAATTGATAAATTAAACTTATTTAACAAGTTTGGAACAGCTAAAACCGGACCAATACCCATTTCTTCAGGAGCCAGTGCAGAAACAGTCATACCTCTATAATATCCAAGTGGATTTAAACCCTTTTCCTCAGCTTTTTTTGCTTCCATAAGAACTACAGATGCAGATCCATCAGATAATTGAGAAGCGTTACCTGCTGAAATAAACTTACCTTCACCATACACTGCAGGGAGAGAGGAAAGCCCTTCTAGTGTAGTTTCAGGCCTATTTCCCTCATCTTTTGTAAGTTCAACTATCTCTTCTGTTATTTCACCAGTTTCTTTATTTTTTACTAATTTTGTTGATGAAGTTGTGATAATTTCATCATCGAATTTACCAGCATCCTGTGCAGCTGCTGTTCTCATTTGACTCTCTAATGAATATTCATCTTGAGCTTCTCTTGTTACATTATATTTTTCTGCAACATGATCTGCAGTTTCAATCATTGGCATATACGCATGTTGCTGCATATCTAGGACTAGTGGATCAGCATCTAGTCTAAAATCAGCTGTTTGTACCAGAGATATTGATTCAATACCTCCAGCTACAACAACATCCATATTGTCTGTGATAATTTGCTTTGCTCCAGTTGCAATTGCCATCAGCCCAGAAGAACATTGTCGATCTATAGTCATGCCTGGAACTGTATCTGGAAGTCCAGCAGCCATACCACTTAATCTTCCTATATTAAGGGCTTGAGTTCCTTGTTGCTGAGCACAACCCATGACTACATCTTCTACCTCATCTGAATCTATTCCAGCCCTAGAGATGGCTTCTTTTATAGAATAAGAACCTAATGTAGGGGCACCCGTATTATTGTAAGCTCCTCTGTAAGCTTTACCAATGGGTGTCCTTGCTGCTGATACAATTACTGCTTCTCTCATAAATTTCTCCTTAAATTATTTAATCTATTCTTTCACTATGTATAATGTCAACGCCTCAACAATTGCTGCAGGTTTATCAAATCCTTCAATCTCGATAGAAGCCGTTGTTTTAACTAGCCACCTACCATTTTTTTTGTACTGTGCATCAGTAAGTACAAATCTTCCTCTAATTTTGCTGTCAACAGGGACAGCTTCCATAAACCTCACTTTATCAAGACCGTAATTCACTGCTGTTTGCATATCAGCAGGCATGAAACCAGATGTAGCTGACATATAGGAAACAAGACTCAATGTTAGGAATCCATGTGCAATAGTAGTTTCCCAGGGAGTTGGAGCAGATTTTGCAAGTTCAGGATCAACATGTATAAATTGGTGATCGTTAGTTGCATCGGCAAACTGGTTTATTCTATCCTGAGATACTTCTATCCACTCAGAAACACCAATTTCTTCCCCAATATGATTTTCTAGTTCAGTAGCTGGAATAACTTTCATAAGATCTCCTTTAATAAGTTAATATTTGATGCCTTTTTAGCAAAATTTAAAGTACTTTGTGCGAATGCATCAATTTCTTTTTTTTCCACATCCCCATAATAACCGAGGGAATATCTTACGTAGACGCCTTCCATTATCATGGCATGTTTCCAAAAAGATAGTCGTACATAAAATTCAATATCCTTTAAATCAAGAGATGTGTTTGACTCGTATATAGAAAGTATTTCAGATCGACTTAAAAAACCACCACTTAACGAGGGTGAGTATATGAAAGGTGTATCTTTCTCTTCACTATTAGACCAAGAAGCAATTATTGTACCAAGGTCTGCCAAGGGATCACCCAAAGTACATAATTCCCAATCTAAAATAGCAGCAACTTTATTATTTTCAATACGTACATTGTCTAATCTGTAGTCTCCATGAACAATGCTAACTTTTTGTTGAGTTGGTAAGGTTTCAATCAAAATTTTTGTTGCAAGATCTAAATCATCAATATCTCTTATTTTTTGTGAATTAAATTGCTTGCTCCATCTCTGTATTTGCCTTTCTACATATTTTTCATGTTTACCTAGGTCACTTAAGTCTGAGTTTAATACATCAAAATCATGTAACTCTACTAGAGATTTTACAAAAGAAGTTGTGATGCTTCTTTTCTCATTTGATGAGTATTTCGAAGCAATAACATTGTCAGAAATAGTTTCACCACCAATATACTCCATTACGTAAAAGTCTTCGTCAGAGATAGTTCTGTCTGAACAAAGAAAGATTGGCTTAGGTACTTTTATTCCATATTTATATAATTCTTTTAATATTTTAAATTCTCTTTGCATGTTGTGAGCAGATTCAAGTTTCTCTCCAAATGGAGGTCTTCTCAAAACATAAATATTTTTGGTATCTTCAATTTTATATGTGATATTTGACCTACCAACTTTGAATTGTTCAAATGTGAACTTGCTATCTAGAGTCAGGTTAGAAGAAATGTATTTTCTAATAGTTTCGTTGAAAAAATCCATGTAATAATATATTACATAAAGTTTGTTCACGCTTCCTAAATAATTGATAGAATAAATTGTGGATTTTAATTACTCAAAAAAATCATTAGATTTACAAGAAAAACTTCTTAACTTCTTTGATGACCATATTTATCCTAATGAGGAAGCTTATGATGCAGAGATAGAGCAATCAGGAAATTCTCTCCATATTCCAGATTTACTGGATGAATTAAAAAATAAAGCAAAGGATGTTGGTCTTTGGAATCTGTTTCTTCCTGATGATGAATATGGCGCAGGATTGACAAATGTCGAATATGCTCCGTTGGCTGAAATTACTGGGAAAGTCTGGTGGGCTCCAGAGGTATTTAATTGTTCTGCTCCAGATACTGGCAATATGGAGGTATTACATGACTTTGGTACCCCAGAACAAAAAGAAGAATGGTTAGCACCATTACTAGAGGGAACTATAAGGTCTTGTTTTGCTATGACAGAACCTGATGTTGCATCATCGGATGCAACGAATATAAGTAGCTCTATCGTAAGTGACGGGGATAATTATATTATTAATGGTCGCAAGTGGTGGACTTCTAATGCTATAAATCCTAGAGCAAAAATCTGTATCTTTATGGGTGTCACTAATCCAGAAAATCCACCTCACCAAAGACAAAGTCAGATACTTGTGCCAATGGATAGTGATGGAATTTCAATAATAAGACCAATGCAAGTATTCGGATACGACGATGGTTATACAGGTCATCCAGAACTTCTTTTTGAAAATGTTGTGGTTCCGAAAAAGAATATTATTGGCGGCGAAGGTCTTGGTTTTAAAATTGCTCAAGCCAGACTTGGACCTGGAAGAATCCATCATTGCATGAGAGCAATTGGTATGGCTGAAAGAGCATTAGACCTTATGATAAAACGTTCGCTTGAAAGAGAAACCTTTGGCAAAAAATTAGCCGAGCAGGGAGTAATTCAAGAATGGATAGCAAAATCTAGAATAAAAATAGAAGAAGCTAGGTTATTAACCCTTAAGACCGCATGGTTGATTGATACCTACGGAAAAGAAGAAGCTAAGATCGAAATCTCATCAATTAAAGTTACTGTTGTTGAGGCCGCATCTTATGTAATTGACAAAGCCATACAAGCACATGGAGCTATGGGCGTGTCTCAGGATACACCTTTAGCTAGGATGTCTGCAGGAGCTAGGGTATTGCGCATTGCTGATGGTCCAGATGAAGTACATCTTAGGTCTATTGCTAGAAGAGAAATAAATAAACATAAATGATTGAACAAGTCGGAGTTATTGGCGGGGGACAAATGGGAAGTCAAATTGCTTCTCTTTCTGCTATTGGTGGTTTTACTACACATATATTCGATAATGATATAGAAAACTTATCTTCAAAATTAAACTTTGCGGAAAAAAATCTTGAAAATTTGGTATCTAAGGATGTTTATGATGAAAAACATTTAGAGAATTTCAGACAAAATCTTCATATTGCAGAGAACATTAAAGAAGTGTCAGAAAACAAAACTTTCATGATAGAAGCTGTTGTTGAAAAGTTAGAAGTAAAGCTTGAAATATTCTCTGAGCTCTCTGAGTTAACGAATGAAAAAGTCATACTAGCTACCAACAGTTCTTTCATACCTGCTTCAGAGTTAGCAAAAGAATGCAGACACAGTCATAGATTTATAAATATGCACTTTTTTTACCCACCGTTAAGAATGGATTTAGTAGAAATATCTTATCCAGAAACAACAACTAAAGACATAGTTGAGAGAACTCAAAATCTAGGAAAAGCCATGGGAAGATCAATAGTAACTTTAAAAAAAGAAACACCAGGGTTTATTGTTAATAGAATGTTGGCTGCTCTGGTAGATGAAGCATATGAATTATACGATGAAGGAATTGCAGATTTTCAAGATATCGATTTAGCAATTAAAAAAGGATTAAACCACCCATTAGGGCCCTTTGAAATCTCCGACTACTCTGGTCTCGATATACACTATTACGCCAAGCTAAAAATATATAATGAAACTAAAAATCCTGATGATTATCCTAAAGATTTTTTAGAACAAAAAGTAAAAGATGGAAATCTTGGTGTTAAAACTGGCAAGGGTTTTTACGATTATAAAAAATAATTAATTAAAATCTTCATCTTTTAGATTAAAAAAGAATTCCCGCTCTGCTTTTATTTTTAATACAATTCGTTCAGATTGTATTTCGAAAGGATAAGGTTTATTCCAGTACTTGTGAGATAACTTGTTAATATTTTCTTCTGCTTCATCACCAGAAATTTCTCCAACAACATGACCCCTAATCTCTACAAATTTAAATGAATCATCTTTTTTCCAAATCATTACATTAACACGAGCATCATTCTTAATATTTTTATATTTAACTCTATGAATTTCTGTATTTATAAGAATATGTTCTCCATCAGTGTCTACCCACATTACATGTGTTTGGGGTGATCCGGTATCAAATAGAGTAGTAAAAGCCGCGTAATTAGCTCCGCTTGCCATTTGAATTGTTTTATTATCTAAAGCCATATATCTACCATAATATATTTATATGAAAGTTGTACTACAAAGAGTCAAAAGTGGAAAAGTAACTGTTAGTGAGAAGTTAATTTCTGAAATAAAACAAGGTTATGTCTTACTTTGGGGTATTCAAAAAGGAGACACCTTTAAAGATGCAGATGTTTTAATTCGTAAAATTGGGAA
>DBUV01000011.1:19890-20800 GCA_002308095.1 Acidimicrobiia bacterium UBA1281
CTTAGGGTTTTCGCAGATGACTTTAATAAAATTAATAAGTCTATTAAAGAAATTAATGGAGAAATTTTACTTGTTAGTCAGTTCACCTTACTTGCAAATATTTCAAAAGGGAATAGGCCGTCATTCATTGATGCCGAGGAACCAAATATTGCTAATAAAGTTATTAAATATGTAGCCCAAGAGTTATCCCAGTATGGGAATGTAAAAGAGGGTATCTTTGGAGAAGATATGAATGTTTCAATTGATAATGATGGACCTATCACTATTATATTAGAGTCCAAAAATGGTAAATTAAAAAGTTAAGCAGACTGTAATTTTATTTTTGAGGGATTTTTTTCACCAGATAATTTTTTATCCAAGTAGTATTCATCTCCAGCCCAAAGATGAAGTCCAAGTCCAATTTTCATTGCACATCTTTTAAATGCATCAGATTCAGCATGTTTAGCATTCGTTCCATCGTTACCTTGATCATTCTCAACATCACCTATAGCTGTTACTGTGACTTCTTTACCGTCTACTTCAACAGTAAGTCTCCCAAAGCACCCAACAACTTTTCCAGCTTTTTCTTCTCTAATTAATTCAACAACTTCCCAATTAAATGGACCACAAACTTCAAGCAACCTCTGAGCAATTACAGAATGTGGAATAAAATTTCCAAACTTTCCTTTTGGAGCCTTTTTTACCCATTCGTCGGGAAATTGTCGTGACAATTCATATAATTGATTCATTACTTCCTTCTTTCATTATGTTTTAATTCTTTAGCCCAATTTGGAGCAGAAGAGTTGTTTGTATTTATAGATTTTAAATCCGGTTTTTCTTTCCATTCTTTATACAAGAAAGTATCTCGTATCATATCCGTATTTAAATCTTTAGAGTTTGAAATAGCATCTAGACCTTTTAATTTGGGTAC
>DBUV01000030.1:0-3011 GCA_002308095.1 Acidimicrobiia bacterium UBA1281
GTGTTTAATGGGTTTACATCTTTTATTATTAGGAATGCTGATGATATTATTAAGCCAAAGAAAAATCCCCAAATTTTAAATTCATGATTTTCTAGTAAAAAAACAATAACTTGAGCAAGTAATATTACAGAACTTGCAATGCCTAACAGCAAAACTGATAAAAAATTACCATTTAGGCTTTTCCAGAATACTTTAAAACCATCTTTAAATAAAGTTTTTAGAAGAGATAAATTAATATTTTTTAGGGTGAAAATAAGCTCCTCATAAATACCAGAAATAAGAGCAATTGTACCACCTGATACCCCTGGGACTATGTCTGCAGCACCCATTGCAACACCTTTAAAATAAAGCCTTAAAATAGAATTCATTTAGTTAGCTTTACTGCTTTTACTAAATAATCTAAACATCAAAGGTGAAACTGTAGCAGTAAGTACCGCTAATAAAATAATTTGTTGCTCCAAATTCTTACTTAATAAATCAAGCTCAACACCAATTTCAGCCATCGCAATTATGAGACTAAATCTTGCTGATAATAGAAAACCACCTGCAAATATTTTAGAAATTGATATCCTTGAAAAAATTAAAAGGAGTGAAGGTAAAAGTTTTACAAGTACTGCAATTGCAAAAAGATATAATACGTCAATGTAGAATTCTGTATTTGAAAATAGTGAAATATCATAATTTAAACCAATATTTATAAAAAATATAGGGATTAAGAATCCATATGAAAAACCTTTAAGACTACTTTCCAAGCTTCCCCTGTTTGGAAAAACAAAAGCGAAAAGTGTTCCAGCTAAAAATGCTCCAAGTATTGCTTCTATGTCAAAAAGGACAGCTATTCCGACTAATGCCAGCATTAAAGCTAGAGAACTTCTTATGCCTAGTTCTTCAGGGTCATTTCCATCAAACATTCTGGAAAATAATTGAGGATTCCACCAAGCTAATCTTCTTAAAATACGAAGTAGGAAAATAACAATAGCAAAGTAAAGGATAATATTTAGATTTGATATAGAAAAACCATTGGATTTAACAACAGAAGCATAAACAGTAGCAGCTAAAAGGGTTAAGATATCGGCAAGTAAAGCAATAATGAACAGCATTTGCCCATAATTAGACTTAATTGTGTCATCACTCCTCAGTACAGATATAACAATATCAACGCTTGTTGTGCACAATACTAATGCGAGGAATATTGGATACTCTAACTCAGTAATTATTAAAAAAGATACCGCTACAGTAGATAGGTATACAACAATAGGTAACGCTAAAGTTCTAATTCCCTTTTCCCTAAAAGTATCAAGTTCAATTTCAAAACCTGATAAAAACATAAGAAGGAGGAATCCTAATACTGCAAGTCCTGAAATAAATTCAGATGGAGAAACTAAGTGCAGAACAGGACCAACAATTATTCCAAAAGCAATTTCAAGAACGATAGAAGGGACTTTTAACCTAGACCCAACTAATGGTAGTAAGAATGCACCAAGGGAGATTACAACTAAGGAAATAGCATCAAAACTTTCCATAAATTTCCTAGTTAGGGATGTAAAGAACTGACGATGATGAGTTTTGAGAAATATATTCTGTAGTTTTCTTAATTTGCCAACCATTAGCTTGATGATGACCTATTACTGAAAGGTCGAACTTATCAGTTAAGGAAGTAAAAATTTTAGCCTCATTACCTTCTTCAGATAAAATTTCAAGTTGAACCTCATTAGACAGTGCCGCATCTTGTATTTTTTGGATAATTGAGTTCTTAGACTCTGTATTTTCATGAGAGATAAATTTAGGTTGATCAATTAGAACACTGTAAGTTTTAGCATTCAAAGTAGATGCCAAATCAAAAGAAATTGTTGTGGGACTATTTTCAGAAAAATCAGAATTTGCCAAAAAACCAATTTTATTAATTGGCGTTGTCCCTCTCGAAAACATTATTGGAATAGAGTTTTTATTCGAAAAACTAACATATGAACGAATAGTAGAAATCTTAACTTCAGAATCGATAGGTATAATTAATGTACCTATTGATAGTTCATCTAGTTTTGTTTCTATTTCTTTCAAAGAATTCTTTTGAATGTTCACGGTTCTAAATTTTTGATCTTTCAATATAGCCTCAAAAGTTGTCTCATCAGTTTCTTTTGAGTCAGCAAATATGCTTTCTTGAGAGAGGATTACCAACTCTTCCGCTTTAGTGTTTCGGGTATAAAATTCAGCTTCAGTGAGATTAACGAGTTGATCTTCAGAGTTAATTATAATTGCTGTATTTTTTCCAAACTCTAGTGGAAATCGTGATTCTGAACCAGAAAATAGTTTAATAACATTTCCAAAAGCTCCAGACTGCAAAACCACTGTAACAAGGTCCCCAGTTTGTAGCTCTGTGTCACCGTGAGGAATTACAACATTACCTTTTCTGAAAAGCGCACCAACAATAAAGTAATCAGATCCTATTTCTTTTAATTTTTTGCCCCTTACAGGACTGTCAGCATTAACTTCAAGCTCTATGGCTTCAGCTCGGCCTCCTGCAAACGCTTGTGAGACCACTCTTCTTGGTTCTAGAATGTGCTCAAATCTTCTAGCTAGTAAAATATCAGGATCAACTAACTCTACATCTAATTCTTTATAATTTTTTTCATTTTGCTCTTCGTTAAGGACAGAAGAAAGTCTAGATATTTTATGACTTTTAGCTAATTTCAATATTTCTAAATTTACTTCATCACTTAGAGTTAAAGTTATTAGTGCACTTGCAGATTCAATTCCAGCTTTCTTTAAGACTAGTGTTGAAGTACCATCTCCCTGATATTTTTCAATTTGCCTATTTGGATTAAAATTTCTGAGTTTGTCTTGATCCATATCTATAACAGACACACTCCAGCCAGTGCTAATCCTATTGATTAATTCTTTAGCTTCACCATGTGCGCCTACAATTATTACTTTCACGTGCTTTATTATGTCACAAAATGAATATTCATAAAGCACTACTTAAAAAATATTAAATAGAAAACACCAATGATTAT
>DBUV01000030.1:3416-4939 GCA_002308095.1 Acidimicrobiia bacterium UBA1281
TCTTTAAAGTTGATAACTAAACATTAAACAGGAAATGCATTACGTCACCATCTTGAACAATGTATTCTTTCCCCTCTGATCGTAACTTACCAACTTCTTTTGCACCTTTTTCTCCACCATTCTTAATATATTCTTCGTATGAAACTGTTTCAGCCCTAATAAATCCTTTTTCAAAATCTCCATGGATTCTACCGGCTGCCTGAGGTGCAGTATCCCCAATATTAATTGTCCAAGCACGCACCTCTTGAGGTCCAGCTGTAAAATATGTTTGCAATCCTAATAATTTGTAACCAGCTCTTATAAGCTTATCAAGACCAGACTCGTTTTGACCTAGCTCTAACAAGAATTCTTTTTTTTCTTCTTCATCTAACTCAGAAATCTCTGCTTCAATATCTGCACAAATAGCCACCACCTGAGCATTTTCAGTGCTTGCCATATCTACAATTGCCTTAAGATGCGGATTGTTATCGAAACCTCCCTCGCTAACGTTTGCTACATACAAAACAGGTTTTGCAGTTAGTAGCTGAAATCCCTTTAATATCTTTGTTTCCTCTTCGTTGAAGTTAAGAGAACGAACACTGTGACCCTCTTCTAATACAGGCAGTATTTTTTCTATTAACTCACGTGATGGCATGCCTTCCTTTTGACCAGATTTTGTATTCTTAAGGGCTTTTTCGTATAACTTTTCAACTGATGCTAAGTCAGCTAATACCAACTCTGTATTTATTATTTCCATATCATCGATTGGAGAGACTTTGCCTGCTACATGTACTACGTCATCATTTTCAAATGCTCTTACTACATGAACTATTGCGTCTGTTTCCCTAATATTCGTAAGAAACTGATTACCTAAACCCTCTCCTTTTGATGCTCCTTCAACCAAACCAGCTATATCTACAAACTCCATCGTCGTTGGCAATATTTTCTTGGGATTTACTAAATCGGCAAGTTCTTGAAGTCGTGGATCATTAATAGGTACAATGCCAACATTGGGTTCAATTGTGCAAAAAGGATAATTTTCTGACTCTATTCCAGCTTGAGTAAGTGCATTAAATAAAGTAGATTTGCCAACATTTGGAAGACCAACAATTCCACATTTAAATCCCATATTTACCTACGTATATAATTTTTTCAAACATAGATAGAATATAGTCAGTTAAATATTTAATTTTTCTAATTCTTTCCGACAACTTTGTTTATCTTCTATTAAAGTTTTTTTAGAGGGGGAATATGACTGAAAAAAATAATAAAAAGACTATCTTTGGGTGGAGCTTGTATGATTGGGCTAAATCCGCTTATGAAACAACCACTCTTGGAGCAATTCTTCCTGTTTATTTTGTAAGCGTTGTTGTACCTGAAGAGGGATTTAATTTTAGAGGTAACCTTTACACTGGTGCTGAAGTATGGGGTTTTGCAATTGGTTCAGCTTTATTTATATTTTTTCTAATAATGCCAACCATCGGAGCTATAGGAGATTTATCAGGTAATAGAATGAGACTTTTTAAAATCTTTGCTTATGGTGG
>DBUV01000054.1:0-23124 GCA_002308095.1 Acidimicrobiia bacterium UBA1281
TGAAATTGAAGATAAAAGCAAGCCCTTACCTTCAGAGGAATACTCTAAAAATTGCATACCTTTTTGGATAGCCAGATTGCCAGCAATTTTTGACATTGGGATTAAGAGTGGATACTCGTTTTCATCCATAATCATTTCAGTTGCAATAGCTGTAAGCTTTTTTTCTAATAACATTTTTGTTAATGAAAGATTTGAGGCCAAATGAAGATAGCCAAATATCACATGAGAAGACCTAAGTAACTCAAACTCTTGTTCCTGAGGTTCTTTTACCTTACAAATAATTTCTGACACACCGTACAACTCTTGTGCATTGGGTACAATTTTTGCTCCTGCAGATTCATAATCTTCATCGGTGAAACCTGAACCAAGCCCAGCATTTGTTTCAACGAAAATATCAGCTAAACCAGTAAATTGAGTTATATGTTCAGGAATTAAACTAACTCTTCCTTCATCTTTTTTTACTTCTTTTGGTATCCCGAGTTTTTTAATCATTTGAAGGGACTGTTTCCTGAAGGTGTTTATCAAGATATTTCATAAATGGCGTACCACCAGTTCCCACAATATTTGAATTAGAGTCATTAGTTAACGACTGTTCATATATGTAAATTCTTGCATACTCCAAATGCTTGTTTCTAAAAACATGTACCTCTTTAATAATTTCATCAATTAAATTTTTATCCTTACTGTCTTTTGATTCAACGACTACACTTCTCTCAGTTTGTGACCAGGCATCTAGATTATTTAGTAAGTCTCTGTGTTCCTTTGGCATATATAGCCTCATTTCATCTAAATATTCTTTCAATGGATCATCAGAGTGAGTTACTCCTAATAAGGCATCTAACATAGGGACAATTGAACTTTGAGCTCCTGTCTCACCTCTAAATATCTGAGGTTTTCCATCATATTCCTCAACTCCTTCGTAAACAACTCCTTCTGGTGTTGTTGGATTATTCTTCCATCCAAAAATATAAGGTCTTACACGATTGTAGTAAATAAACGGATCACACTTTTCAGGCATTCGATTCATAATATGGTTTATTTTTTTTATACTTTTTAAAGCGTCCTCAAGATTTGATGCATCACCTGAATCAAAAAAATATTTATTAAGGGAGGATAATATTTCTTTTGCCTCATATTCTATGGCCACATGAATCATGATAAACCAATCCTCATCGACCCCTCCCAAGAAATTCTGAACTATAACTATATTTTCTAGATCAAACGGTTGTGAAGAATCTAACATTTTCCAATTGTTAAGTGCGTAGGATGCATAAGAAAGAATTGGAGGTCTTTCTAATTTGATAGAAATTTTATGCCATGTTTTAGCAATCTGAAGTGGTATTAGATTTTTATCATTACTTTTTCCCCACATGAAAGCATGACCAATATATGAGTAGATAAGCATTGCCCTCTCTAATTGAGGTCCTGTTAAGGTATCAACATCTTTTTCAGCCTCAAGTTTTAAAACTCTGGCTTCAATTTGTTCATTAGCAAGGACTTTAGGTAATTCGAGTGCTAACTTCTCAACATCTGAGAATGTTTCGGGGAGCTTATAGCAAATTTCTTCTGGAATAAATCCGTGATTCAGTAACTCTAAGTTCATCTTTCCCCCTATGTTTACTTCGAAATGTACTTTCTTATTATTTTTAATGTTAACTAAGTTATAGATAGATGCAGAGTAATTTTTTTGTAATACTGGGAAATCAGCTATTTGAACCAGACTATTTGGTTCAAAAGGGTTGCCAAGAAGTATTTATGGCTGAAGATCAAGGATTATGCACTACTTTTAAATATCACAAATCCAAAATTTACTTATTTCTTACTGCAATGAGAGAATATAACGATTTACTCATAAAAAAATCCATAAAAACTGAATACCACAAACTGGATGAAAGAAATGACTCGGATGATTATGTATCTTTTTTACTTAAATTTCTTATTTCAAAAAATATTAAACAAATAAACATTTTTGAAATTGAAGATAAGTCTTTTGAAAAAATTTTTATTGAAACTCTCTCAAAGGCTGATATCGAAATTGAAATACATCAAACTCCTATGTTCATATTTGGTAGAGATAATTTTAAAGCTATGGCTAAGGGGAAAAAAGTATATAGGATGGCATCTTTTTATCAAAAAGCTAGAAAAGAACTTGGACTATTGATGGACGAGGAAAATAAGCCTGTAGGGGGGAAATGGTCATTTGATGAAGAAAATAGAAAAAAAATTCCTAAAAATACAGTTATTCCTGAATTATCCCAGCCTGAAATATCAACTCATCACGACAGTATTGTTCAATTAATAACCACCAAGTTTAATGATCATCCAGGTGGTTTAGAAAAAATATGGTTTCCTGTAACTCGACAAGGTGCAATAAAACAATTGGATGAATTTTTAAAAATTAGGTTTGAAAATTTTGGAAGATATGAAGATGCAATGCAACAAGACCAAAACTTTTTATTCCACAGCTGTATCAGTCCTTTTCTAAATATTGGTTTAATTACTCCAAAAGAAGTCATCGATAAAGCTGTTCTTTATTCTGATAAAAACTCAATTCCATTAAATTCACTAGAAGGTTTTATTCGTCAAATTATTGGATGGAGAGAATTTGTTAGGGGCATATATCAAGAAGAGGGGCTAAATCAGCTAAAAAGCAACTACTGGGGTAATAAAAAAAAGCTTAGCTCGTCCTGGTATGACGGAACAACAGGAATTGCCCCACTTGATGATTGTATTAAAACCACACTCAAAGATGGGTACATACACCATATCCCAAGACTTATGGTTATAAGCAATATTATGAATCTTTGCGGCGTAGACCCTAAAGAAATATACAAGTGGTTCATGGAAATGTATATTGATTCCTCAGAGTGGGTTATGGTTCCGAATGTATTCGGTATGGCCACCTATGCAGACGGTGGGCTGATGTCAACAAAACCCTATACTTGTGGTTCAAACTATATTCTTAAGATGAGTAATTACAAAAGAGGTGAATGGTGCGATACATTAGATGGTCTTTACTGGAGCTTTACAGAAAAAAATAGAAAATTTTATCAATCAAATCCCAGATTGTCACTTTTGACTCGTTCATTGGATAAACTTGACCCAGACAGAAAAAAACATATATTTTCAGAAGCAAAGAAATTTATAAAAAATAATACGATTTAACTTTTTGAATTTAGATAATTTCTAAGCATCACCGGCTCATCTGTTATGACCCCATCACAACCGATATCAAGGCAATGTTGAAATTTTTCTACTGTGTTTACTGTCCATATATGAAGTTGAAGATTGTTTAGCTTACAAAATTCCCTTAATTTTTTTGAATGAATCTGTAGCCCTCTCCAAGTATACGGAGATTGTAGAGCTTGAACTTTAAGACTCCTGGCTTTCTTTGGTAAAAACTTCGCAATGGCATTTTCTCTAAAAGTTCCAGATGATAAAATTTTTCCTTTGGTTACATTTATAAATTCATCAAGTCTTCTTGGGCTAAATGAAGATACTAAAACTCTTTTTTCTGCTTTAAGAGAGAATATAATTTCAGCAACATGTGTGGCCATACCAGATTGTTTCAAATCTAAATTAAATTTCAAATCTTTATTGAACTCAAGAGCATCTGCTAATCGAATAAAATTTGTTTGCATGTTATGTAAACCTTTTTTCTTATAAAACTTGAATCCTGCATTTATTTTCATGATGTCGTTCCAATTAAAATCTCTTACCTTACCTTTAACATCAGTTGTTCGATCAAAGGAGTCATCATGATGAAGGAATATTTCTCCATCTTTAGACATTCTTAGATCAGTTTCAAAATGTGTGAAACCTTCTTCTGTTACAAATTCAAGTCCGTGTTTTGTATTTTCTGGCACAATATTTGAACCACCTCTGTGAGGGATTATTAAGGGTTTAATTCCCTCAAAATATTCAAAATTAACCAGAGACACCACCTGTAAAATTAAATTCTTTTAGATGTAATTTTGGAACTTTTAACATCCCTTCTCCAAATTCAGAGTCAGCATATCTGGATGTATCTCCTACTGAAATGACATTTCCCTGACTTAAAGAAGTTATAAAACTTTGGGTGAATCTAAGTCGACCAATTGGTTTTGTAATTTTTCCATTTTCAATTAAAAATGAGCCATTCCTATTTAAGCCTGTTACAACCTGTGTTATTGGGTCTAGTACTCTGCAATACCAAAATTCGTTGATATAAATTCCTTTCTTAACACTAGAAATCATATCTTTTTCACTTGCATTGCCTTTATTAAGGCTCAAGTTCGTACCTATCCCTCCAAAATAGTCATCAACTCCAAAAAATTCATGGTGAGTATTTTCCATATTTAATTCTTTAGATGTCCTTCTGGTATGAAAATAAGTATTTGGCACTCCATTTTTAATAATTTCTAAATTATATTTCTTTGCCCCAGATGCATCAATTTTAAAACCAATGGATTCTTCATCTTCAGGTGTATCAAATAAATTAATTTTTTCATCAAATTGATTTTGATTTAGTAAAATCGGACTCATCCCATCAATCTTACTTTTTGCATTAAACCCATAAACGGACAGGAAAACCAATATAGTGCTTACGGCTTCATGGCCAAGGATTACTTCATACTTTCCAGGATCAATATCTACTGGGTTTTGACTGTCAACCGCTAACTTTGCTGCCTCCTTTCCTGTTTCTGAGGCATCTAAATTATTTATATTTACAGCTCCCCTGTGAGATGAACCAGCGGAAGTATTAGTTCTAAATATTCCATCAATAAATGCACTTGATGAGGTGTCGGATGAATTTAGCCCATTTGAATTCCAAATAAAGAAATTATTTAAATATGTTGAACAATATCCTGCAGCGTTCATTTCTTTTCCTTCGTCAACAAAATCTCTTACTAAATTTGCTCTTTCCTCAGGGCTTGATTCACGCTTTTTTTGAAAACCTTCATACGATTCTGTTTTACCGGTAAGTCCTGCCCAAGTTGTATCTTTAGGACTTTTCTCTAATGAGTCGAGAGCTTCTTTTACAAAATCTTTTGAATTCTTAATAGCTGTAATATTTTTTGACCTAGAAATAGTTTTACCGTCTTTATGTATTGTCAAAAAAATATCTGCAGACTCCTCATCAACATTCTGATGTATATGTGAATTTGCGAACCTAGTTAATGCACTTTTAGAGTGCATCATCTTTATTTCACATTCAACACTACTTGGAATATGTTTCTGTAAATCTTCGAGCAGCTCTGACCAGGTGTTCAACCTCTAACTCCAATTCTTGTATTTTTGAATCTGGCAGGTGAAGCAGGGTGTCCAGTGTGACCAATTTGACTTGGTTGACCTTTTCCACAATTTGGAGTACCCCAAAATACCCACTCATCTTCATTAGCAAGCATGTCCATGTTTCCCCAAAATTCAGGTGTTATCCCTGTATAGGTTGGGTTCTTAACCATGTCGATTATTTTTCCATTTTTTACAACCCAGCCTACCTCACACCCAAACTGAAAATTCAATCTCAAATCATCTATTGACCATGATCTGTTTGTCTCCATATAAATACCATTGTCTGTAGATTCAATAATTTCCTCTAAAGACGATTCGCCTGGTAGCAGTCCGACATTAGTCATTCTTACCATTGGCAGCCTTGCAAAACCGTCTGCTCTAACCATCCCTCCTGGTTTTACTCCTGCGATTGCTGCACTGTCTCTTCCAGATAAAACTCCTGTCCATATTCCTTCTTTAACAATGTCAACACGCTGTGCTGGGGTTCCTTCATCGTCATACTTAAATGTTGCTAATGCACCAGGAAGGGTTGCGTCCGCAACTATATTCATTAATTCTGAGCCATATTTATGCTTATTTAATTTATCTAGTTCTAAATGAGATGTACCAGCGTATGCAGCCTCCCAACCAAGAATTCTATCTAACTCTATTGCATGTCCTACTGATTCGTGAATTTGCAAAGCTAATTGACTGCCTTCTAAAATAAGATCCATTGTTCCTTCTGGACATTGAGGTGCAACTAGGAGCCTCTGGGATTCTTCGGCTAATCTCTGTGTTTGATTTTCAAATTCAAATGATTTTACTACTTCCCATCCGCCAGTTCTGTATTCTCCAAAGGATTGTGGATAAGACCTTATCTGTGTTTCGCCATCTCCTACAGACAAGGATGATATGCCTCCTCCAGACTCGATTATATTTTGAAAAATTTCATGGCCTTGACTTGAGCAAAACCATTTTTCAGTATCCCAAAAATCAAGACGTCCAGATGATCTTGAACTACCAAATTTTTTCATTTGTTCTGTTGAATTTACTAATAAATCAATTTGCTCTGTTGATGATACCTTGAAGGGGTTCTCTTCATGAGGGGTTGTATATTCATCTTTTACTACAGGAACATCAGCAAAAGGTGTTTCTTTCCCTGAGACAGCTGCGGAGGCTTTTGCTATTTCAAATGCTTTTTTCCCAGAGGAGATTAGTGATTCTTTTGATAAGTTGTAAGTTGAATAAAAACCCCATGAAGATCCTACTAAAGCTCTTATACCTAGTCCAATTTTTTCAGACTCATTAAAATTCTCTACTTCACCATTTTTAGCTGCAATACTTCGAGACTTCGAGACCAGTATTCTTGCATCTGAATACCTTGCGCCAGAATTTATTGCAGAATCAATAGCAATATTGAGTAAATCAAACATGTTTATAGATTAACAATTGTTTGAGAAATTTAGAAACTCTTTGCGTGATTTAAACTAAGTCTTGTTCTCTGATTCCAAATGAAGGATGTCTAAGACGGCAAAGTGCTAATTTTTCTAACTGCCTAATTCTTTCTCGAGTTAAATCAAACTCTTCACCAATTTCTTCAAGTGTTCTGGGTACACCGTCATAGAAGCCATATCTTAAAGCTAAAATTCTTCCTTCTCTCTCAGGAAGCCTACTGATACTATCTCTTAAACTTTCAGCAACATCTAGGTCTTGAACAATAAGAGATGGGTCACTGGCGTCCTCATCTTGAATGAAGTCTCCTAATTGTGCACCATCTTCTCCTACTGGTTGCTCAAGAGAAACTGTGTCAGCAACACTTAAGGCAAGTTCAACTTTATCAACACCTACTCCAGCTTCTTTCGCAATTTCCTGTGGTTTTGGATCTCTACCTAATTCAGCTTTTAGTTGAGCCTGTGCTGCCCTGACTGCTGCCATTGTGTCATGAAGGTGAACTGGGATTCTAACGGTTCTTGACTTATCAGCAATCGCTCTTGTAATAGCTTGTCTAATCCACCATGTTGCATAAGTAGAAAACTTAAACCCTTTTCTCCAGTCAAATTTTTCCACAGCTCTAATCAAACCTAGATTACCTTCTTGAATTAAATCTAGAAAATCAATTCCTGAAGTGTTTGCATACCTTCTAGCATTTGCGACTACAAGTCGAAGGTTTGCTGTCAAAAAAGCATCTTTGGCTTCAGCACCTTTTTTCCTGTCTCTTTTAAGTCTTATTTCACCTTTTTTATCCTTAAATTGCTTTTTTTGAAGTTTAATAGAAGCTTTTTCACCTGATTCAATTTTTTGAGCAAGTTCTACTTCTTGCTCCGCAGTTAATAGATCAAAGTTACCTATTGCTGTTAGGTATTGACTAACTAAATCAGTTGTTAATTTTCCTTTATCGTCTGCAAGCTTTTTAACTAAAGATTTAGCTTTCTCTTTTGCCGCGGCTTCTTGTTCAGGAGTTAAGCTTTCTTCATCAACAGCAATCTGCTCTTCCATTTTAGAAGTTTTTGGCTTTGCCGGTATTGTTTTAGTTACCATTAGTAATTTGACCTTTAATTATCATTTCTAGTTACAGAAATGTAAGGATAAACATATTTTTGATATAAACCTAATCGATACTGGAATTATTTGGTATTTCTAGAACTTTAGTACTTTTTTCTAATGTTTTATATATATATGTAATCCAAAGTAAATCTGCTGTTAATAAATGAATTATGCTTAACAATAAGTTGATATTTGATAACACATTTAAGACTCCTAAACCTACACCCAAAATAACTAAAACTTTTATTTCGAAAGTTCTAATGCCATATTGCTTTTTAAATCTATTTGATTCGCTAAATAGAAAAATTGATAGGAGTGTTGAGGCTAGGGGGTGTGTAATCCTCAACCTTGTTAATAAGGCAGATGTAGAGTCAAAATCTTCAATCAAACCACTTATAAAAGATTCGCTAGGAAATAATACGTCTGCAAGTGCTGTAATTGACCCAGTTGCTCCAGCAAGTATAAATAAACCTGTTGCAATTTTAAAATTTCTATCAATACAATCACTTATTTGGATTTCTGGATTCTTCGATACCTTGAAGAGGATTGCATACATAGCAAGTAGTCCAAATGTATTTACTAGATGAAGAGGGACTGCCGCTATCCTAGGT
Source organism: Acidimicrobiia bacterium UBA1281 (assembly GCA_002308095.1). GTDB lineage: Bacteria > Actinomycetota > Acidimicrobiia > Actinomarinales > Actinomarinaceae > Actinomarina. Next base: position 8,409 of record DBUV01000054.1, read on the forward strand.
GTAGAGCTGTTCATACCAACCCATTCATACAAAACTATAACAGCTCCAATTAGAGCTTCGAATAATACAAAAAATGTCAGATAATTAATAATCCTTTTTTGCGGCGGAGTAACTGATGAGCTAAAGGATTTTAAGAATATAATTAATGTGATAACAAGTAATAATCCACTAATAGCTCTATGTGAAAACTCAATCTGCTCTGATGCGGAATTGAGGGATGGTATTAATTGACCATTACAACTTGGCCAAGATGAGCCACATCCGTTTCCAGAACCAGTAGCTCTTACAACTGCTCCTGCAATGATGGATAAAATAGAAAATCCTAAGCCTGCTCTGCTCAGTTTGTACAAAGTCATAATAAGTTATCGATAATAATTTTCATAGAATCTAAAAATAATCTAAATCCACGAACTATTAGTACGCTTATAGCAAGAAGAGTAAAAAATGTTTTCATATTCCTTGTTAGGTAAAAACTGAATTGTTTTGAATCCTCTATATATGGTTTTTCGTCAAGGGCTGTCTCAAAAGTTTCTTTTTGTGCATCTGCTTCAAAGTCAGAAATATCTTCCGTGTCTTGGATATTCTCATAAGTAAATAGTTCAGGTTGAGGGATATCTTTTGTTTCCTGTTTTTCAGATTTAAACCTATTAAAGATGCCTGATTTTAATTCAACCTTTTTATCTCTATCAATATTAAATAATGAATCTTCAACATTAGTAGAGTTTGTTGTGACTTGATCATAACTTGATAGATCTTCAAGTGTATCCATGACTTCTTTACCCAGCAAACCTTCAAGTGCAACGATAACTTTTTTGTCTGTAGGAAAACTTGTACCAGCATCCCACTTTTTTACTTCTTTAAGTTTTGCACCAGTAAATGATGCTATTTGCTTGTTAGATAAGCCTCTTTCTTTTTTAAGCCTCATAAACAATGACGAAAAGTTTTCCATAATACATAATTGTATTCAATATAAAATTTTTTATACAATTAGTCTTAATAATGGAGGTGAATGAGCGCCTGGTGGGCTCCCCGGTCTTCAAAACTGGTGAAAGGTGTAAAAGTCTTTGGCGGGTTCGATTCCCGTCCACCTCCGCCAACATTCAAAAAATATATCTTTCATATAAAAAAATTTTGGATACTCTTAAATAGTTGAATCAAAGAAATAATAATCCTAATCAAACTGACAGACGGTTACTAACGGTATCTGACAAAGATATTTTTGTAACAGTGCAAAAAGCCTTGCTTGTTGGAATTATTTTAAAAAATCAAACAAGGGCAGATCGTGAAGAATCATTAAAAGAACTCACAAGTCTGGTAAAAACAGCTGGATCAAATCCAACTATTATCCAGACCAAAAGAATTGATCGAATTGATCCAAAAACTTTTATTGGCAAAGGCTCGATTATTGAACTTGAAGACCTGTCAAAGGCAAATGATATTGATGTTGTTGTTTTTGATTGTGAACTTAGCCCCAATCAACAAAAGGAGCTTCGGGCTATTTTTCAGTGTGACGTGGTTGACAGAACTGGTCTAATTCTTGATATATTTGCTTTACACGCCCAATCTAAAGAGGCAAATTTACAGGTTGAACTTGCAATGTCCGTCTATTTAAAACCCAGACTTGCAGGTTTAGGCAAAACCTTGAATCAACAAGGTGGAGGAATCGGGACACGAGGACCTGGAGAAGCAAAACTAGAAACTGATAGTAGGTTGATAGATAATCGGATTAACAAACTGAGGAAAGAGCTTAAAAAAATAGAAAGACAAAGGCTTCTACAAGCAAGCTCAAGAGAGAAAAAAAATACTCCACTGGTTTCTATAGTTGGTTATACAAATGCTGGGAAATCAACTCTATTAAAATCATTGACTAATTCTGATGCATATGCTGCTGATGAACTATTTGCTACTGTGGACTCACTGCAAAGAGAGCTTCCTATTAAAGATATACAAGAGCCGTTGATATTATCAGACACTGTTGGGTTTATTCAAAACCTGCCAACTACATTAATTGAGTCTTTCAAATCTACGCTACTAGTTGCTACGAGCGCAGATTTATTAATTCATGTAGTTGATGCTGCAACAGCAATTCCTGAAATGCATATTGGCACTGTTCGAGAAATTCTTGAACAAATTGAAGTAACAGCCAATGAAGTGATGGTATTTAATAAAGTTGATAGAATTGACCAAGCTTCATTAAATGACCTATCAGAAAGATACCCTCAAGCTTTATTTATTTCATCATTAAAAAACATTGGTATAGAAGAACTTATTGAGAAGATTTCAACAGAAATCTATGGGGACACCCAAATGAGCTCTTTTTTAGTTGAACCAAAAAACTTAGACAAAGTAAATAGATTCGGTGAAATTCTGGAAGTAAAAAATAGTTCTGAATTATTATTAATTGATATAAAAATAAGAAGTAAATTGATCACAAAATTGAAAGATTTAAATTTAATAAGGGATCCACAAAATGCTGAGTGAAATTGGATTAATCGGACTCGGTGTAATGGGTAAAAATATTGGTCTTAATATCTCCGAAAAAGGTACAAATATTAAGGCTTATAATGCTTCAACTGAAAAATTAGACTCTATAAAAAAAGAGTTTGGTACCAATTTTTCAGGGTACACAACCCTCAAGGAGTTAGTTGAAAATATTGCTCGTCCAAGAAATATCTTATTAATGATTCCATCTGGGGAACCTACTCACAACATCATTAATCAACTTTCTGATTTATTAGATGAAGGTGACGTCATTATCGATGGTGGTAACTCTTTTTATCAAGAAAGTATTAATCATGGAAATTCACTAGCCGAGAAAAAAATAAACTTTGTTGGCATGGGTGTCTCGGGTGGAGAAGAGGGTGCAAGAAATGGTCCTGCCATAATGGTCGGTTCAAATAAAAATCTTGATGAGAATCTGATTGATTTATTGTCATCAATCTCAGCAAAAGCTGCAGATGCCTGTATAGGTTTCTACGAGGGATTTGGTTCAGGTCATTTCGTAAAAATGGTCCACAATGGGATCGAGTATGCAGAAATGCAACTAATTGCTGAAAGCTACTTTCTATTAAAAAAATCAGGATATACAAATCTAGAGATAGCAGATTTTTTTGACTCCCTTAAAATCTTGAATCAATCTTCTTATCTGATTGAAATTACATCCGAAATACTTAGGAAAAAAGAGGGAGAGAAATTTATCATTGATTTAATAAAACCTTCTGCAAACAACAAAGGAACTGGAAGATTGACAGTGGAAACAGCTCTTGATTTAGGTATAACTGCCCCCTCAATATTTGCAGCTTATGATGCAAGAGTTCAAAGTAATGCCGGTGATTATTGGAAACTTGACGAAAAATTATTTAAACAAGACAATACAGTAGGTCCTCAAGGTAGTGAAAAAACAGAGATATTTAACTTAGTGGCAAGGTCTTTATACTTTGGAAGAATATCTTCAATGATTCAAGGTCTCACAATAATTTGGAGTTACAACGAAGTTAATAAATTTTCATTTAATTTTGTAGATATTTTTAAGAACTGGAGTGGTGGGTGTATTATCAGGTCTGAGATGCTCGATGAATTAATTAAAATTGACGACACCTCAGAAGACTTTTTACGATCAGAGGAATTGCATAGTTTACTTAAAGTAAATCTGGATGCTGTCAAAAACTTGGTTAGAGATGCGTTGTCAAAAGATATTGCGCTACCAGTTTTTTCTTCAAGCTTGAATTGGTACCTTAACTTGAGTTCTAGTGACAACCCATCAAATCTAATTCAAGCTCAGAGAGATTTTTTTGGGAGTCATACTGTACAGCTTTTAAGTTCAGACGAATACATACACATTGATTGGAGAAAAGATGAATAAAGCACTGCTACCAAAGGTCGCTAAACCCGTAAGATATCAAGTCAAGCTAGATGTTGACTTGGATAGCTTTAATTACAAGGGTTCTCAAACTGTTGATTTAGAGATAGTTGAAGAAACTTCTTCTTTTGAAGTAAATGCAATTGATATAGAGATAACAAATGCTTACTTAGTTGATTCAAACGAATCTCAAATTAGTTTAGATTGTGAATATTTAAGAGATTTAGAAAGAATTTCTTTCATTTCTAAAAACACTCTTTCAATTGGCTCATACTCTCTAAAACTTGAATTTACCTCAAATATCACAAATGATTTAAAAGGATTTTATAAAAGTCAGTTTTTAGATTTAAATAATAATGAAAAATGGCTCGCAACAACTCAATTTGAACCAACATCAGCAAGAAATGCTTTTCCATGCTGGGATGAACCAGAATATAAAGCAGTATTTTCAATGACATTAATTTCTGATAAAAAATATCTACGAATATCAAATGAAAAAGTTCTTGAAGAAAAAGAACTCGAAGATGGGAAAGTCCAAACTACTTATGTGGATTCAATGATAATGTCTACATACTTAGTAGCTTTTGTAATTGGAGAACTTGAGATTACAGAAATTGGAAATGTAGGTAACACACAAATAAGAATTATTCATAGGCCTGGTTTTTCACATCAAACAGGTTTTGCCGGAAAAGCTGGGTTGAAAATATTAGAGTTTTTTGAAAACTATTATAAAATTCCTTATCCAGGTTCGAAACTTGACCTCATAGCTATACCTGATTTTGCAATGGGTGCAATGGAAAATGTAGGTGCAGTTACTTTCAGAGAAAGCTTGCTTCTCATCGACGAATCTAAAGCAACTAGACAAGAGCTATCAAGATCTGTAAGTGTAATTGCACACGAACTTGCACATATGTGGTTTGGGGATTTAGTAACTATGAAGTGGTGGGATGGTATCTGGTTAAACGAAGCTTTTGCCAGTCTGATGGAGGCTATTGCCGCAAATGGGACTTACCCTGAATTCGAACAATGGAGTGAAATGAATTTATCTAGAAGTGCAGGCTTTGGTGTCGATTCGCTTAAAAACTCCAGACCGGTTGAGTTTGAGGTTGAAACCCCTGAACAAGCTGAAGAAATGTTTGATGTTCTTACATACGAAAAAGGGTCAACAGTTTTAAAAATGTTTGAGATGTTTGTTGGAGAAGAAGTATTTCAAGCGGGTGTACAGAAATACTTAAATAAATACAAATTTCAGAACACGCATTCATCGGACTTGTGGGATTGCCTTACTGAAGAAAGCAATATACCTCTAAACAAGATGTTGCCTACCTGGATTAAACAACCTGGTTTTCCAATTATTGAAGTACAAAAGGTTGGTGAAAAGTTTGAACTCACCCAATCTAAATTTCTGATTGATGGAAGTACTGATAATTCATTATGGGAAATACCAGTAAATGTTCGCTTTCTAGATAATGGCAAGATAAATACTGTCGTACAAAATTCAAAGAATTTAGAATTAGAAGCACTTGGTGAAGTACCTTTTATAAACAATGGCGGCTGGGCTTTCTACCACGTAGTTTATAGTCAAGAAATTTTTTCAAAAATTAAAGACAACTTTAAGGAATTAAACTCTCTTGAAAAGTATAGATTGCTGGAGGACACATGGAAATCAGTAACTGTTGATAAATTTTCAATAAACGATTTTTTAGAATTTTTGCCTCTTTATAAATCAGAGACAGATCCAAATATTTGGTCATATATTGCCGGAATAATTTCTTCACTTTCAAAAATTTTACCAGTAGAAAAAAGTGATTCTTTTTTAAATTATTTTAATAAGCTAATTGGTCCTATAAAAGAAAACCTGGGTCGTGAAGTAAGAGAATCTGATTCAATGGAAGTTAAAGAGCTTAGAGCAATAGTAAATAAATTAATTGGATCAATAGAAAATGATGCTGATTTTATTAATTTCTACAGTAGTAAGTTTAAGGATGGATCAATTGAAACCATTCAAGATGGAAGCTTTTACAATACAACCCTTTATCTTTCAGCTCTAGATGAAGAAATCAAAATCGAACATTTTCTTGAAAAATTCTTAAATGCTGGTTCACCTCAGATCGAAGGCAGATACAGAGCAATACTCGGTGCCGTACGAGACCCTAATGCTGGTGAAAAGATAATTAAGTCAATGCTGGATGGAACAATCAGAGGTGCTGATTGTCCATATATTCTGGCATCGATGATTACTAACAAGGTGAATGGTAAAAAATCATGGAAGGAAATCAAAAATAACTATAAAGGTTTGCTATCAGTTATGCCTGAATGGACTGCATCAAGAATTCTTTCAGGTCTTGACTCAATATATGATAAAGATTTAGGAGAGGATATAAGAACATTTATCCTAGAGAATCCCCTGCCTTCTGCAGAAAAAATGATGGCGCAAAAATTAGAGAAGCTTGAAGCTAATATGGAATTAGTAAAACGTATCAATAATTCTTTGGATGATAAAATCTTAGACAATTAATACAGGAACAGGAGTTAAAAATGAAACCTAGAATAGCCGTTTTTTTACAACCCCAACATGCTGAGTATGATCAAATTAGACAAGCAGCAATTGAGGCTGAGGAAATTGGAGCAGACGCGATTTATAACTGGGATCATTTTTATCCACTGTATAAAGAAGATGGTACTCAGTGGAATGAAGGTGAAAGAAGAGAAGGTAAGCATTTCGAGTGCTGGACAATGCTTTCAAGCTGGGGAGAAGTAACTAGCAAGGTAGATATTGGTCCCCTGGTTACCTGTAACTCTTATAGAAATCCTGAACTATTAGCAGATATGGCTAGAACTGTTGATCATATATCAAACGGGAGAGCAATTTTAGGAATTGGTTCTGGTTGGTTTGAGCAAGATTATGACGAATATGGTTATGAGTTTGGTACGGCTATTTCAAGACTTCATGCGTTAGAAAAGTCTTTGGAAAGAATTGTAAAAAGAATGAAAGAACTTAATCCACAACCAATAAGAAAGATTCCAATTTTAATTGGTGGCGGTGGAGAGAAAGTTACTCTAAGAATTACAGCGCAATATGCAGATATATGGCATGGCTTTGCAACAAAAACTGAAGAAAGGTCTGGTATAGAAACTGTCGCTCATAAAAATAATGTTTTAAATAATTGGTGTAAAGAAATAGGAAGGGATCCAAGTGAAATTAAAAGATCCATTGGGATTGATATTAAAAGAATCGACCTAGCTGACGAACTTATAGAAGCAGGCGCAACAGAAGTTACTCTGGCAGTAAATGGTCCAGGCTATGACCTTACAGATGTTAAAGAGTGGATAGCTTGGAGAGATTCAAAAAATTAAGATCTGATGGATATTTTAGTTATTCTTTTGGGCCTCGCGGCTGGGTTCATTCTTTTGGTTAAGGGTGCTGATGTTATGGTCAAATCTGCTGTTCAAATTGCACTAAAGTTAAAAATACCTCCATCAATTATTGGAGCTACGTTTATTGGTTTTGGAACCTCAGCTCCAGAATTATTTGCGAGCACAGGTGCTGCATTAAATGGAAATTTATCTTTAGGAATAGGCAACATAATTGGTTCAAATATTGCAAACTCATTACTTGTGGTTGCTGTGTTGTATTTGTTTATTGATACTTCATACAATAAAAAAATAGATCTTAACCCAACATCTGCCTTGTGGATGATGGTTGTGACAACAGTTTTTGTATCCAGCTATATTTTGATTAATGAATTTCCTTTTATATTAGGCATCACTCTATTAATACTTGTTGTAGCAATCACATATAAATTAGTAAATGAAGAAGCTATTGAGGATGAAGAGTTTATGGAAGAAACAATAACAAATGTATGGCCAAAAGCTGCATTATCTTTAGGTGCAACAATCTTTGGGAGCTCACTAGTAGTAAATAATGCAATAGATTTAGCTGAATTATTTGGAATATCATCTTTAATAATTGGAGTTACAGTGGTTGCGCTTGGAACAAGTCTTCCAGAAGTAGCTGGAACTATTGCTGCCGCTAGATTGAAAAAACCAGATATAGTTTTTGGAAATATTTTTGGTTCAAATCTTTTTAATATTGGTCTTGTAGGTGGTGCTTCTATTGTTATCCAACCAGGAAATATTGAATCAGATGTTTTAATTCAGATGTTTATGATGTACTTTGTCTCTTTAATGGTGATAATCTTTTCAAGGAGCACAGTAAAAAGAAGTTCCCTTGTAGGTTTCTCAATGCTGGGTGCGTATTCGTTATTTATATTTAGCTTGTTTTAATATTCTTAAATCGTAAAAAGACCAGCAGTCCAATGCTTGCAAGGGTTGCACCACCAATCTGATTCCAAGTAAATATGCCGATAGTTGCATCACCCATGCCAAACCTGAGTGTGTCTAGTATCATTCTTTGAACACCATACCAGATTGCCCATAGACCAATCCAAGAACCACTCCCAAAATTTAGATTCTTTTGTAAGTATCTAAATACAAAAAAGAAAAGAGTTGCAAGAATAAGGTCGTACATTGCAACATGGTGATAGGTTCCGCAAGTAATCTCGGGAGCAAAGCATTCAAGTGCATTGTGTTGCGGAGCTACATCATACCCAGGCTTGATTTCGTAACCAAACATAAAATCAGTTGCTCTTCCTAAATGTTCAACAATTGCTAGGTCCCCTATTCTTCCAATAGCAATACCCATAATTAATCCTGGGGCAGCATAATCACTATAAGTTTGAAAGTTTGCTTTACCTACTGTTACAATCCTCAAATATGCTGCGATAATACCTCCTGACATACCACCCATAATTGAATAACTACCTGCTACTGAAAATACATCATCTAATCCATAGCCTGGATCTCCTATGTGAGCAGGTATTGTAAAAAATCTCGCACCAATTATTGCACCAAAAATTGCCCAGGTAAAAGCATCTGAAAATAGCTGGTCATCATTTCCATCTTTCACACATAACTTAATCGCGTAAGTTGATCCAAAATAAAAACCGACTGCAGCAAATACTCCATGTAAAGAAAAGGCAACAGGTCCAATTTGTGTAATTGGTATAGGCGGATAGGTTATCGAAAAAAGAAATTCATTCATACAGCTATTCCCCTCAATGTCCACATTATGTCTGCAACTATTCCTAAAAATATAACAGCTAAATAAGTGTTTGAAAAGACAAAGTATTTGATCGGCTTTATATTTTTTTTATACAGGTTAAAAGATTTAAGCATTAGATTTGATCCTAAAAAAATGGAAATTAGTAAATAAACAATACCTAATTGAAGCACTGGAGCAACAGCTAATGAAATCAACACCGTTGCACAAGAATAAATTGCTATATATATTGTAGATCTTTCGTATGATTCCTGAGTTGGTAGCATTGGAAAATCTGCATGTTTATAATCTTCCTTGTTTTCAATTGAGAGAGCCCAAAAATGTGCCGGAGTCCACATAAATACTAATAAAAACAATAGCCAGGCCCCGATATCAAGAGTGCTACCTGTCGCAGTCCAGCCAATTAATACCGGAGCTGCTCCTGCAGCTCCACCAATTACAATGTTTTGATTTGTTCTTGGCTTAAGAATTAATGTATAGATGAAAATGTAGAATTGATTTGCTATAAGCCCTATATATGCTGCTGTTGGAGTTGTTAGTAAATATAAAGTTGCAAAACCAATAATCCCGGTAATTATTGAAAATCCTATACCAGTAGATTTAGTGAGCTCTCCTGTCACGAGTGGTCTATCTGCAGTTCTCTGCATTAACTTGTCTCTTTCAATTTCAAAAACCTGGTTCATGACATTTGCACTAACAGCTAACAACGTTCCACCAACTAGCGTAGATAATACAAGCGTCAGTGGGGGCATTGAGTAAAGAGAGACTATCATGCTTGGTATTGTTGTGACTAACAAGAGTTCCACAACCCGCAGTTTTGAGAGTTTTACAAATTTTTTTACCAAAGAAATTTTTTTTGATAACATTAACACATACTACTTATGATTACACTATATATAGTTTGAACGCTATCCTTAAGGATTGTTTGAGATGAAATTGTTTAAAAGTAAAAAAATTTTTTTGTTAGGATTTATTTTCATAGCTTCTTGTATAGAAGATGCTCCCCTTGACTCGTTAAGTCCCGCAGGCCCTTATGCAAGAAGTATTGATGAACTTTTTTGGCTTACATTTTGGATTGCTGTAGGTGTCTTTGTAATTGTTCAAGGTGCACTTCTATTTTCAGTGTTTTATTTTAAGGAGAGGGAATCTAGCCCAGACCCAAAGCAAATTCATGGAAATAACTTCTTGGAAATTCTTTGGACGATTATTCCTGTATTAATTTTGGCAGCAATTGCTGTACCTACTGTAAAAACAATATTTGATCTTGCTCGTGAGCCAGAGGATGCACTTAAAATTGAGGTAATTGGTCACCAGTGGTGGTTTGAATACAAATACCCAGATTTTGGAATAACTACTGCGAATGTTTTAGTAATACCTGAAGACCAACCCGTCAGACTCGAAATGTGGTCAAATGACGTTTTACATAACTATTGGGTCCCTAAACTAAACGGAAAAAGATACCTAGTTCCAGGACAAACAACGTATCTTAATCTTCAAGCTGATTCTCCCGAAGAATTCTGGGCTCAATGCGGTGAGTATTGTGGATTAAGTCATTCAAAAATGAGAGGAAGGGTTATTTCTATGACTGAAAGTGATTTTGCTGCCTGGGTAGCAAATGAACAATCTTATGCAGAAAAAGAATTGCCTGAATCTTCCTTAGCTGCTGAAGGTCAACTTGTTTATCTAAATGCAGGCTGTACGCAGTGCCATGTTATTGATGGGGTGTGGGATGTACAAGGTGATAGAATCGCTCCTAATCTTACACATTTTGCAAATAGAAGTGTCTTTGCTGGTGCAGCCTTGAAAAATAATCCTGAAAATCTAACAAAGTGGCTTGCAAATCCTGCTGAAATAAAACCTGGTACTTTCATGCCTAATCTAGAATTAACTGAGAAAGAAATAAACGCATTAATTGCTTATTTAGGAACACTTAAATGACAAAAATTATTGAACCAAAAAAACAATCTAACATATTTAAAAGACCCTCTTCAGAAACAGGAATATGGAGCTGGATAACAACCGTTGACCACAAAAAAATAGGAATAATGTATGGATATGCTGCATTCTTCTTTTTACTTATCGGAGGCATTGAAGCCCTCTTGTTGAGAATCCAATTAGCTTCTCCAGACAATAACTTTTTAAGTGCTGCTGAGTACAACGCTATGTTTACTATGCATGGTACCACGATGATCTTTCTGGCAATTATGCCCATCAGTGCTGCTTTTTTTAATTATTTGTTACCTCTGCAAATAGGTGCAAGAGATGTTGCCTTTCCAAGGCTAAATGCTCTTTCTTTTTGGATTTTTATCTTTGGAGGAGTTTTTCTATATTCAACTTTCTTATTTGGTACAGCAGGAGCACCTCAAGGTGGTTATTTGGCAGAAGAAGTTAGTAGATTAGGTTCTGCTCCCAATGGTGGCTGGTTTGGGTATCAACCCAATGCTGGTTTTAAATACTCACCTGGTACAGCTATGGATTATTGGGCTATAGGTCTACAAATTCTTGGTATTGCTTCTTTAGTCTCAGCATTTAATTTCATAACAACAATTCTGAACATGAGAACTAAAGGTATGAGACTAATGAGAATGCCCGTATTCACCTGGATGACATTTGCAGTTTCATTTTTACTTGCATTCTCATTACCAATAATTGCTATAGCACTCTTTTATGTAACATTTGATAGACAATTTGGAACAACTTTCTTTTTGACCGAAGGTGGAGGTGACCCAATATTATGGCAACATCTATTTTGGTTATTTGGTCACCCTGAAGTATACATATTAATACTTCCTGCCTTTGGAATTGTCTCTGAGGTCTTACCTACTTTCTCTAGAAAGCCTCTTTTCGGCTATCCAGCAATAGTGTTTGCAGGGTTCGGTATAGCATTTATTGGTTTTGGAGTGTGGGCACATCACATGTTTGCATCAGCAATAAGTCCTGTAGCCCAAGCAGGTTTTGGGTTATCAACAATGGTTATAGCTGTGCCAACTGGTGTAAAGATATTTAATTGGCTTGGAACAATTTGGGGAGGTAAGTTAAAACTTAATACACCGATGCTATTTTCTCTAGGATTTATTGGTATGTTTGTTATTGGTGGACTCAGTGGAGTAACACATTCGATTGTCCCAGCAGATACCCAGCAAACCGATACATATTATGTTGTTGCACATTTTCACTATGTTCTTTTTGGAGGTGCTATGTTTGGCATTTTCTCAGGTCTCTATTACTGGTTCCCGAAAGTATGGGGAAAAATGTATAACGAAGCTTTAGGAAAAATACATTTTTGGCTCATGATAATTGGTTTTAACCTCACTTTTGGACCGATGCATTGGTTAGGACTACAAGGCCAGGTTCGAAGAACTTGGGTGTACGCAGAAGAGACTAATTTAGGATTTTGGAACTTAATCGTTTCTATAGGAGCATTCATCATTGCTCTTTCCATATTGGTCTTTATGGCTAACTGGATATATTCAAAGAGAAAAGGCCCAGAAGCTGGATTTGATCCATGGGATGCGCGAACAATTGAATGGAGTATTCCTTCACCAACACCAGTATGGAACTTTTCGAAGGCACCGGAAGTAAAGTCTCTTGATGATTTTTGGCATATGAAATATGATGAGGATGAGGATGGCAGACCTGTTAGGAAAGAAGGAGCAGATGCATTATTAGCAGAACTCGAGGAAGAAGGGTTAAACCCGTCAGAAGAGATTGTCCTTCCAAATCCATCATATTTTCCAATAATCTTGGCATCTGGACTTCCGTTCCTGGGCTACGCTGTAATTTATAAAATGCTTCCTTTAGCAATCCTTGGTACTTTGCTAATCCTTATCGGTAGCTTTGGATGGGGAACGGAGCCTTTAGAGGAAGAATTTATGGAAGATCTAGAAAATGAGTGACTCTCACTCATATCCTCATGAACCTACGGGCGTTGAAACTAGAAAACTAGGATTCTGGATATTTTTATCTACTGAAATACTTTTCTTTGGGACCTTAATAACTACATTTATGATCTTCAAGGGAAGAGATTTTCCTGGAATTAAACTTACAGATGTTTACGACATACCATTCACTTCTGTAAGTTCATTTGTCTTATTAATGAGCTCATTAACTATGGTTCTTGCTCACAATGCATTAGAAAACAATGATCAAGAAAAAACTAGGGTTTGGTTACTATCTACTGCCATGTTGGGTGCAGTTTTTCTTGCAGGTCAAATTTATGAATTTACTGAATTTTATCATAAGGGATTTGAGCTATCTTCAAATATTTTTAGTTCTACATTTTATGTTTTGACTGGATTTCATGGGTTGCACGTATTTATTGGCGTTGTTCTGCTTTTAGCTCTTTGGGGTATTGGCCAAAGACAAAAAGGACTCTCATTAGATGGTGGAATGAACTTGGAATTTGTCGCCTTATATTGGCACTTCGTAGATATTGTTTGGATTGTCCTTTTCACAGTGGTTTACCTAATCTGATGTCAGTTGATCACAAACCGCACCCAAAGCCTGCTCAATATGTTCAGATAGCATTAGTCCTAGGTGTTCTTACTGCAATTGAAGTTGCTTTATACTACACCGAAGACTTTGTTGGAGTGTTTACTGACCCTCTCTTGATAATTTTAGCTGTTGGTAAGTTTGTAATTGTTGTTGGTTGGTTTATGCACTTGAGGTTTGAAAACTCTCTGATAAACAAATTTTTTACTGGTGGAATGATTTTAGCACTCATCTTATTTGCAATTGTTATGTTCGAAAGAGCTGCTGCAAACTTTATTTGATGAGTAATTTAGTTTGGCACCCACACTATGACGTCTGGGCACTGATAGTTTCACTTATAGTTTTCTTTGAATACTCCACTGACAATTCTGATATTAAAAAAAATAAAAGAAGATCATGGTATTCGGGATTATTCTTCCTCTGGCTATTCACAGATTGGCCAATTCATGATATTGGTGAAAAATATTTATTCTCCGTACACTCAGCAGAACACTTAGTACTAGCACTAGTTGCTCCCCCCCTGCTGCTAAATGGCTTGAATAGTGCACAAAAAAAATTAATTTCTGTGAAACCTTTAATTTCACTTTTGCAAGTAACAACTAAACCCGTGGTTGCATTTTTTCTTTTTAATTTTGTTATGGTTGGCATGCACTGGACTAATGTAATTAATTTAATGGTTACTAATACTCTCTTTCATTTCCTTATCCATGGAGTAATGCTTTTAGTTTCTTTGAATATGTGGATTCCCGTAATAGGACTAACCAAAGATATCAAACAACTAAGTGCTCCCGGTAAGATAGCCTATCTTTTTCTTCAGTCTTTGTTACCTACGATTCCGGCAAGCTTCCTAGCATTTGGAACGGAGCCATTGTATTCCGCATATCTTGAGGTTGAAAATATTTTTAATGTATCGGTTATTAATGATCAAACTATGGCTGGACTTGTCCTGAAATTGGGTGGTGGTTTAATTCTGTGGATATTTATTTTAATAACTTGGATGAGTTGGTATAAAACTGAAAAAACCTTCGATGATGTAGTTAGAACTTCAACTAACGACTAAAATTTAATAAGAATATTATGGATGAAAAACTTATAGAAGAAATTAGTAACACAACTGGTGTTCCTCAGATGCTAGTTTCGCGATCAGCTCAGGCGAGAGCAGAAGCTAATGGCGTTGACATAAATTCAATTCTTTCAAGTTGGTCCTCTGGAAGCCCCGCAGCTCCTGTAGCAACCGAAGTTGT
>DBUV01000054.1:23528-33597 GCA_002308095.1 Acidimicrobiia bacterium UBA1281
TGTAGCAACCGAAGTTGTTGAGGAGTTTATCGAACCACCTGCAGATTTATTTTCAAAAGTTGCACGCGCATTACAGTATGGATCTTTATTTGGGATTATCACTGGATTTATTCAAGCAATTGCTATAAGTACATATCTTTATGATGGTTTGATTCTTGAATCTGAAACTTTCAATCTTATAACAGAATATAAGAAAACTACTTACATTGTTGCTTTAACACTTCTAACAACTTTTTTTGCAGTTATAAATACAGTTAATGTTAAGAAACTACTTGAAGCCAACTTTATTGGTCATGGCATAAAAACAAGTGATAGGGAATCAATCTTTCAAGGCACTGGGTTAGGGTTAATGTTTGGATCAATCACCGGATTCTTTATAACATCATCAATTGGTCAAACAATTGAGCCAATTCTTCCAGAAGATCCAACATTATTTTTGCTTCCAGTTTTTGGATCTTTTTGGAGAATCGTTTTAATGTCAACTCTTTTTCAGGCGCTAATTTCAGTAATCTCAATACTTCTGGGCGTACCCAAAGGTTTAGAGCTTTTTGAAGAAGAAGAAGCGGTTATTATTCGAAATAGAATCACTGGTTCAGCAGTTATTCCTTTAGGTGCAATTTTAGTTGGGGGTATAATTGCTGTACTTATATCTCAAGTTTTTATCAATTTTCATGACTATGCTCCACTATTTGCATTAATAATTTCAGCCGCAATTTTACTTTTCTCAGCTTTGATGAGCGCAGGTCCTAAAATAAAAATCACAAAGAACGAAGTTCTCATTACAGCTCTCGGAATAATTACCCTCACAATAATTATTGCTTCAGTTGCTGCAAGCCAACTTTAAATTTTATGAGCAGTGATTCTTTTAATGACCTTACACAGATAAATAAATATATTGAATCTGATCGGTGGAAAGATCTAAATAGAAAGTACTTACCAGAAGATATTCAAAAGTTAAGAGCACCATTCAAAACTATAAGTCCAATCTCAGAACGAGGGGCATCCAAATTGTGGAAGCTACTTAATCAAAAAGAACATTTTATATCTGGTCTTGGTGCATCTACTGCTCAACAAGCATTGCAGATGTTTAACCTTGACTATGAATTTATTTATGTGAGTGGCTGGCAAGTAGCTGCTGAAAGTAATAATGGAATTAATACATATCCCGACCTATCTTTATACCCATCAAACAGTGGCCCAAATTTTGTAGAGAAGATAAATAACACAATGCTACAAAAGATGGTTGAGCTTAAAAAAATTGAGGTTCCCCCAATAATTGCAGATGCTGAATCTGGTTTTGGAGGGGTTTATAATGTTTTTAATCTTACTTCACAGTTTATTCATTCTGGAATAGCAGGATTGCACTTTGAGGATCAGTTAGCTTCAGAAAAAAAATGTGGTCATATGGGTGGCAAGGTTGTAATTCCAACACATGAATATATAAATAAGTTAACTTCTGCAAGATTAGCCTCAGATGTATTGGGCTCTCCAATAGTCCTTATAGCTAGAACAGATTCATTAAACGCTAAATTAATGACATCAGATTTTGACGAAAGTGACAAACCATATTTGAGCAATAAAAGAACTGCTGATGGATATTACCCTATTGAAAAAAATCACGAAATGGCGATTTCTAAATCCTTATCATACGCAGAATATGCAGATGTCATTTGGTGCGAAACAAACACGCCAGATCTTGGATTTGCAAAAGAATTTGCTTCAGAAATAAGAAAGCATTATCCTGATAAAATTTTAGCTTATAACTGCTCTCCTTCGTTTAACTGGACAGACAAGTTTGCAGATGAAGAAATAATAAAATTCCAACAGAGTCTTGCTGATTTTGGTTATTCTCTTCAATTTGTTTCTTTGGCTGGATTTCACTCAATGGCAAGCTCCATGTATGAATTAGCTAAAAACTATAAAGGAGGGAACATGAAGGCAATTGTAGATTTACAAAAAAATGAACTAGAACTGTCTAAAGATGGGTACACAGCTATTAAACATCAACAAGAAGTTGGAGGAGATTATTATGAGTCGATAGGTGAGATAGTTATGGGCAGTGACTCAAAGCTACTTTCTAAAAAAGACTCTACAGAAGAACAACAATTTTAATACAATACATCTATGGAAAATTTTAAAAACAAAACAGTAATTATGAGTGGTGGCTCAAGAGGTATTGGTTTAGAGATTGGAAAGACATTAGCTAAAGATGGTGCAAACATTGTAATCTTGGCTAAAACAACTGAACCCCATCCAACCCTACCTGGAACTATATATACAGCAGCAGAGGAAATCGAAGCAGCAGGCGGAAATGCTTTACCAGTCGTTTGTGACATAAGATTTGAAGACCAAGTGGCATCGGCGGTTGAACAGTGTGTTGAAAAATTTGGTGGAATTGATATCTGTATAAACAACGCTAGTGCTATTCATCTTTCTGATACTGTAAATACTCCTATGAAAAGATATGACCTAATGCATAATATAAATGTTCGTGGAACATTTTTATTGAGTCAGCAGTGTATCCCTCATCTCAAAAAAAGCGAGAATGCTCATATTTTGACACTATCCCCTCCTTTGAACATTTCCAGGAAATGGTTTGGAATGACTTTAGCTTACACAACAGCGAAATACGGCATGTCACTTGTTGCCCACGGCCTTGCGGAGGAGTTCAAAAAAGATCAAATTGCTTCTAACTGTTTGTGGCCACGGACATCTCTTGATACAGCCGCAGTAAGAAATGTTATTGGAGCTGAGCTAGTGAAAGGTTCTCGTAAACCATCAATCTATGCAGATGCAGCATATGCAGTACTCAAAAGGAACTCAGCAGAGTGTACGGGGAACTTTTTCCTTGATCAAGATGTCTTAGAAGAAGAAGGAGTTACAGATTTTGAGCAGTATGCAATTCAACCTGGAGAAACTTTAGTTAGTGATTTTTTTGTTGATGACAATCCTGAAGATTGGATTCAAGCTTAAAATTTAGGATTTTTTTTCCTTCTTTTTATTTAAAGCTCTTTGGGTGGCGTTAAGTTCTGATTTTCTTAATCTGATTGATTCAGGTGTTACTTCAACAAACTCTCCTTCTGAAATAAATTCTATGCATTGATCTAAAGACATTAACTGCGGTGGTCTTAGTGGAATGGTCTCATCTGAGCCAGAAGCACGATGGTTAGTAAGTTTCTTTTCTTTGGTAATATTGACTTCAAGATCTCCTTCGTTATTTCTCTCTCCTATAATCATTCCTTCATATACCTCTGTACCAGGTGGTACAAACAAGACCCCTCTGTCAACCATTGCGAGACTTGCATATGGTGTAACTTTTCCATTTCTATCAGAAATTAACACACCATTAGTTCTTTGTGGAATTTCACCTGACCAAGGTGCATAACCATCAAATAAAGAGTTCATAATTCCTGAACCTCTTGTGTCGGTCAGAAATTGGTTTCGGAAACCAATTAAACCCCTAGAGGGGATGGAAAATTCCAATGTTGCTCTACCAAATCCATTGTTCATTAGATTAGTCATTTTACCTTTCCTTTTAGAAAGCTTTTCAGTAATCACTCCAACATAATCTTCCGGTGTATCTATAAAAACTTTTTCCATTGGTTCATTTTTCTTGCCGTCAATTTCTTTTATGATCACTTCTGGCCGTGAAACCATGAATTCATATCCTTCTCTACGCATAGTCTCAATCAATACTGCCATTTGCAACTCTCCACGGCCCCTAACTTCAAAGACGTCTGTTTTATCACTTGGAATAATCTGAAGTGAGACATTACTTAAAATTTCTTTTTGCAGCCTGTCATTAATATTTCTTGAAGTCACATATTTGCCTTCTCTACCCGCAAAAGGGCCATTGTTTACATGAAAAAATATTGAGACAGTGGGTTCGTCAATTTCAATTCTTGGAAGTGGGCTGGGATTGTCATTGCTTGAAATGGTATCTCCGATTTGGATATTGTCTATTCCAGCTACTGCGATAATATCTCCTGATTCAAGGGCTTCAACCTTTACTTTTTCTAATCCTTTAAATGTATATAATGCAGAAAACTTTTGGTTATTTATAGTTTCTTCTTTCCCGCATAAACTGTATTGTTTATTAAGCTCAAGAATTCCATTGTCTAATCTGCCAATTGCAACTTGTCCAACATAAGAGTCATAAGCAAGGTTTGTTACTAAGAATTGTGGAATTAATGTGTCATCAGTTTCAGGTCCACTAAAAAAACTTGTTATCAAATTAAGCAAAGGAATTAAATCTGTAGACTCATCTCCTAGTGACTCATGAGCAACTCCATCTTTTGCATTTGTGTATACGATAGGAAATTCGATTTGCTTGTCATTTGCATCTAAGTCAATAAATAAATCATAAACCTCTTCAACTACTTCATCAATTCGGGCATCAGATCTATCAATTTTATTTATCACCAATATTACAGGTAAGTTTCTCTCGAGGGCTTTTTTCAAGACAAATCTTGTTTGAGGTAATGGTCCTTCACTTGAATCAACTAATAAAAGAACTCCGTCAACTAAGTTAAGACTCCTTTCAACTTCGCCACCAAAGTCAGCGTGACCAGGTGTATCGACTATATTTATTTTTATATTGTTGTAGTGAATTGCCGTATTTTTTGATGTAATAGTTATGCCTCTTTCTTTTTCGAGATCACCTGAATCCATAACTCTTTCTTCTAACACTTGATGCTCGCTAAATGTTCCACTTTGCTGAAGAAGTCCATCAACTAATGTTGTTTTACCATGGTCAACATGGGCAATTATTGCTATATTTCTAATATTTTCTTTTGCCATAAGCAAGTAAGTATAGGGTTCTTATATTTTATAAAATATTAAAAAAATGATCTTTAAATTTAGTTACCAAAAAAGTCGATTATAGACTCCCAAGCCTTAACTTCAGAACGATAAAATTCTGAATATGAACATTTGCTACATGTAATAACTAAGAACTTTTGATTTTGAACATTGAAAAACTTAGTAAAACCCCCACTTGTCATTGAAACTGTTTCACTTGTATGTGGTTGAGAAATTGAATCTCTGCTTCTGTCTTTGTCTTTTTTTGCAATCACCACAGATGATGTGTTGCACTTGGGACAAGCCCATACTTTACTATCCATGTGCCAATAATAGTTGCTAAAATGTACCTGTGAAGAAAGTTCTAAGTTTATTCATTTTTTCCATTCTCCTTTTAGCTTGTGGAGCTGGAGATGCTTCCTCTGAGGAACCATTAGTGATTCGAATAGTTGATGATGAATTTTCTCCCAAAGTCATAAATGTTCCAGTTGGCTCAACCGTGATATGGGAATCAGGTGGGTCAAATAACCATAATGTAATTGCTAGTGATGGATCGTGGCAGGCTATTTCATCTGACTACTTTGAATATGGAATTATTACAAAAGGTGACCAATATGAATATACTTTTGAGGAGCCAGGGGTATACGAATATTATTGCCCATATCACGGTACAAATAATAAGGGGATGGTTGGAACCGTCATTGTTGGCGATGTAGAGTACAGTGCACCTGTAGAAAAGGTTGTTGTAGAACTTAGCAGCAATGTGCTTGAAGTAGGAGATAATAAGCAATTTAACACAATTCAGGAAGCTGTTGACTCAGCACTAGAAGGTGACCTAGTTTTAATAAATCCTGGGGTATATAACGAAAGTGTAACTATAACAACTGATTATTTAACAATTAGAGGTACTAATAGAAACTCTGTAATTGTTGATGGTGAATTTATGAGAGAGAATGGTATTCAGATTTATGACACAGATGGAGTTAGTGTTGAAAACTTATCCGTTAGAAATTTTTCACTTAATGGAGTCTATTGGAACGGTTCAAAAGGATTTAAAGGCTCTTACTTAACAGTTTATAACAATGGTGATTATGGAGTATATGCATTCGACTCTACAGATGGAGTTTTTGATAACATTTATGCCTCTGGTCATCCTGATAGTGGTATATACATTGGACAATGTTATCCGTGTAATTCATTAATTTACGATAACGTTGTTGAAGGAAATGCACTTGGATACTCAGGAACTAATGCAGGTGGACACCTTTATTTATATAGAAATATTTGGCGAGATAATATGTCAGGTATAGTTCCAAATACACTTGATTCAGAATTAAATCCACCAGGTAGAGAAACAACAATTATCAGCAACTTAGTTGTAGACAATAATAATTATGATGCACCAACAAATCGTTTTGGACTTGTTGCACGTGGAATGGGAATTGTTGTTCCCGGAAGAGTTGGAGATATTATTGAGAAAAATATTGTTATAAATCATGATAAATATGGAATAGTTGCAAGTCCTATGTTGGATGCAAAACTCTATTTTTCCCAACACGTCCAAGTTAAAGAGAACTTGGTTCTTGATTCAGGATATACTGATTTGGCATTGGCAGGTCCGTGGGGTCCGGGGAATTGCTATGAAGATAACATCTATCAAACATCGACACCTCCTCTTCTTGAGCAACTACATAATTGTTCATCATTAGAAAATGACAATTTGTTTTCCAGGTTTCCCCTACAAGGTGACGTATCAGGATTAATGATGCTCGCTGGATTTTTTGCAGATGCTCAAAATGAAGAACTAGACAAGAATAGATATAAGGAATATCCGTGGCCTAAAGAGCAACTCAATATGACTTTTGATAATATTAAAACCCCTAGCCCAGCTATAAACCTGTTTTACGTTCCTAGCATTGACACTATGGAACTTCCATACGATCTTGTAGACGAGGATTTAAATAACTTATTTGAAGCTAAAAAGGAGATAATAATGAGTGGAGTGCCTATTTCAAGCCCAAGTATTTGGCAATTATTGTTTCAACTATATGGCTATTTAATGCCTTTTGTGCTTTATGCAGCATGGACAGCATTAGCGTTATATGATTTGAACACTAATAATCAGGTTTCGGGTGGTAGAAGATATATGTGGCTAGCCTTAGTATTTTTGGTGCCATTTTTCGGAGTTCTTGCGTACCATCTAGTTGGTCCAAGCTCAATATCAAAAACTATGAAATATGCTGCCATAGGAGGAGGACTAATAAGCTATTTAATAATCCTCATCCTTACAGCTGTTATAAGTGGTTTAGTTTAGTTATAAAGATATGACTTGATCGGGCATATTGCCTGATAATGCTTGGTATAAGTCTGGGAAACAACCTGCTGCTACTCCCTCAACAGTTCCCTCTGGAGTGTAGCCTCCATCAGCATTTTCAGTAGCTAAACCTCTTTGGTTTGCACATTGGTCACACATCATTAAAAGCATTCCCTTTTCAGCTGCTATTTTTGCTAGCCTTTCTCCTTTTGGGTTTCCTTTTTGAAGTAACATTGTGTTGTCATCAAAAAAGAAAATTCCAACAACATCTACTCCATGGTTACCAGCTTCTAGTTGCGGAAGTATCATCTCCCCAACTTTATAATTTGCTGCATTTGGTGAGTTTAAGACATAGGCTACTTTCATTTTTCTTTCTTTCAGTTTATTTTTAATACATTATATTAAAGTTATGAGTTATCAAAAGATACTTTGCTACGGAACACTTAATCCAGATCTCATCTATTTTATAGATGACCTTCCGGTTGCTGGAGGAGATATTAGAGGCAATGATTATCAAATTCGTGCCGGTGGGACTGCTATTAACTGTGCAAAAAATATTGCTAATTGGGGAATAGATGTGTCAGTACTTGGCAATAGCATAGGTAAAGACTCATTAGGCTCTTATCTGATAGATGAATTAGATAAGAAAAACATATCTCATGAAAACATACTCTTTTCGGAATTGCCAACACCTACCTGCTCTATCTTTGTTGACAAAGATGGCGAAAGAACCATAATTTCATCTGGTTACTCTAAGTGCACGTGGAATGAAATTAAAGGGATTAAAGACTATGACTCTTTACTTATTGACAGGTATTCTATTCCACATATAAGAGACACTATCTCTGAAATAACCGATAGTGGCGTTTTTGTTGTTCAAGCAGGTTATGAACATACAATAGACTATAAGATTGATTTCTTAGTTGTTAGTAAAGATGAAATAGACGTTGTTGAAGCTGAAAAATTACTAAATCAAGATTTAGTATCGAGAATATTACTTACTCACTCAAATCTACCTGCTAGATTAATAAGCTCAGAGGGTGCGGTTGAAATAACTCCTCCTGATTTTAAAACTATTAATTCAACAGGAGCCGGTGATGCTACAGCGGCTTATATAGCTGCCCATGGAGTAGAAGATATTATCCTAACTATCAAAAATGCTTGTGCAGCTGGAGCAATCACTGCTGGAACTAATGATATGCCAACACTTAAAAAGATTGAAGAAATATCAGAATTAGTTGAAGTTACTCCTAGGTAAAAATTACGCGTTCTTTATAGAATATAGTAAAATAAAACAATGGCTGTGAATTATAAAGCTCCAATAAAAGACATCGTATTCGGATATCAAGTAATCAACTCTTATGATGTTCTGTCAAAAATTAGCCAGTTTAGTGACTTTTCTGAAGACATAGTTATACCGACTATGGAAGAATGTGGAAAATTTGCCGAAGAGGTTTTAGCTCCAATAAATGCCATCGGTGATGAAAATGGAGCAACAATCAAAGACTCTGTGGTAACAATGCCTGATGGTTTTGTAGATGCTTATAAGAAATTTGCAGAGGCTGGTTGGTCATCAATCTCTCTCCCATCAGAAATAGGTGGTGGAGGAATGCCTGTAGTTTTGTCAGGAGGAACATTAGAAATACTTAGTTCTGCAAATCTTGCTTTTGGACTAGCTCCAGGTTTGAGTGCAGGAGCAATATCAGCACTCAACTTTCATGGAAGTCAGGAACAAAAAGATAAATTTCTTCCAAAATTAGTTTCTGGAGAGTGGACCGGAACAATGAATTTAAGTGAACCACAGTCTGGATCCGACTTGGGAACAATCACTACAAAAGCTGAGAAAAACGAAGATGGTACCTATAGCATCACTGGTACAAAAGTATGGATCACTTTTGGTGAACATGATATGACAGAAAATATTATCCATTTAGTTCTAGCTAAAGTACCTGGTTCACCAGAGGGAACTAAGGGGATTTCTATGTTTATTGTCCCTAAATTTATGGTTAATGATGATGGATCTCTTGGTGATCGTAACGAAGTTAAATGTTTATCTATCGAAGAAAAATTAGGAATTCATGCAAGTCCGACTTGTGTTATGGAATATGGTGGAGATAAAGGTGCTATAGGCTATTTAGTTGGAGAAGAAAATAGAGGTTTAACCTACATGTTTACAATGATGAACGAAGCCAGAGTTTGGGTTGGCGGTCAAGGACTTTCCTGTGCTGTGCCTGCACTTCAAGGTGCGGCTCAATATGCACGTGATCGTGTTCAAGGAAGACCTGTAGGAATGAGTAAGGAAGATGCAAAGAAATCAACAATCATTGATCACGCAGATGTAAGAAGAATGCTTATGACTATGAAGGCATATACGGATGCCATGAGATATCTTATGTATGATAATCAGTTGATGATGGATCTAGAGTATTTTGCAGAAGATGAAGAAACTAAATCTTTTGGTGAAGAAAGGTGTGGTCTACTAACTCCAGTTACTAAAGCCTGGGTTTCTGATCTTGGTGTTGAGCTAAGCTCAATTGCGATACAGGTCTATGGAGGCATGGGTTATGTTGAAGAAACTGGGGTAGCTCAATACTTAAGGGATGCAAGAATTGCGCCAATTTATGAGGGGACTAATGGTATTCAGGCATTAGATCTCATGTTTAGAAAATTACCTTTAGATGGAGGTCAAGCAATGCAACGTTTGTTATCTGAGGTAAATGAAACTATTGAAACAATGAAAACTGGGGATGAGGACTTACAAAAGATGGCTTCTCTTTTAGATAAAGAAGTCACTAATTTATCTGAGGTAACTCTTTGGCTGGGTGGAAAAATGCTTGAAGGAGAGCTTGTAGATGCTAGCTCTGCAGCAACCCCTTACATGAAAATGTTTGGCCAAGTTATCGGCGGTTATTACATGGCTAAAGCTGCAATTCTAGCTAAGAAAAAGTTTGAAGA